>NZ_CP041036.1:4028732-4338634 GCF_006385555.1 Shewanella polaris | reverse complement strand
AAGCATGTGGCGTATCTGGTGTTCGTCCTGGTCAATACTGCGAACCTAAGATGACTTCTGTTGGTTCACAAGACACTACCGGCCCTATGACACGTGATGAGTTAAAAGACTTAGCATGTTTAGGCTTTAGTGCTGATTTAACCATGCAGTCATTCTGTCACACCGCGGCTTATCCAAAGCCTGTTGATGTTACGACTCACCACACACTACCGGATTTCATTATGAATCGTGGTGGTGTTGCTTTACGTCCAGGTGACGGGGTTATTCACTCGTGGTTAAACCGTATGTTATTACCAGATACCGTAGGTACTGGTGGTGATTCACATACTCGTTTCCCTATTGGTATTTCATTTCCAGCCGGTTCTGGTTTAGTGGCATTTGCTGCTGCAACAGGTGTTATGCCTCTTGATATGCCTGAGTCAGTGCTAGTGCGCTTTAAAGGCGAAATGCAACCTGGTATTACCTTACGTGATTTAGTCCATGCTATCCCATTAAAAGCAATTGAAATGGGTCTGCTAACGGTTGAGAAAAAAGGCAAAATCAACGCTTTCTCTGGCCGCGTATTAGAAATCGAAGGTCTTGAAAAACTTAAAGTTGAACAAGCATTTGAATTATCTGATGCATCTGCTGAGCGTTCAGCGGCAGGTTGTAGCATTAAGCTAGACAAAGAGCCTATCATCGAATATCTAACCTCTAACATCGTGATGTTAAAGTGGATGATTGCAGAAGGTTATGGCGATCGTCGTACGATTGAACGTCGTATTAAAGCGATGGAAGAATGGATTGCTAACCCAGAGTTGATGAAAGCTGATAAAGATGCAGAATATGCTGAAATTATCGAAATCGACTTAAACGACATCAAAGAGCCAATCCTTTGTGCACCAAACGATCCTGATGATGCAGTATTATTATCAAGCGTTGCACAAACTAAGATTGACGAAGTGTTTGTTGGTTCTTGTATGACAAACATCGGTCACTTCCGTGCGACCGGTAAGATGTTAGAAAAGTTTGCTACAACATTACCGACTCGTTTATGGATTGCACCACCAACTAAGATGGACCGCGATCAATTAACGGAAGAAGGTTACTACGCTATCTTCGGTCGTGTTGGTGCTCGTATTGAGATCCCTGGTTGTTCTCTATGTATGGGTAACCAAGCACGTGTTGCAGAAGGTGCTACTGTAGTATCAACTTCTACACGTAACTTCCCTAACCGTTTAGGTACTGGTGCAAACGTCTACTTAGCATCAGCTGAGTTAGCAGCAGTAGCAGCGCTATTGGGTCGTTTACCTTCAGTTGAAGAGTATCAAAACTACGCTAAAGAATTAGATGCAACTGCAGCTGATACTTACCGTTACTTGAACTTCGACCAAATCGATTCTTACACTAAGAAAGCCGACAGCGTGATTTTCCAAGCCGCGCTTTAAGCTTAAATGAGTTAACAATTGATCAAAAATGCCAGCAGAAATGCTGGCATTTTTATTTGGTTAAATTATGTAGTTGGTAACTTATTTTTAGACAAAAGTGTATTTAAGATATGGCCTGCGGCCACTAACGTCGTGGCGCTTCACCCACACCAGACCAAGAGGAAACCAACGGCTGTTCCCTCTTTACTCTTTATAAAATAATTGGCCCAGCCGCCCCGCAACATTTTCCCGATTGACTTAAACAACAGCGCGAAAACGTCGCCATGGGGATTGATCCAGCTTTTAACTTCGTTTGTAATCGACTTCGGCCCATCTTGATGTAAAGAGTGAAAATGCTAACGCTTCCGATGGTACATCCTGTACCGCGAAAGCTAGCGGGCTCTGATAGGCAGGATGCCTGAATGCCTTGAAGCACATGGATGTGCGAGAAAGGCCATGGCCAGCTCACGCTATTCTTTTATAGAGAGTCTTCAACGGCCTCAAGTTCAGAGTTGAATTTAGGCTTTTTAAAGCAGTGACTAGCTCGTTTTTGGACACTCCTGTGTTATAAATTTTACTAATTTAGAACAATATAAATTAATTGAGGTGCGGTAAAACGCAGAAGTATCTAGTGCTCTATGGAAAGCCCAAGCGCTTAAACTTTCATGTTAATTGGCTATAGAGTGTCTTTGGGTGAGTTTTAGTGATAGTTAAATAAGTGGATTTCTTCCAACAATTCATGTCAGATAAATACTTGTGATTTCAAATACCTCGAAATCAACCAAAACGTTATAATGCTCCGCATTTATCAAAACCTCATCTCTACTAAGTCGGAGCTTTTCTGTATCTATAATGATTTTTGTTACACTAGTGCAACGGAGGGCGTATGGCTGAAACCGACAAAAAATGTTTAGAAGCAAAGAAAAACCATCATCATGTATGGGCTAACTATATGAAGCGATGGTCGCCTGATAACAAACAGGTTTATTACACGACTAAGAAGAATAACGATATTCGCTTCGATAGTGTCAAAAACATTGCTGTTGAACGTGATTTTTATCAAGTAAAACCACTTACGCCTGAACATGTGCAAATAATCAAAAGATGGTCGTCAAAAAGCCATAAAGACCTACACGAACTGCACATGTCTTATCTAAGTGATTACCTAGCAATGCAATGCTTGGAATCGCTGTATAAACAAGGCGGTAAAAAAGATGAAATCGCTGATAAGATGATTGAAGCCTGGAAGTGCAACGGTGTTGAAAACTATCACACAGCTCACGAAAATGAAGTTCAAGAAACTCTAGAGGCGCTTGCAAATCGAAATTTATCGGTACTTGATAAAGACGATAATATGATTAAGTTCATGCAATTCTATGGTCAACAAATTGCGAGAACTAAAAACTTCAAAGATACGATAAGCAACACAGCAGCCAATCATATTAAGACGTTAACGTTAGAGTGTTGGTGGTTCATTAGTTACATGTTCGGTATGAACTTAGGTCGATCACTTTACTTAGACAGAAAAGACGACATTCATTGCCTGCTGCTCAATGACACAGATACACCGTTCATTACTTCTGACCAGCCCATTGTTAATGTTCATCAAGCATTAACCAACGAGATTAAACCACCAAAAGATCATGAATGTGATTTCTACTATCCGATATCACCAAATGTTGCTTACATGATAAACAAATCAAATCGTTTTCCACGCGGCAAGGTTCAAGTGTCAGTTGATGTTGTAGAAGAAATGAATATCAAGATAGCCAAACGTGCGAATTTTCATATCATTGGCAACCGTGAGGAGTCGCTTAAGCCTTATAAGAAGTTTGTTGGTTCAAATCTCAAGGCTGTTAAAACAGTCCATACAACACCGTACTTGCATGAGTAAAAGTAAGTCAAATAATGAAACAGGAAATTCGGCGCTCTCAAAGGCTAACAAGGAACGGGGCATAAATGAGTTAAAGACTTTACTTTCAAAGGGTGTGATTCAACTCTGGACTTGAGGCCGTTGAAGAAAATAGCGTGAGCCTGACAGGACGTCAGGCTAGCTTTCGCGGTACAGGTCGTTCTTTGGCATCCTGCCATCACGACATTCGTGAATCCATTCACATCAGATGTACCATCGGAAGCGTTAGCATTTTCACTCTTTACATCAAGATGGGCCGAAGCCGATTACAAACGACGTTAAAAGCTAGATAAATCCCCATGGCGACCTTTTCGCTGTTTGAAAATGTTGCGGGGCGGCTGGGAGTTCTAAGAGGGAACAGCCGTTGGTTTCCTCTTAGTCTGGTGTGGGCGAAGCGCCACGACGTTAGTGGCCGTAGGCCATTGTTAAAAAAGAATGAATATTAAATATTCATCGATAATTAACCATACCCATCATTCAAAAATGCCAGCAACATAGCTGGCATTTATAGTAGAGTCATTTAACGCTTTCAAATAATGACCATATCCTATTTAAGAACGTTATCAACATTAACGACGCGATATACATCTGGTTTAACAACGATCACTTTAGTTACTGCAGTCTTATTCGTCAGAGCTTTTGCATGTCCTTGGTGAAATAGTGGAGCGCAAGCACTCAAGCTTATCATTGCGAATCCCACCAATAGCATTTTGATCACCGGAAGTTGAATTGACTTTTTCATACACACCTCGGTACAAGTGAAGGTTACTACTTAATATAATCTTCTCAATGTCAATTGCCGATCGTGATGCGTAAAGTTATGCAAATATGGTGTTGAAATGAACGTCTATCGTTAAAAAGTAACGAATTATGAATACTTAATATTCATATCAATCAACGCTTCTCTTGAACCCTTTTCCGCACGCAATCTTGCTAAATACTGTTGCCATAATTCAGCCTGATTACTGCACAAGTTATAAAGCACTTGCCAAGAATACAAGCCTGTATCATGGCCATCATCAAAGGTGATTTTTACCGCGTAGTGGCCGACAGGTTCGAGTGCTTTAATATTAACGGCTTTCTTATGAGTCACTAATATTGGGTCGCCATGACGCTGTACTTCTGCAGAGGGCGAGAACACCCGCAGCATTTCACAACTAATGTTGTAAGTCTGGTCGTTGTCGAAAGTCACTTCGAGTAACTTAGATTGGCGTTTAAGTTTAACGCCAGTCACGTTAGGTGTTGCTTGTGTCATTGGATCACCTATAAAAAAAGGATTAACGCTAAATCGCAGATTATCATCATACGCGCGTTAATCCCATTTTTGTTATACCAGTTCGTGATATCCGCTGGCGATTTCTAATGGTCATTTATCTGACATAAATGGCCATTGAATCGATTATAAAATAAAGCGACTTAGATCTTCATCTTGTACCAAGGTATCTAGATGGTCGTTGACATAATCTGCGTCAATTATATAAGTTGAACCTGATTTTTCAGAAGCATCATAGGAAATATCTTCCATTAATTTTTCCATCACGGTATGCAACCGGCGAGCACCAATATTTTCAGTACGCTCGTTCACTTGCCATGCGGCTTCTGCAATGCGATCAATACCCGACTCAGTAAACTCTATAGTCACACCTTCAGTGTTCATTAGTGCAATACTCTGCTCAGTGAGTGAGGCAAATGGCTCTGTGAGAATACGTTTAAAATCAGCAGCGGTAAGAGCGTCTAATTCCACTCGAATAGGTAAACGACCTTGTAGCTCTGGAATTAAATCAGACGGTTTAGACATCTGGAATGCACCAGAAGCAATAAATAGAATATGGTCGGTTTTCACCATGCCGTGTTTAGTGGTTACGGTACAGCCTTCCACTAATGGCAGTAAGTCACGTTGTACTCCTTCGCGAGATACATCGGGGCCTGAGCTTTCACCGCGTTTACAAATTTTGTCTATTTCATCTAAAAACACAATGCCATTTTGCTCAACGAGTTCGATAGCTTGTTCTTTTAAGTCTTCTTGATTGACTAATTTTGCCGCTTCATCTTCAACTAACTGCTTATAAGCATCTTTAATTTTAAGCTTTTTACGCTTAGACGTGCTCTGACCTAGATTTTGAAATAAACCTTGTAGCTGATTGGTCATTTCTTCCATGCCTGGAGGCGACATAATTTCTACGCCAATCTGAGGCGCCGCAACGTCGATTTCGATTTCTTTATCGTCTAACTGGCCTTCACGCAATTTTTTACGGAAAACCTGACGGGTGGTTGAGTCGTCTTTTTTGTCGGTTTCCCAGTCATCTTTTGGTTTTGGCAATAAGGCATCTAAAATGCGTTCTTCTGCCATTTCTTCGGCACGATGACGGCACTTTTTCATTTGCTGTTCGCGGGTCATTTTTACCGCTGACTCGGTCAAATCTCGGATGATTTGTTCAACTTCTTTGCCCACATAACCGACTTCAGTAAATTTGGTGGCTTCGACTTTAATAAAGGGGGCGTTAGCTAATTTTGCTAAACGACGCGCTATTTCAGTTTTACCTACACCAGTAGGACCAATCATGAGAATGTTTTTTGGGGTGACTTCATGACGAAGCTCGGGCGCTAATTGCATCCGACGCCAGCGATTTCGAAGCGCGACGGCAACTGAGCGTTTGGCATTTTGTTGGCCGATGATATGAGAATCTAGTTCGTGAACAATTTCACGAGGTGTCATTTCAGACATAACGGTTCCTTTCTTTACGCTCGAATTAGTAGTCTAACTTTTCGATAGTTTTAAATTGGTTGGTAAACACACAAATATCGCCAGCAATCGTTAATGATTTTTCGGCAATCTCTTCTGCGCTTAATTCTGTATTTTGCAGTAATGCTAAAGCTGATGCATGGGCATAGTTTCCGCCAGAACCAATCGCAATTAAGTCATGTTCTGGTTCAACCACGTCACCATTACCGGTAACAATTAATGATGTTTCAGGGTCAGCAACGACCAGCATAGCTTCGAGCTTACGTAGCATTTTGTCGGTACGCCAATCTTTGGCAAGTTCTACGGCAGATTTTAATAGATGGCCTTGATGCATTTCGAGCTTGGCTTCAAAAAGCTCAAAAAGAGTAAATGCATCGGCGGTACCGCCAGCAAAACCAGCTAATACTTTGTTGTGGTAAAGGCGACGCACTTTACGCGCATTACCTTTCATTACGGTATTGCCTAAAGACACTTGGCCATCACCAGCGATGACAACTTGATTATTACGACGTACAGATACGATAGTAGTCACGGTAAATCCTCTTAACTAATACATCAACGGGGTCATTAGGGTGAATGCAATTGTTGATTGTTAAAAAGGATATGGGGTCAAAATGGCAGATATCAAGCGATGCTTAATAAAAAGCCCTGTTCAAAAGAACAGGGCGATGTGATTTATGCATTACGACTATAATAGGTTGTTTATTCCCATAACCAAATGAGACAACCATTTAAACCTGCGCTCTGCATTTTATGACGATTGGTTTCGGCTTCACGCTTGTTTGGGTATGGCCCCAACACCACGCGATACCATACGCCATTGGTTCCTTCACTGCGACGCACTTGCGCCTCTGCACCTTGGAAGGCAATTCTGGCTTTCATTTCATTTGCTTGTGATTCTTGCCTAAATGAGCCACATTGCATTTGATAGATGCCGCTAGACACTACGCCAGACTGAGGCACGTCGACTTCAACTTGCATATTTTCAAGTTCTTTTAAATAAGTCCATTCTTCCTGCGGTTTCGGTGGTAATGCATTTGGATCTTTCTTTACGGTTTTTTTCGGTGCTTCAGCGACCACAGCTTGTGTTGTTTTCTTCTTTGGTTGTTGAACTGGTTCCGTTGTGGCTGATGAGTCTGAGCTGCCATTAATGGACCATAAAAAATAGCCGAAACCGATGATCAATGTGAGTACCCCAAAAACAGCCAAATATGGAAAAGAGCGCTTAGGTGCTTTTTTCCGTTGTGGCGCGCGGGCTTTAGTACCCGAACGAGGTTTGCGATTTGCGTAGTCACGACTCATGATTACATCCGCTCTAGGGTTTCAATGCCGAGTAGCGACAAACCCGTTTTCAACGTTTTAGCTGTAAGTTGCGATAGCAACAAACGGCTTTGCTTTTGCGCTTCGGTTTCGGCAGCAAGCACGGGGCATGCTTCATAGAAGCTTGAAAATTCACTAGCAAGTTCATAAAGGTAACCACACAACACATGAGGCAAGCCTTTATCTGTCATACGGGTTAATACTTCACCAAATTGTGCCAGCTTTGTGCCTAAGTCTTTTTCTTTTTCATGTTCGAGCACTATCTTAGCTTGGCTAAGATCAATATCTGCTGCGCGTTTGAAAATACCTGCCACGCGGGTGTAGGCGTAAAGTAAGTAAGGTGCAGTATTACCTTCAAAACTCAACATCTGTTCAAAACTGAAAATATAATCACTGGTTCGGTTTTTAGATAGATCGGCATACTTAACAGAGCTGATGCCGACTACGCGAGCGATTTCAGTGAGTGTTTCTTGGTCCATATCTGGGTTTTTACTGCGAACCAGTTCAAGTGCGCGAACATCGGCTTCGTCAAGTAAATCAACTAATTTAACCACACCGCCTGAACGGGTTTTAAATGGACGACCATCTTCACCATTCATGGTGCCAAAGCCAGTGTGCTCCAGCAACATTTCAGGGCGAACAAATTTAGCCAATTTGGCAAGGCTAAACACTTGTTGGAAGTGTAAGGCTTGACGTAAATCGACAAAGTACATGGCGCGATCGGCTTTTAATACGTTTGAGCGGTAACGCATGGCGGCAAGATCTGACGTTGCATATAAGTAGCCACCATCCGCTTTTTGAATGATAACCGGTAGAGGCTCACCTTCTTTGGTGCGATATGCTTCTTGGAATACCACTTTAGCGCCATTGCTTTCACTTAACAGACCTTGGGCGTCTAAATCTTTAACCACTTGAGCTAGGTCGGCATTGTAGGCGCTTTCTCCGTGAACATCTGCGCGGGTTAAGCTAACCCCTAAACGCTTATATACATCATGACAATGGCTTAAGGAGATGTCGTTAAATTCACGCCATAATTTATTACAGTATTCATCACCTGATTGAAGCGCGACGACTAACTGACGGGCACGCGTGGCGAATTCGGCCGATTCGTCAAAACGTACTTTAGCCGCACGATAAAAACTCTCTAGGTCAGACAATTCCATCTTGGCTTGTTCGCCATTGGCAGCACGTAACTCTTCCATTAACGCCAATAGCATACCAAATTGAGTACCCCAGTCGCCTACGTGGTTTTGACGAATGACGTTATGGCCTAAAAACTCAAGTGCGCGCACTACGCTGTCACCAATAATGGTTGAGCGTAAATGGCCTACGTGCATTTCTTTGGCTAAGTTTGGCGAAGAATAATCGACAACGATGGTTTGCTTAGTGGGTAATACCACACCTAAATGGTCATCGTTAAGCGCTTGTTGTAGCTGGTTAGCTAGCGCATTGTCATCGATAAAGAAGTTAATAAAACCTGGACCGGCAATTTCAACTTTGGCCACATAAGATGATGCAGGTAAGGTGTCGATGATCAGTTGTGCTAATTCGCGCGGGTTCTTTTTCGCTACTTTGGTCAGCATCATTGCAAGGTTAGTCGCTAAGTCACCATGACTTTTATCTTTAGTGCGATCGACCTGAATGCGAGCTTGAAAATCAGCCGGCACAATTCCTTGTTGTTTGAAGGATTCGATGGTTTGTTCTAGTAAAGATTCAATATGTGATTTCATGGGCGTTTGCTTGCACTAATTCGTTAAATGAATGACATGACGGAACCGCATATTTTAGCCGTTTATGGGGGGTAATTGCTATCTGCTTTAACGGAAATATTGGTTTTTTATGCTGAATATTAATCTAAGTGAAGTTTATGGCAGCTTTAAGGTCGACTGCCTTCTCCGTAATGCGGCTTAATTACATTAAATCCTGCGGGTCACGATCTATATTCCAACGGCATTTTTTACCTTCCGGTATTTGCTCTATTTGGCCTAATACTCGTTCAAATTCGGTTTGGAGACGTTGGCGGCTTTTAGCTTGGAGTATTAATTGACGTCGGTATTTTCCTGCTTTTCGATCAAGTGGCGCTGGAATTGGGCCAATTATTTCAAAGTCTTTATCTTGTGGCAATAGCTCACTGGCGCGTGCTAGAAAAGCATCGGCATCTTCAGCTAAATGTGCTTCTGCACGAATTAATACCATGTGCCATGCGGGCGGTAATAATGCTTGCTGACGCTCTTTTAGCTGACTACGAGCAAACTCACCGTAACCGCGTTTCAATAAATCACGTAAAATGGGGTTATCACTTTGATGGGTTTGTAATAGCACTTTGCCGGGTTTGTCTGCACGGCCAGCACGGCCTGATACTTGGGTGTATAGCTGCCCAAAACGTTCAGGGGCACGAAAATCTGCACTGAACAATGCGCCATCTACATCAAGTAAGCCGACTAAGGTGACATCTGGGAAGTGGTGGCCTTTGGCTAACATTTGGGTTCCAACCAGAATTTTATATTTCCCCATATGAATACCTTGCAATTGCTGCTCGAGTGAACCTTTGCGACGAGTTGTATCGCGGTCAATACGGACAACAGGATAATTGGGAAACAACTTTATTAATTCAAGTTCCAGCTGTTCGGTACCTAAACCATGACCCATTAACATGGTGCTGCCGCATTCGTGGCATTGGCGTGGGATAGCGTATTGATTGCCGCAATGATGGCAACAAATTTCATTTAATCCTTGATGTACGGTGAAAAATGCATCGCAACGGTCGCATTCATGTAAATGGCCACATTCGTGGCAAAGCAAAGCAGGGGCAAATCCACGACGGTTTAAAAACAGCAGCACCTGATTACCCGCGTCAAGATGCATGCGCATTTCGTTAATCAATGATGTCGACAAGCCTGCTTTGAGTGGCTGCGAAGTAATATCGATAATACCTTGCTTAACTTTTTGGGCTGCCCCTGCTCGTTCACTGAGTTCAAGGTGGTGATAACGTCCAGATAGTGCATTTTGTAAGGTTTCTAAAGATGGAGTCGCTGAACCTAATACCACTTGAATATCTTCAAGATGACCGCGCATAACTGCTAGGTCTCTTGCGTGATAACGCACCCCTTCTTGTTGTTTAAAGCTACTGTCATGCTCTTCGTCGAGAATAATTAATCCAGGAAAGGCCATAGGAGTAAAAAGTGCCGAACGAGTGCCAATGATAATGGCCGCTTCACCCACACGAGCTTGGCGCCAAGCCTCAAGTCGTTGATTGTCGGTGAGTCCTGAATGGATCACGGCAACATTAACTTCGAAGCGACGTTTGAAACGATTAATGGTTTGTGGTGTTAAGCCTATTTCAGGCACGAGGATCAGTGCTTGCTTACCTTGTTTTAAAATAGTCTCAAGCAAGGTTAAGTAGACTTCGGTTTTGCCCGAGCCAGTAATGCCTTCTAATAAGGTGCAATGGAATCCTTGCTGTTGAGTGAGCACAGCAACAGCGACAGCTTGCTGTTTGTTGAGCTTATGAGGTGACTCATTCATGACCAACTGTTGACGCCAACTTAAATCATGGCTGAGTGGTTTTTGTTGCCGCTCAATCCATTGTTTTTGCTCTAAAGCTTTTAGCGCCGGTTTGCTTAATGCTTGAGTGGTGAAGTTATCTTGGGTAATGGGGCCATCAAGTAATAACTCGTAAAGTTTTTTCTGTGCCGGAGCTCGTTTGAGTACGCTTGAGTCTGCACTGCGTCCTTGCTGGCTTAAATGGTATTCAATCACTGCTTGCGGCGCTGCTTCAAGGCCTTTTCTTAATGCAACAGGTAGCGCTTGGCTGAGCATTTGTCCTTGAGAGGTAAAGTAGTATCTGGCTGCCCATAATGTTAATTTATATAGCGAATCAGGTAACAATGGGGCATCATCTAATACAGCGGTAACAGATTTAATTTGTTGTGGCGCTAAGTCACAGCTATCGGTGATAGCAGTAATTAAGCCGATAAGTTGTTGTGGTCCAAAAGGGACTTTAACTCGAAGACCAATTTGTAATCCCGTTTGCTGTTCGTCTTTTACGCGATAACTAAAGTTTCTGCGTAATGGAACGGGTAAGGCAACTTCAACAAACACGGGCATAAGGCTTCATCGTTTTCAATTTTATAGTGGATTGTGGATTAGTTTACCTCTAAGTGTCATCAAAGAGATAGGGCAACATATATGCGTAAAGGACTTATTGAGGTCATCATCTTAGTCTTTGGATTATTGGGTTCTGTGACTGCGGCAATGGCTCAAGTGAATCATGTCAGTATCAATAGTCGTCAGTTTGAATTGAATAGTGTACCGCAATTAAAGGTTAATGTTGTGGCCCAAAATGATGATGTGTCACGGTTAGGATTTTATATTCGCCAGTTAGATGATGATCAATTTCTGCAGCAAAAGTTGATTGTACAGGGTATTAACCGATTTTTGCTGCAACTTCATGGCACCAATGTCATTAGTGATAAAAATGCACAGCTGATTATTACCGAAGCCACTGCCACTGGAGCCATTACGTTAGCCGTACTGGCGGTTTTTGATGCGCCTTATTCTTTTAAAAGTGCCACTTTAGCCGCTCATGCAAATAACCAACAATCATCAGCAGTTGCAGAAAATCCTGTAAAGAAATTGTCTGTTATATCTCAAAAAAATAAGCAAACATCACAATCATCGTCAACAACAGTAACACAAGCAATAGCATCGGTAGACGGAGCAACGCAGCAAGTAGATTGTTTAATTGAGCGAGATAATAGTGACACATTATGGCGTATAGCTAACCGTTACAAAGAGCAATGGCATACCAGCGTTTATGGTGCGATGTTAGCTATTTTTGAGGCTAATTTATCGGCTTTTTCCAAGCAAAGAATTCACTTATTATTAAAAGATGTTCCGTTACATTGCCCATCAACTGCTATTTTGTCTGAATACAATAATAAAGGAGTAGATAGAAAAGTATTTGAGGTCATTGAAGCAAAGCATGCGGCTAAATAAGTGTTATAACCATAATGAGTGATAAACAGTGCTGCTTAATCGGATATTTGCTTTTGTTTATCAGTAATTAGTTGCAGCTAGTTATGTTAGTTTATATAGTTGCGGTTGTTAATACTTATAATTCGCGCGATGAAAAGCTTAAAAAAGTAAACAATAATAATAAATTACCACCTGATGAGCTTAGGATGAGCATTTTATTTGCCAGTGTATAAGTGCATTTAACATCATTATTTTTCAGCGTGTTTTACGCTGTGCTGAAGCAGTTTATAATCGAAAGGATTGATTTAATGAAAAGCTTTAAGGTGCTAGCAATATTAGCATTATTGGCAGTTGATAGTATTTCAATTGTCATTGCACAAATTAGCAATATCAGTATTGATACTATTCCATTTGAAAGCGGACAATCTCCTAAGTTAACAGTGAATATCATCACTGATCAGGATGATTTATCGCGGCTGACCTTTTATTTACGCCAAATTTATCAAGATAACATTGTGTTAGAAAAGCTTGATGTTGAACAGCGAGATGGTGATGTATTTGTCTTAAGTGGTACTGAAAAAATACGTGATCGAGATGCTGCACTCATTGTTTCTGAATATCGCAATGCTAAATGGTTACAATATTCACCTGTACCTTTATTTCCCCAAACCGTGACTCAAAGCCGACATCAACCTGTTGCGATAAAAACCATGAAGTCACCCTCTGTGGCATTATCGGCATCGAAACTTGATCCAACAAGTCGAAACACTACAGCATTGCCAACGCAACAAAGATTAAATAATTGTAAGATTAGTCCGTTGCAAGATGATACGTTATGGAATATTGCTGTACGCTATCGTAAGCAATGGGGGTCCAATATTTATGGTGCAATGCTTGCTCTTTATCACACTAATCCATCAGCATTTTATCACGGCAAAATTCGGCTACTAAAACGAGGACGTTCATTAGATTGTCCTTCTGTAGAAATGCTTTCAAATTATCAAAATGTAGCAGCCGACAAAACCACATTTGATAACTTAGTGGCTAGTCAACAAAGTCAGTCCCAAGCTGGGTCAACATCATTGATTAATCAATCTGTGTTACCAAAAGCTGCCATAACACATAAAGTAATCGATCCAATTGGCAATAAAGCGTCTGATAGTGATAAATTATTAGCGGCTAGTCATGAAACGAAAATATCACCTCAGCGAATCCAAGCCAATAATATCATCACAAAAACGGTAGACATACAGCGCGATAACAAAGACAAGATTTGTACTATTGATAAATCTCCCCAAGATACGTTATGGCGAATTGCTGAGCGTTATGCAGAGCAATGGCACAGCAATGTTTTTGGTGCAATGCTCGCGATTTATGATACAAATCCGAATGCATTTGCAAGCCATAAAATTTACTTACTGATGTCTGATCGCAGTTTGAAATGCCCATCTAAACCAATATTAATGCAATACCAAAGCCCTTCTAAAGCCCAAGCAACTTATGAAGCGTTAGAGCGTTTACATCGGAAATTGTAGTATCGTTTAGAAATTCTACTTGTTTGTCTATATGAGACCTTGTACTATATCGCGCCTATAACGTACCGTTATTAACTACATGTGGTGCTCAGCTTCGGGTTGGGAGAGCGACATGGCCTTCAATTTAAGGTAACTCCAAATGAAAAAAGATATACACCCAAATTACGCTGAAATTACTGCAACTTGTACTTGTGGTAACATCATCAAAGTAAACTCAACTGCAGGCAAAAACCTACACTTGGACGTATGTGGTGCATGTCACCCATTCTACACTGGTACTCAGAAAGTTGTTGATACTGGTGGTCGTATTGACAAGTTTAACAAGCGTTTTGGTATGGTTGGTAAAAAGTAATTGTAATTCAATTACTCTAGAAAGGCGCCTTTGGCGCCTTTTTTGTGTTCTAAATTTGAATAACTTCAGCTAGAGGTTGTTAACAGTATTGAGCCGTTGTTTATTATGCTAGCTAACTGCGCTGAGTTGACTTAAAAACGTGAGCTATTTTGATTTTAGTTTATTTGCCCCATCTCTAATCCCGCTCCAAAGGTTAATAACCGTCAACGAGTATTGTGCTGAGAAGAAAACTAATTTTTTAGTAATAAACAATACCAAAAACCATAAAAGCCACTTTATTGTAATTTAGACAAAATAAACTGCAAATAACGACTCCTACATCCGATTGCTAACCTAAATCTTGTTATATTCCTACATTTTTAACTTATTGATTTATATATATTCATGTTGGATTAGTTAGTTTTATAAAACGTAGCCTATGTTTTGGCTTGCAATGGGTTCTATTATTAAGTTTTTGATTTATATCGTCTCAGTATTAGCGTATTGTTATTGAAATTTCTATGGTGATCAAGTTCACAACTAATGTGTACTGTTGACCATATCTTTCTTCAATATAGCGCATTTCAGGATGTATAAAATGTCAGATATTCGTCAACAAGCTCTCGACTATCATGAATTTCCAGTACCAGGGAAAACGGCTGTTTGTCTAACAAAACCCGCTCAATCAAGCCATGACCTTGCTTTAGCATATAGTCCAGGCGTTGCGGAGCCCGTTAGAGAAATTGCATTGAATCCTGAAAATGCATATCGATATACCAATAAAGGTAATACCGTTGCGGTGATTACCAACGGCACGGCTATTTTGGGCTTGGGTAATTTAGGTCCATTAGCATCTAAGCCTGTTATGGAAGGAAAATCACTGCTATTCAAGCGTTTTGCTAATATCGATTCAATTGATATTGAAGTAAAACACCGCACAACTGAAGACTTTATTAATACCGTTGAATCTATTGCTGATACCTTTGGCGGAATTAACTTAGAAGACATCAAGGCGCCTGAATGTTTTGAGATAGAACAAGAGCTCATTAAGCGATGTAATATACCCGTATTTCATGACGATCAACATGGTACTGCTATTGTGACTGCAGCAGGGATGTTAAACGCGCTCGAAATTCAGGGTAAAAAAATTGGTGATGCAGTATTTGTTTGTTTAGGTGCTGGTGCAGCTGCCATTGCGTGTATGACGATGATTGTTAAATGTGGTGCATTACGTGAAAATGTTTATATGCTCGACAGACAAGGTGTTATCCATACTCGTCGTGAAGATATCAATGAGTACAAAGCATTATTTGCCAATAATACTGACAAACGTACGTTGCAAGACGTGATTAAAGATGCCGATGTATTTTTAGGCTTGTCGGGAGCGAACTTATTAACCGCTGATGATATTGCGTTAATGGCGCCTAATCCTGTTATTTTTGCTTGTTCTAATCCAGATCCTGAAATTAGACCCGAATTAGCCCACAATATCCGCAAAGATTTAATTATGGGTACCGGTCGTAGTGATTATCCCAATCAAGTCAATAATGTATTGTGCTTTCCGTTTATTTTTAGAGGTGCACTAGATGTTCGTGCATCGGTGATTAATGACGAGATGAAGTTGGCTGCTGTATATGCAATCGCTAATCTTGCCAAGGAGCCGGTTCCTACTGAAGTGCTTGCTGCTTATCCTAACGTTTCATCTTTAAGCTTTGGTCCACAATATGTGTTGCCAAAACCAATGGATCCAAGATTGTTATCGATTGTTGCTCGCGCGGTGTCACAAGCGGCAATAGACTCCGGAGTGGCAAAAATAACCACATTGCCGGCTGAATATCAGGTATAGAATATCGGACATAAATAAATCGATTCGCTAATTCAAATAAAGATGGGTTAGCGAGATTGCATTTAGACAAAAGGGGCATTTGCCCCTTTTTTTATGGTGCCAGATAGTAGGGTCTGTTGATCTTTGCAGGTTAAATTTTGTTCGAGATAAAAACGTTTTAATCGAGGCGAGCGGGTTGCTGCCTAGTAATCTAAGCTAAATTCGCTCAACAAAGAGTAAAACGTTTTTAGCCGAACCCTTCGGGCAGCGTTTGTTGGTCATTTTTACTGCGTTATCGACTTTTTATGTAAAATAACTACATCACAAAGTCTCTGCCTTGTACAAATGACCAACAATTCGCTGCAAAAACAACCTTGAAAGATCAACAGGCCCTAGTAAATAAAACGCTTAGTGAAGTTGTGGAGTACAATCGTTATACTAAATTACATTGGAGACATTAATAAAATAAATAAATCCAGCAGGATAGCGGATACATGAAACACACCAAGATCCTTACTAAAAAAATGACCAGCTTTTGGTTGCTTTCATTGGCCGCTGTTGCCTTTGTGTTTTTGTTGTGTGCGGTGATGGGTTTTACTCAATTAACCTATAATTTTCAGCAACAAAAAGTCGCTGAATTAGAGACCATGTTAGTCGAGGATTACCAACAACATGGCAGCAATCAATTTTCAAGTTGGTTACCCCCATTATTGACGGCTTATAAAGCGGTCGATTTTTCCCTGTCTCATGAACACCAAGTCGTTTACCAATTTCATCGCGATCAAATCGATACCACTAAGAGCAACTTGACGGTATATCAAACCCAGTTGAACCCTGGTCAATTATCCATGAAGTTGGTTATGCCACCGCCTTTTTCCTTGTATGATTTGGGCTGGCATGAGCTGATTATTCTTTTAATCGGTTTCATTAGTATCGGGATTTTTGTTCGCTTTGGCTATGGTTGGTATTCCAGAGAATTAGATGGCGTAGAGCAACTTGCACTGCGGAGCAAACTTATTTTAGATGGTAAATTAAAGCAAGCCGCCGAAGTGCCTACCAATGGTAAACCACGCATGATCAATCGTGCGCTCAGTAAATTACTCGCCGATCTGGATGATGCTCATAAAGAACGTGGTCGCTTAGATCAGTTTATTCGGAAAGATACTTTTTTAGATAAACAAACTCAAATTGGTAATCCTATATTTTTTCAAAACCGTCTAGATGCGCTAAGCCATGATCAAAAAATGATGGCTCATGGTGTATTGATGTTTATTGAGTTTGATGATGTTGATTTAGTTGAGAATGAATTCGGTGAAGGTGGCATGAAGGCGATGCTATCACTAACAACCGAAGCAATTACTGCAGCGTTAACTCAATATGAAGACAGTATTTTTGCCCGACGTAGCTATTCTCAATTAGCTATTGTCGTCCCACAATTATCGCTCATAGAAGCCGATCAGTTAGCCCAACGAATACTAAAAACTTGTCTCGCATTACCTTTTTATGGCATCGGTGATCCTGATAATTTTTTCCACTTAGGCTGTGCATTTTTTAAAACTGGCGATTTACAAATTCAACTTGTTGAAGAGGCTGAAATGGCACTTCGTGCTGCACAGCTGCAACGGGTTAATAACTGGTTTATGTATGATAAAGGTGCATTAGATGAAGAAATTGCCAAAGGTTCTGTCCGTTGGCGCAGCTTCCTAGAAAATACGCTAGTATCAAAACGTTTTTTTACCTTACAACAAGCGATTGTCGACAGTGATGATCAGGTACTACATTATGAAATATTTAGTCGTGCTAGAGATATACGCGGTAACGATATACGCGCAACCTTGTTTATTCCAATGGCTAACAAATGTGGCTTGATGCCACAGATTGAACGGCAAATATTGGAGCAAGTGCTCTTCAGGCTAATGAATGATAATACACTTACTTATAGCATCAATTTAAGCCTCGATAGTTTAATCAGTAGAGCGTTTGTTCGTTGGATACAATCAACATTACTTGAGCATCGCCCTTTAGCTTCGCGGCTTATTTTCGAGGTGTCGGAAGACATCATTGTTAAAAACCAAAAGAATACCTTATTGCTTAAAACCTTAGATATGCTCAGGAAAATGGGGGCGAAATTGGCTGTTGATAATGTCGGTCAGTATGTTGTCGGGAGCCATTATATTCAAGAATATCATTTTGATTTAGTCAAACTACACCGCTCTATCGTACGAAGAGTGCATCAACGACCGGAGAATCAACTATTTATTCGCAGCTTAATTGGTGGTCTTTATAGAGCGGAAGTAAAAGTGATTGCAGAAGGGGTTGAATGTTTCGAGGAGTGGCAAACGTTAAAAATTCTCGGTGTGAGTGCTGCACAGGGCGATTTCTTAGGGCAAAGATCTGAAGTTTAACGATTTTAGTGCTATGTTTGTTTTAATACACTAATGTTAAAGCTTATTTATCAATATATTAACTTTTATCTTAAATAAATATTCGGTATTTTATTGATTAGTTATAGAATCAACGCATTAGTGCTATGTTTAATTGCGACATATTTTCCCAAAAATAACTATGGATTCCTAATTGAATCTCCTTGATGTGTAGTGATGATGTGTTGAATTAATGATCCTGTTGATTTGATAATGTACCATTAGCCAGGAATCTAAAATAATTAATATGTTAGCGAATACGGGTCAAGCAATGGACAATGGTTTTTTGAGTAAACTAGCCTTTTGGCAGACTTCCAAATCTATGGGGGATTTAGGCGTATTTGTCGCTGATAATTGCCTGTGGGCGTACAAGCCAAAGCAAGACCATTCGGCAGCTGTTATTAGTCAGTTTTCAGTAAAGAAAAACGATTGGTATCAAGCTTTTGAAGCACTAAAGCATCAGTTTGGTCGAGTTAGAGTACAATTAGTGCTGTCTCATCAATATTATCAGCTAGTACAAGCTGAAAAACCTAATGTTGAACCTACTGAAGTGACTCAAGCATTAATTTGGTCTGTTAAGGACATGGTGTCAGAGCCTGTCGCTAATATTCATCTAGATTATTTTGAGTCTAGCCTTATTCCCAGTTCAAAAGTGAATGTAGTGGTAAGCAGTCGTCAATTTTTAATGCAGTTAGCGGGTGCTTGTAATGCTAGCGGATTGGAGGTTGCAGGGATAAGCATTGAAGAATTAGCGTTAAGCCATTTATTAGCTCACGATAACATGGCACATATGTTGGTTGCTCACCTACCACAACAAGAATTATTGTTACTGGTCGTTAAAGCGGGCGAAGTGTTAATGCAACGTCGAGTCAGAGGATTTAATCAACTGAATCAAGCGACGTTAGAAGAATTAAAGCTAGGTTTAGCCGATAATCTCAGCTTAGAGATTCAGCGGTCTATGGACTATTTTGAAAGCCAGTTACGTCAAGCTCCGGTGGCATCGATTAGTATTTTGGTTGAAGGCGATAGTGCATCATTGGCCAATCTTGTAGCGGCCAACTTTAATCAAAAAGTGACGGCGATTACTCATGATGGTGTATCGAGTTTACTCGCTCAGTTGGCACTGCAAGAATTAACGCGAGGTGAAGTGTGATAAAAACCGGCGTTAATTTATATACAGCAGATTTGTTGCCTAAAAAACAAAGGCTGACGTTTTCTAGAATGATAATCGCATTAGCCTTATTTATAGGGTGCAGTGCGCTACTTTATGGCGTAGGACTTTGGAATACCGATGAATTGCAGGTGCTCAACCAGCAGGAAAACAGCAAAAAGAATAGCTTAACTGAACAAAAAAATCAGTTAGAGCAACAGATTGCTGAACGTAAACCCGATGCTAAATTGGTAGCAAAGGTTGAGCTTGAGCGGCAACGTTTAGACCTTAATAAATTATTAAAAGATAAACTTAGTCAAATGGATATGCTAATTAGCCAAGGTTACTCGCCAATGTTGACCGATTTAGCTGCTGTTGCCGACAATAGTTTGTGGTTGAGCCATATAACAATAGAACAACAAAGCAATGACGTTCAGCGCATTGAATTTGAAGGCTATGGACGTAACCCACAAAGTATCCCCCTTTGGATAGATAAACTTAAAAACACAGCTACATTAAAAGGGTACGCGTTTTCGGCTATGACGATGGACCGCGGCGAAGCGCAACCGTTAGCATTTAAATTAATAAGCCAACCTAGTGCTAAGGAGTTAGCACAATGAAACAACAATGGTTGATATGGTCTGAAAAATTTAATGAATTAAGCCAGCGCGAACGAGTATTGATTGCTGTTGCTTTATTCGTAGTAGCGGGAATGTTGTTGTTTATGCCTTTTGAATCACTTTGGAAACAACAGCAAAGTGTGAAAAATCAATTAAAAGGGCTACAGCAAGAAAATTCGATTTCCATGCAACAAGTGGCACTCTATGAAGAGCGATTGCAGCTAGATCCTAATCAGGATTACCAACAGCGATTACAATTAATTACTGAGCAGATGCAATTGATCGATGCCGATTTAACCGACCAAATGGTTGATATGGTGCCAGCTGATTATATGCCAACGTTATTAGCCAATTTGTTAGGTAATGTGAAAGGAGTGTCGCTCATTTCATTTGCCTCAATTGCTCCTCAAGCCTTATTGCAAGTTGGAGATGCTGATAAAATTAATCTCTATCGTCACGGTATTAAGTTAACCTTACAAGGTGATTACTTTTCTATTTTAGCGTTTATTAAGGCCGTCGAAAGTATGCCTGATAAATTGTATTGGAAGCGGCTGGACTATCGTGTAGACGTTCATCCTGATGCCTTAGTTGAATTAGAACTTTACACACTGAGTGTGAATAAGGACTTTATCAGTGTTGCAAAACAAAATTAACACAGTGGCATTTGCAGTGAGCCTAATGATGCTGCTAATGTCCGCGACTAATGCACAAACTTTACGTGATCCTACCTTACCTAGCCAGGGGTTTCTTGCTGTAAAGGCCCTCGATGATAATCAAGCTTTAGTGCTAAACAGTATTGTTAACGGTCAACATTCCTATGCAATTATCAATAATATCATTCTGTCGGTGGGTGATGCAGTTAACGGTAGTGGCTTGCGAGTATCAAAAATTAGTAAAGATTATGTTACCTTGTCAGATGGAAGAAAACTTCAACTATTTCAGTCGATAACAGAGTGATAGGATAAGAATAAAAAATGAATGTGATTAAATATGTTACTCCTCTGATGTCGCTGTGCTTAGTTGCTTGCCAAACAACAGATAGACCCGATCCACAAGCTGCAAAAACGGCTTTGAATGAGTCAAGACAACAAGTTGATATCCCTCAAGCTATTACGCCCCCTCTAGCGGCGATGCCGGAAGATGTTCAGCGTGAGCTCAATGGTAGTAATATATTGGGCCCATCAGCAAGAGCCATACCTGCGGAGCGTCGTTTTGATGTGTCTGCAAATGAAGTGGATGCCAGAGTCTTTTTCCCCAGTTTAGTGAAAGATACCCCATTAAGTATTGCGGTACATCCTGATGTTCAAGGTAAAATATCGTTATCTTTAAAAGCAGTCACTCTGTCAGAAGCTATACAAGTAGTGGAAGATATTTATGGTTACGAAGTTAATCGTGAAGGACGTATTTTACGGGTATTCCCATCGGGTATGAGAACCGAAACATTTCCGTTGAATTATATCTACATGCAACGCGAAGGCTTGTCATTAACGTCAGTTAGCTCTGGACGAATTTCAGATCAAAACAGTAATTCAAGTAGTGGAAATAGTAATAGTAATAGCAATAACAACAATAGCTCTAGCAATAATAGTAGTAGCGACAGTAATTCGAACAGTAGTGACAATACCAATGGTACATTTATTCGTTCAACGACTAAAACAGATTTTTGGGGTGAATTACAAGCAACATTAACATCCATTATGGGTGAAACGGGTGGTGGTCGACAAGTTGTGGTGACGCCTCAAGCGGGTTTAGTCACTGTTAGGGCTTTCCCTGATGAGTTACGTCAAATTCGTAGTTTTTTACAAATAGCAGAAAGTCATTTACAACGCCAAGTGATTTTAGAAGCGAAAATTATAGAGGTCACCTTATCTGACGGTTACCAGCAAGGGATCCAGTGGGAAAATGTTTTAGGTCATGCTGGCAGTACCAATATTAATTTCAGTACCTCAGCAGGACAAGGATTAAGCAATGCCATTACAACCGCTATTGGCGGCGTAACCTCAATCAACTTCAGCGGAACTGATTTTAGTAGCATTATCAATTTGCTAGATACTCAAGGCGATGTCGATGTACTTTCAAGCCCGCGAGTGACGGCTTCTAATAACCAAAAAGCGGTGATTAAAGTCGGTAATGATGAGTATTTCGTGACCGATGTGTCTTCAACGACAGTGTCTGGCACAACGACAGTTACCACTCCACAAGTTGAGTTAACCCCATTTTTCTCCGGTATTGCATTAGATGTAACCCCTCAGATCGACGAACATGGCAATGTGATATTGCACGTCCATCCTTCAGTCATCGATGTGACCTCGCAAACCAAAGAAATTACCATCAGTGACTCAACGTTGGAATTACCTTTAGCACAAAGCGAGATCCGTGAATCTGATACTGTGATCCGAGCCGCATCTGGTGATGTCGTCGTTATTGGCGGATTAATGAAAAGCGAGAATATTGAAACGGTTTCCAAGGTTCCATTATTGGGTGATATTCCATTTTTGGGCGAAGCCTTTACTAGTCGTACTAAATCTAAGCAGAAAACCGAACTGATTATTATGTTAAAACCAACGGTTGTCGGTGGTGATACATGGAAGGATGAATTAAAACGTTCACAGGATTTAATTGAACGTTGGTATCCTTCTAAGTAGTGGCAGTTGATAACGACAGTTGGCATAGGATAACGGCGGTTGATACTTGAAAAGGGATAGCCAGTAATTATGTATTTGGAGCATTTTGGCTTAAGTCAGTTGCCTTTTACGCTTACCCCAAATACAGGTTTCTTTTTTGGGTTGTCGCCGCATGTGGAAGCACTGCAAGTACTACAAACCGCATTACAAACAGGCGAAGGTTTTATTAAGGTCACGGGTGAAGTGGGCACAGGTAAAACTTTGGTTTGTCGTAAGCTGTTGAATGACTTACCGACTCAATACCATTGTGCTTATTTACCTAACCCCTATTTAAGCCCTAATGAATTACGTTGGGCTGTTGCAGGTGAACTAGGGTTGGATTTACCTGATAAATTAGATCAGCAGCAATTGACCCGATTGATCCATGAGCGTTTACTGGCGCTTAATCATCGAGGATTTCAGGTGGTGCTCGTCTTAGATGAAGCACAAGCATTACCAGATGACAGTATTGAAGCATTACGATTGTTTACCAATTTAGAGACCGAAAGCCGTAAGCTATTGCAAGTGGTGTTATTTGGCCAGCCAGAATTAGATCAACGCCTAGCACAACCAAAGTTCAGACAGTTAAGGCAACGTATCACCTTTAGTTATAATTTACGTCCGTTAACCTGGGATGAGATACAGGCTTATATTCATTACCGCCTCATGGTAGCCGGTTATAAAGGGTCTGAATTGTTTAGTACATCAGATATCAAACTCATCGCTAAAGCCGCTCGAGGTATTCCGCGCTTAGTGAATATATTGGCACATAAGAGTTTATTATTATGTTACGGCCAAAACGGAAAAAAGGTGTCTACTCGTGATTGTCTTGCTGCAATATTGGACACTGAAGATGTTAGTTTGCAGCATAAAGTGAGGTTCTCTCGTATTCGTATATTGATTATTGTGCTGCTTGCCGCATTGATGTTGTTTGTTGGATTCAATGGCGAAAGCTGTTGTGGTGAATGGATGACACAAATAGGCGAGATAAAATGAGCGTGATTATCAAAATGCTGAAAGATTTAGAGCTGCGCCAACAGTCTGAAACCGGAATCCCTCCGACGCAACCAGCGGGTGAGTTTGTACGTCCTCAAATTCAATACCAATCAACCGCTAAATCACGATTGCCGCTCATTAGCCTTATTGTCGTAGCTATACTCTTAATACCTACATTATGGTTTGGGGTATCAATATACCGCCAAGCTAATAATGAAATTGTCAGTGAACTAGCCTCTATCAGTTCAATAGTGGCCAGAGAAACTGAATCGTTAGATGTTAATCTGCCGCAAAAGAATGACGGTCTTGATGTTGAACAGTCTAAATTAGTGTTAAACCCAACATCGACACCTATGCAAACATCGGCATTGGTGAGTACAGCGGTAATAACTCAAAATGCTGCCCGGATAAGGGATCAAATATCTATGCCAGGTTCACCTTCAGTGGATACGGCACCAGTGCTTGATGACGATACAATGAGTTTATCTCCAGCATCGCAACGACAAGATAGCGTTAATGTACCTGAAACGGTTGAAACACCAACGCTATTAACTACAACCGAAGATTCTGATAAGTCGAGTTTTACAGACGCCAATAAGGCCGTTCCTAGTAAAACAGTAAACAATAACACCATATCTAATAATGTGGTGCCTGATAGTATTGAATCGGCTAAGGTGTCACCGAATAAGAACGCCTCGAATAATATTGAAGCGACTCAAGGCTTAACCACAGAGCAAGCGTCTGCTTCATCTATACAAGAATCGGTTACCAGACAAATGCCTGCAGGGATGACGGTGAAAGAAGTGGTGCTGACTAAAGCGCAAATGGCGCAATTGCAATATCGCAAAGCGATGAATGCAGAGCAAGAGCAGCGACTTGATGATGCCACGGGTTACTATTTAGAGGCAATAGTATTGCAACCTAGCTTACATAAAGCCCGTAAACAATTACTAGCGATTTATTATGCCCAGCATAATCTTATCGCGGTGATGCGATTACTTGAGAGTGGTATTAGTCTGTTTCCGCAACAATGGGAGTTTTATGTGATTTTGTCGCAAATTCAAACCGAAATGAAAGCCTATGATAAAGCATTGTCAACCTTGGATATGATCCCTGACAACTCTACTTGGGCTCGAGATAAATGGGTTGCTCAAACCGAATTGGCGCAAAGCTCAAAAAACTTCTTTTTAGCAGAATCTGCTTACCGTAATTTACTGGTATCCGAGTCGACCAACTCTCGCTGGTGGATGGGTTTAGGATATGCATTAGATTCTCAGAAAAAATATTCCCAAGCAGCTCAAGCTTACCGATCTGCTTTAAGTTATGAAGGCTTATCGACTTCAGCCATGACATTTATTGAAACCCGTTTAGATCAATTAGGAGAAAACCGATGAAGCCTAAGTTAAAGATGCGGTTAGGGGATCTTCTTGTTCAAGAGCTGATTATTACCGACGAGCAATTAAAGCAAGCCTTAACGGAACAGCGCAATTCTGGTAGAAAGCTCGGTCGTACGCTAATTGATTTAAACTGTATTACTGAAGATCAGTTACTTAAGTTTTTGTCTCAACAGCTAAATTTACCCTATCTTGATATTAGTCGCCGTCCAATAGCCGATGAAGTGGTTAATATTCTCCCCGAAGTACAGGCGAGACGTTTTCGTGCCTTAGTGGTAGAGAGTCATCCAGACCATGTAGTCGTTGCAATGAGCGATCCTGCAGACTTGCAGGCCATTGATAATATTGAAGCATTAGTAGCCCCTAAGCAGTTAATGCTCGCGGTAGCACCAGAACAACAGTTACTCGATGCATTTGATAACCTTTATCGTCGTACTGGTCAAATCGCGGAAATCGCCGGTAAACTCGACGAAGAATATGCCTCTGATGACATGTTCGATTTGGCTAATATAACCCAAAGTGACAGTGATAACGAAACCACAGTCGTGAAGTTATTGCAGTCTATTTTTGAAGATGCAGTGCAAATGCGAGCGTCAGATATTCATATTGAACCCGGCGAGAAAGTGCTGCGGATCCGCCAGCGTATTGATGGTCAATTACATGAAAATATCTTAAGTGAAGTCAATATTGCTTCGGCATTGGTATTGCGGCTTAAATTGATGGCGGGATTGGATATTTCAGAGAAACGTATGCCACAAGATGGCCGTTTTCATATGGAAATAAAAGGTCATCAAATTGACGTGCGGATGTCGACCATGCCCATTTATCATGGCGAATCTGTGGTAATGCGTTTGTTAGATCAAACCACAGGCCTGCGAACCTTAGATGAAACCGGCATGCCACCCAATATCGTGGCGCGAATTCGTAAACAAATTAAGCGCCCTCACGGTATGTTGTTAGTGACAGGGCCAACTGGTAGCGGTAAAACGACAACGTTATACGGGATTTTAAATGAGCTTAATACTGCAGACCGAAAGATTATTACCGTAGAAGATCCAGTAGAATATCAGTTACCGCGAATTAACCAAGTTCAGGTTAATCACAAAATTGGTTTGGACTTTTCTAACGTACTGCGTACCACGCTCCGTCAAGATCCAGACATTATCATGGTGGGGGAGATGCGTGACCAAGAAACCGTTGAAATTGGTTTACGGGGTGCGTTAACAGGTCACTTTGTATTATCGACTTTGCATACCAATGATGCCGTTACCAGTGCGTTACGATTACTCGATATGGGCGCGGCGAGTTATTTGGTTGCCAGTGCATTGCGAGTCATTATCGCTCAACGTCTTGTGAGGCGTGTTTGTCATAATTGCGCAGTGGATTATCAGCCAACCGCGGCTGAACGTAGCTGGCTTACGAGTGTGACTAAAAGAGATATTAACAGCGCTACGTTTAAAGTGGGTAGTGGTTGTCAAACCTGTAATGGATCTGGTTATCGTGGTCGAATAGGTATTTTTGAAATACTCGAACTAGACGAAAACATGATAGATGCCATGCGTACAGGTAATCCGCAAGACTTTGCCCGAGCAGCGCTACGTAGTCCTCATTTTATTCCACTCGCGCATTCGGCCATGGAGTATTTATTCCTTGGTACCACAACGCTAGAAGAAGTGTCCAAGCTGGTGGAAGATGTCAGTGAATCAACTGTTGCCTTGTCTGAAGATCTTGTTAGTCAACAAGATACTGGGTTGTAATCATGCCTACATATCAATATCGAGGTCGTAATTCACAAGGGCAGGCTGTCAGTGCACAGCTTGAGTCTGCCAATGAAAGCTCCGCGGCCGATACATTGTTATCTCGGGGCATTATCCCGTTAGAATTACGAGAAGTGAAAACCAAGCAATCGTTTTCGGTGAGCTTATTTAAAAGCAAAGTGTCGCTCGAAGAACTGCAAATTTTTAGCCGACAAATGTATTCATTGACGCGTTCAGGCATTCCCATTTTAAGAGCTATTGCTGGGTTATCAGAAACCACTCATTCAGACCGAATGAAGAAAGCTTTAGATGATATATCTGAACAGCTTACTTCTGGGCGACCATTATCTTCGGCAATGAATCAACATCCAGATGTATTTGATTCATTGTTTATATCGATGGTTCATGTTGGTGAAAATACCGGTAAATTGGAAGATGCTTTTATCCAGTTGTCGGGGTATATCGAACGTGAACAAGAAACTCGTCGGCGAATTAAAGCCGCAATGCGTTATCCAATGTTCGTCTTGTTTGCCATTACCATTGCGATGGTTATTTTGAACATTATGGTGATCCCTAAATTTGCCGACATGTTTTCTCGTTTTGGTGCTGAATTGCCATGGGCTACAAAAATATTAATTGGTACCTCGAATCTGTTTGTTAATTTCTGGCCGCATATGATAGTGGTATTAATTGGCGTTGTAGTCGGTATTCGCTATTGGCATCATACAGAAAAGGGTGAGAAGCAATGGGACTTATGGAAACTGCATATTCCTGTGGTTGGCTCTATTATTGAACGCTCAACTTTGTCACGTTATTGTCGTTGTTTTTCGATGATGCTTAGCGCGGGTGTGCCTATGACACAAGCATTAAGTTTGGTAGCCGATGCGGTAGATAATGCCTATATGCATGACAAGATTGTGGGGATGCGACGTGGCATCGAATCGGGTGAATCAATGCTGCGGGTATCCAATAGTAGCCAGCTGTTCACTCCGTTAGTATTGCAAATGGTTGCCGTGGGTGAAGAGACCGGTCAAATCGATCAGTTATTAAATGATGCCGCTGACTTTTATGAGGGCGAGGTGGATTACGATTTAAAAAATCTTACCGCTAAACTTGAACCTATTTTAATCGCATTTGTTGCGGGTATTGTATTGATATTGGCTTTGGGTATTTATCTCCCTATGTGGGATATGCTTAGTGTGGTTAAAGGGGGTTAGCGCAGAATGAGCATTATTTATCAGGAATTTGGATGCTGAGCCAACAAAAAGCAGATGATGATTTGCTTAAAATTTATGGGCGAGTTATTGCAATGGTCGTTTTATTAGTCTTGCTCACCATTTTTGGTATACGTTATTTGAATAATACCCAAAGTTTAGGCGAGCGCGGCTTAGAGTTTGAGCATAATCGTTTATTGAATGTTTTAGCTATGGTGCATAGCCAATGGTTAGCTTCTGGTCGACCCGACAGGATGTTATTGTCTTGGCATAACGTGGTGTCAGATGTGTCTTCTAATAAAGTAGATAGTGGCAACAATGATGCCGTATTAAAAGATACTCAATTGAAAATGGACACTATTTATGACGATGTTGATATAGTGGGAACCGATAATTGGATTTCTATGTCAGCTGAAGGATGGCCAATCATTAATACTCATGACACCCAAGGTTGCGTACATCTATGGGGGCAATTATTGGCAAGTGATGTTCATGAGTTAAATATTACGGTAGATTATCAGTCTGAGCAGAATATTTGCCGTTACTTTTCAAATAAAGCCAGTTTACGTTATCAACTGCAAACGGGTAGAGTGATTTTTTTAATGGGTGACTGATATATTGTGTATCGCTAGTGTTAAAGATTTAATAACCTGCTAATATTAGTGAAGTTATAGCTTAATCAGTTTTATGTTCTGTTATGGTGCTATAGAGAAGAGTTAAATATAATGAAATTTAAACAACAAGGTTTTTCATTAGTCGAATTGGTGATAGTCATTGTCATCCTCGGTTTATTAGCTGCTACGGCATTACCACGCTTTTTAAATGTGACTGATGATGCCCAAGATGCCAGTGTAGATGGGGTTGCAGGTGGTTTAGCTACCGCAGTGAGTTTTGTACGTGCTCAATGGGAAGTTGATGGACGTCGTAATACCAATGTGCTTTTAGACGGTACCAGTGTGTCACTTGATACTCGGTTTGGTTTTCCTACCGGAACCACCAATACCGATGCTACGACAATGACCGATGATACTTGTCAGGAAGTATTTGATTCTGTTTTACAAAATGCACCTAGAAATGTTATTTATAACCTAGATGCTAGCCAGCAGCGTTATACGGTTAGAATGTTAGATGGTGTGGGTGGAACATCTACCAGTATTGATGGTCAATCTGTCAGTAACCTTGATGTGTGTGTATATCATCAAATCGCTACATTAACATTAAATCAGACCACAGGGGTCGCAGATCCTGCTCCAGATTTAGATACCGCGGGCGCTAACGGTGTAACATATAATGCCGGAACGGGTCAGGTGGTATCATTTACTAACGACTAATTTGGTTTATCACTTCTCATAATGATGTCGATTTACCCATATTCTTTTTTATAGAGGTTATTTAATATGCAAAAGCAACAAGGTTTTACATTAATCGAATTAGTGGTTGTGATCATTATTCTTGGTATTTTAGCGGTAACGGCAGCGCCTAAATTTATTAACCTGCAAGGTGATGCTCGTGCATCATCTTTAGCTGGAATGCGTGGTGCTATCCAAGGTGCAAATACCCTAGTTTATTCAAAGGCGGCTTTAGCTGGGAAAGAAAGTGATGCAACAGAAACACTTGATATTGGTTCTGGCACTGAAGATGTAGATATTGCTTATGGTTACGTACAAGCCACGAAGGATTCTTTAGAAGAAGCTCTAGATGTTACTTTTGATTTAGGTGCAGATGGTGAGGCTACAGCAGCTACAATATCTGATCCAGCCTCTGATTGGATTATTGAAGAAGGTACTGGCAGTGTCGAAATTTGGCAAGCAGGCGCACCTGCTGAATGTTCATTTACTTATACTCAAGCAAATGCAACAACGACTCCTGTATTATCTCAAGTTCCTGATGCTGATGATTGTTAATGTTTGATTGTTAGCCATAAGAAAAACCTGCCATGTGCAGGTTTTTTTTTACTACTTTCTTTCTAAGGTGAAATTGAATTTTCAATACATTTGATTTGCTAATACTGGGGGAGATGGTTGTTATAATGTACATCAGTGATTTTTTGACTAACTGAATAAATAGACTGATATTTTATGTTATTTTAGCCATACTGATTAAGCGTAATGATTATTTGAATTTGTTACCTTTACGCATGTGATAGTCATTTTTCATTTGTAAAAAGAGAGAGATCGAAAATATTTCTGCTCATTAAGTTAAGGACATCATTACAGTGAGTCAACAACGCAATATTCAACTTGGGTTTACTTTAGTTGAATTAGTTACCACCATGATTTTGATTGGTATTCTTGCCGTGGCGGTATTACCGCGTTTAATGTCTGACTCTTCTTACAGCGCTTATACCTTACGTAATGAGTTTATTAGCGAGTTGCGTCAAGTCCAACTTAAAGCAATGCAAAATACTGATCAGTGCTATCAACTTGATGTTAACGCCAGTGGCTATACATTACGTTATTTTAGCAGCCGTATCGGTAATAGCTGTAGTAGCCCATTTCGCGCAGAACAACCACAAAATTTTGGTGGTGGCGCTAATATCACCTTAGCCAGTAGTGCTAGCCAAGTATTTTCGATTACCTTTGACAGCTTAGGTCGGATGTTATCTCCGGCTTGTTCTGGCCATTGTTTTAATGCAGTGGCAGATGAAACCTTAGCCATTGCGGTTGAATCTGAGGGGTATATTTATGCTCTATAACATTCAGCATAAACCACTACCTCATCCCCATGGAGGCTTTACCTTAATCGAACTTGTTGTGGGTATGATGGTGATCGGTATTGCGATTGTAATGCTCACCAGCATGTTATTTCCCCAAGCAGACAGAGCGGCAGCCACGCTACACAGAGTTCGTTCTGCTGAGTTGGCTCATTCGGTAATGAATGAAATTTGGGGCAAACGATATGATCAAAATACCAATCCTAATGGTGGCGTTCCTGCGTGTAATGCTTCTGGCGGTATTGCTTGTACTTCATCAGGTTTACTCGGTATTGATAGCGGTGAAAGCCGTGACTCGTTCAACGATGTTGATGATTACAATGGCTTAAATGAAACCGCAAACATGCTCGATTCAAGCCAAACCTATGCTCAGGCCTATCCTCGTTATAAATTGCAGGTTTCAGTGGCATATATTGATCCAGCTACTCAAGCTGAAAAACTAATTACTGTTGCCGTGACGACACCTGCCGGTGAAGTAATTACTTACCAAGCGGTAAGGAGTAATTACTAATGCCACTTAGCAACCAAGTTAAATCCGCTGGTTTTACCTTAATTGAAATGGTTACGGTCATTTTAATTTTAGGCATTGTCGTTGTTGGGTTGAGTAGTTTTGTGATTTTCGGCACTCGAATTTTTGTTGAATCTAGCGCGGTTGATCAAGTGCTCAGTCAAAGCCGTTTTGGCATTGAGCGGATGACCCGGGATATTCGTGCTGCTGTGCCTAATAGTATGCGCGTGTTAACGGCAATAGACGGTAGTTATCAATGTCTTGAATTATTGCCGATTAGCGCAAGCACATCGTATCTTGATGCACCTTTTTTTCCACAAGCTACGCAAAATAGTCTAACAGCGATTAAAAGTGTTCGTAGTATTAATGCTGCTCAATCAGTATTGATTTATCCACTAACAAGCGCGGATATTTATAATCCTCAAGGGACAACCGCTAAACGATTTATCATACAAAGTGTCACTGAATCAGGCGACCAACTTACGATTACATTAACTCAAAGTGTTCGCTTTACAGAGGCATCGCCATTAAAACGCTTATATGTTGCCGATAGTCCTTTGAGCTACTGTTTTGTTAACAATGTCAGCAGCGTTGAGTTGCGCCTATACCAAAACTATGGCTATAAGGTGAACCAGCCCGTACCCGCTGTGATGGGCAATGGTGTGTTGATGGCACAAAATGTTGTTAATGCGTTAGCGGTTAATCCCGCGGTTATTCTTACTCCATCGACACTGGTGACCAATGCGATAGTGCATTTACAACCAGTATTTTCCGTCAATGGTGAAACATTTCAATATAACCATCAAGTACAGGTGATGAATGTTCCCTAAGCTGAAATTAAGCCAACACTCGCAACAAGGCAGCGCACTGATTATCGGTGTTTTTGTGCTAACGGTAATGTTTCTTATCGCTGCGAGCTTAATTCGTATTGTTGGCGATGCCGATGAGTCGGTGAACATGGAAGTGTGGGGCACTCGAGCTTTATTTAATGCAAATAGTGGTGCAGATGCGGCATTGGCTCAGTTGTTTCCTGTTGATGATTCTGTCGCAGATTGTACCTATGTCAGTGCAACATGGACGCCACCAACTGGGCTTGATGTAAAAGGTTTTCATAACTGCAACACCACAGTGAGCTGTAATTCTGCCTCCGTGGGTGGTGTCGTTCAATATAGAATTAACAGCTCTGCGGTATGTGAAACCGGTAATTGTACTGGTAACTCGAGCAGTTCAACGTGTTTGCGAGTCAGTCGCCAAGTGGAGGTAGAAGCGCGTGGGAATTAGCATTGGGTTATCGAGGAAATCTAATATCTTTAGAACACTATTGATTTTTACATGGATATTAATGGCTTTTTTTATGTCGGTAACAACAGCATCGGCTGATTGGCGCGACACTTTTAAAGAGGGTGTTAATAACTTTGATACCAATGGCACAATTAATTTGAATTCAGCCACGATCATCAACGCACCGAGTAACGGTAAACTGCCAACAGATAATTATTATCAAGGTGGAGACAGTAACTTTGGTTCTTGTATTAGCTCCAATGGTACTTCCAGAGTTTGCCGTGACGGTGGTAGTCTTGCAGAATTACCCTCTGGACGTATTGACTTTGCCCAGTGTCAATCAAGCAGCACTGTTGATTTAGGTCCTCCATCTTATGGTAATGAAACGGTTAATATCGCCGAAGGTGAATATCGTAATGTGTCAGTCGCTAATGGTAGTGATAAAAAGATTGTTTTTACTACTAGTAATGGTAAATACAAAATCAAAAATTTGTCTGCTACCTCTGGCAAGATTGAATTTTCCTCAGGACAGTATTGGATAGAAACAATGAGCATCAATAATGGTGTTCAATTGATATTCCCAACGACAGGGCGAGTGACTTTTTTTATCAAAAATGATTATATTCAGAAAAATTTAACGCTAGCCAGTTCTCCAGAAAATTTACTATTTTATCATTATGGCAAATTTGAAATTGAAGGCGGCGCAAGTTTGAATGCTTATGTGGTATCTGAAAGTACAGTTACCATTAATGGTTCAGCAAAAATTAAAGGCGCTGTTACTGGGAAAGATATCGTATTGGGGGGGAGTTCATCAGTAACGTTTGTTGATAGTGCAGATCTAATCGATGTTGTTCCAGATTGTACTATTGAGGTTGAGACTCCTTTGACGTGTTTTACTGATGATTTCCAACGAACTGACCTTGGGGATGATTGGGTTGTTTCAAAAAGTCGAGGTAGCTTTACGCCTTCTATCGTTAGTAATCGTTTGCGAGTAACACAAACATCAACAAATCAAGCAACATCTTCTACTTACCAAAGACTATTTCCTGCTGAAGATAATTTCGTGTCAATTGAGTTTGATCATTTTGCTTACGACGGTAATGGAGCCGATGGTATAGCCTTAGTATTATCAGATGGTTCGATTACACCTCAAGCTGGAGCCTATGGTGGACCACTAGGCTATGGTGCTCGTTCAAATGAGAATGGTTTTGCAGGTGGCTGGTTAGGTTTTGGTATCGATGAATATGGTAACTTTTCAAGAGAGGGAGGCCCTAGTGGACCCGGGCGTCGTCGGCAATCTGTTGCAATTCGGGGATCGGGTACTGGTACGGCTGGTTATCCTTATTTACGTGGTACATGTAGTAATGGCACCACCAATACTAATGGTAGTTGTTTATCTCCGACCGTTGATAACAATAATGTATCTCCGGCACACCGTTACCGTATTACCATTGATTCACAAATTACTAACCAATCAATAGTGAAAGTAGAACGTAATACCGGTAGTGGTTTTGTTGAGATTATTTCCGCATTTGATGCTGCAGCCATCATCACTCAAGCTGCAATACCGGATAACTTTTTATTATCGTTAACAGGTTCGACGGGGGGATCAACCAATAAGCATGAAATTGATAATGTAGAAATTTGTGCACTAAAATCAAATCCAGTTGGAATACAAATAGATCACTTTGAGTATTCATACTCTGGACAAGGTATTACCTGTGCACCAAAAATACTGTCGATTAAAGCTTGTGCTAATACAGATTGCACCCAAACCGTGACGGAAACTGTTACGGCAACACTGAGCCCTGTAACAATCACTGGTGGTGGTTGGGTTGGGGGAAATGTGGTGACCTTCACTGGTGGAGAAAAGTCAGATCTACAATTAAGACGTAATACTCCTGGCATCGTTACTTTAGGTGTTACAGGGTCAACGCCAAGTACTAAAGCATTCAGTGAAACCTTGTGCCGTATTAATGGCGAAGCGGCTAGCGTAGCAAGTTGTAATTTGGTGTTTGCTGACAGTGGCTTTATTTTTGATGTGCCAGATAAGCTAGCAAACAAACCTACGGGTAACATTTCAATCAGTGCGGTGAAGAAATCAGATGAGACGTTGCAATGTGTACCTACCTTTGCTGATACCACAAAAGATGTCAGTTTTTGGAGTAGTTATATTGATCCAAGTTTGCCTATAAATGGTCAGTCAGTCACGGTGAATAGTAAGGTGATGAGTAAACTAGAGAGTGCCGCTACAACGCTTGCGTTGGCATTCGATAACGATGGTAAAGCTGAGCTTATTGTTAACTACCCCGATGCAGGGAAAATACAGCTAGATGCAAAGTATACCGGCACAGGTGATGAGGAAGGCTTGGTCATGACGGGCTCTGATGAGTTTGTCAGCTTCCCGGTGGGCTTGTGTGTTACGCCAGAAGATAGTAGTGCAAAGTGCGCTGCAGGTAATAGTACTTGTGATGTTTACAAAAAAGCTGGCGAGTCATTTAAATTAGTTATTCAAGGGAAAGCTTGGGAGTTTGACGGTGATACCAATTTCTGCGATAACATCAATACGCCAAATTATGCTCATGAAAACATAACATTAGCACATGAGCTAGTTGCCCCGTCTGATGGTGTGTTAGGTGCTGTTGGCACTACACAATATAATCATGTAGCCCAAACAACTAACACTAATACTGTGCCACAGTCAGTAACAGAAGTCGGTGTATTTCAATTTACAGCTAAGCCTCTAAGTAATTATTTAGGTTCGAGTTTCTATGATATTCCAATGGCTGAATCTCCTAGCATAGGTCGTTTTGTGCCAGACCGTTTTGTTGTCAGTAACATTAGTGTAGTGCCATCTTGCGGTAGTTTTAATTATATGGATCAGCCTTTTAAACTAGCGCTAACCTTAAATACCGTAAATACAGGAACTTATGTGACCCAAAATTATCAAGGTGTCTTTGCTAAAGCTAATGCAATCTTAGTAGGGGAAAATGCTAATAATGGTGTGGATTTAAGTGCCAGATTAAGTGATTTGCCCATTGATGCAAGCTCATGGGCTTTAGGTGAAGCAAGCGTCGACATCACTAACCTAGCTAGCTTCAACCGAATGACGGCTCCGGGTGTTGACGGACCTTTTTCTTTGTTGGATATTGGTGTGCAAGTATTTGATAATGATGGAGACTTCGCATTAGTTGCATCTGCAGATATGCTCCCGGGTAGCAGCAGTATTTGTGCCGACAATAATACTTGCACAGCAAAGCTACTCTCGACTCAAGATTTTCGTCATGGCAGAGTGGTGATGGATAATACCTATGGCCCTGAAAATGAAATACTGCGTATGACAACTTATGCCCAATACTGGAATGGTAGTGATTGGATAACAAACATCGATGATAGTTGCACTCAAGTTATTGATCCTCTAGATGGCACAGAAGTATATGCGCCATCATTAACTGCTGGACAGAGTGTTACTCGTAGCGATGCTGGCAGTGAAGTGAACTCTGGAAAGCTGACATTGTTATGGGAAAGTAGCGGTTTAGTACCTTATCGAGGCCAAGTTACCGCTCCATTAACTGTTGACGATTGGCTCAAATGGTATTGGAATTGGGACGATGCAAGTTCGACTTTATTATATAACCCAAAAGCGAGTGCTTATTTTGGCCGCTACCGAGGACATGATAGGATCATTTATTGGCGAGAAGTGAACCAATAAACTGAATAAAAAAACATCGTTTTTATGATTTTTAGGATTAAATTTGAACGATTGACATTTTTTTAGGCATTTTTAGAAAAAAAAATGCCAGATTAGCGATTGTTGACCTGTTCGGTATTGTAGAATGGGGGTGTCATTGATAGAGTTAGCTGATTTTTATTCTTCTGACTTCACAGAATACAGGCCTGATACATGTTCAAAAAGTTGCGTGGCATTTTTTCTAACGACCTATCCATAGATTTAGGTACGGCAAACACTCTTATTTATGTTCGCGATGAAGGCATCGTACTGAACGAACCCTCTGTGGTTGCCATTCGCGGCGAACGCAATAGTAATGGTCCAAAATCAGTTGCTGCTGTGGGGACTGATGCTAAACAAATGCTAGGTCGAACACCTGGTAATATTCAAGCTATTCGTCCGATGAAAGACGGCGTTATTGCCGATTTCTATGTGACCGAGAAAATGCTTCAACACTTTATCAAGCAAGTGCACAACAACAGTTTCTTTCGCCCAAGTCCGCGAGTATTAGTCTGCGTACCTGTAGGCGCGACTCAAGTTGAACGTCGTGCTATTCGTGAATCAGCTATGGGTGCTGGTGCACGTGAAGTGTATCTTATTGAAGAGCCTATGGCTGCTGCTATTGGTGCTGGTTTACCGGTATCAGAAGCAACGGGCTCTATGGTTGTTGATATTGGTGGTGGTACCACTGAAGTCGCGATTATTTCGTTAAATGGTGTGGTGTATTCTTCATCAGTACGTATCGGTGGCGATAAGTTTGACGATGCGATTATTAATTATGTTCGCCGTAATTACGGTAGCTTAATTGGTGAGGCAACTGCTGAACGTATTAAACATACTATTGGTACTGCATATCCTGGTGACGAAGTGCTTGAAATTGAAGTGCGCGGTCGTAATCTTGCGGAAGGTGTACCAAGAAGTTTTACGTTAAACAGCAATGAAATCTTAGAAGCATTACAAGAACCGTTATCGGGTATTGTGAGTGCGGTAATGGTTGCCCTTGAACAGTCGCCACCAGAGCTAGCTTCAGACATTTCTGAGCGTGGCATGGTATTAACAGGCGGTGGTGCTTTACTTCGTGATTTAGACCGTTTGTTAATGCAAGAGACTGGGATTCCGGTGATGGTTGCTGACGACCCTCTGACTTGTGTTGCTCGTGGCGGTGGTAAAGCGCTTGAAATGATTGATATGCACGGTGGTGATTTGTTCTCTGAAGAGAACTAATTATTACTAGCTGAGCAACTTTGTTAACGTCGTAACTGGGTTAACAAAGTTGCGAACAATTTATGAAACCAATTTTCGTTCGTGGCGTTTCCATCCAATTTAGATTAACACTGGCAATTATTTTGTCGGTGGCATTACTTATCACTAATCAACGCCTAGATCCCATTCGCCAATCTTTATCCTCAGTATTAAGTCCTCTGCAGTATTTAGCCAATGTCCCAGGTGTGATGCTTGACTGGTCCGCAGAAGCATTTGCGACTCGCAATATGCTCGAATTGCAAAATAAAGAACTACTACGCCAACAACTGGTGATGTCTGAGCGTTTACAACGTTTCGAGTATGTTCGCCAAGAGAATGAACGTTTACGTGCATTGCTCGGTTCGCCTGTGCACATGGATTCTCGTAAAATGGTGGCCGAAGTTATGGAAGTTGCCAGCGATCCTTTTCGGCAGTTTGTGGTGTTAAACCATGGCTTACAAACGGGTGTCTATGTTGGTCAACCTGTCGTTGATGCTAAAGGTGTTGTGGGACAAGTTGTTGAAGTGAGTGAATTAACCAGCAGGGTGTTAATGGTGTCAGATACGACCCACGGTATTCCTGTTCGAGTGACACGCAACGACGTGCGCGCTATTGCTAACGGTACCGGTGATATTGATCAAATTGAATTACGTCATGTGGCTAAAAGTACCGATATTATCGTGGGTGATTTATTAGTGACTTCAGGATTAGGTAATCGTTTTCCTGAAGGCTATCCCGTTGCTCGTGTGATCAGCGTATCGCGTGATGACGGTCAGAGCTACGCGGTGATAAATGCTCAGCCTTTAGCTGCGCTTGACCGTATTCGTTATGTATTACTTATTTGGCCAGATGAAACCAAGCCTTTTACGCTTCCTGCTGATGTACAAGGGTTGATTAAAAATACTGCTGATAAGGCTACAGCTTCGGCAACGAAACCCGCTACCAGCGAGGTAAATCAATGAGTACGCACATAGCTAATGGGCGCTTAGTGGTCTGGCTGACATTATTTATCGGGATGATGTTTCAGATTATGCCGCTGCCAAAAATGGTTGAAGCGTGGCGACCTGACTGGCTATTAATGGTGATGATGTATTGGGCGATGGCACTACCGCATCGTTACAACATTCTTACCGCATGGATTTTGGGGGTAATGCTTGATGTGCTACTAGGAGCCCATTTAGGGATCCGATCATTAGCATTGTCGCTGGTTATCTATATTGTGGTGTTGTTATGTCAGCGATTGCGAAATTATCCACGCTGGCAACAATCAATCTTAGTGGCTTGTTTTATCTGTATTTATCATGTGGTTATATTTGTGACCCAGTTTGTTGTGGTCGAGTCTACGCCATTTGATGTTGAAATGTTTTTGCCTGCTATTTCAAGTTTATTTATTTGGTGGTGGGTCTTTTGGGTGTTACGTAATATGCGCCGTCATTATAAAGTTCGCTAATCCAACGTAAAAACCTAAGTATGGTTTTAATGTACACTAACTAGAGTAAATATCAGATGACATGGGTACTGGCTTCTACCTCACCAAGAAGAAAAGAATTATTACTTCAAGCAGGCTTTAGTCATCCGGGTTTTTCGTTCGAGTTAGTTGCGCCTGATATAGATGAAACACCTCTGTCGACCGAAACTGCCACTCAATATGTATCCCGTTTAGCGCTCGAAAAAGCCCAAGCGGGGTTAGCACTTAGTGAACATTTTTTCGCACCTAAAGTATTGGGTTCGGATACGATAGTAGTACTGAATGACCAGATATTAGGAAAACCAGTCGACCAAGATGATGCCAAACGCATGTTGAGATTGCTGTCTGGTCAAACTCACGAGGTGATGACTGCAGTAGCATTAACAGATGGCGAGCAAACTTTTAGCCGATTGTGTCGTACTCAAGTGACATTCTGTGAGTTATCCGTAGCTGATATAGAGGCTTATGTTGCTTCTGGTGAGCCTATGGATAAAGCGGGTGCTTACGGTATACAAGCTCTGGGTGGCTGCTTTGTTAAATCAATTATAGGCAGTTACTCTGCCGTTGTCGGTTTGCCCTTAGTTGATACTCGTGAATTATTAGCCTGCATGATGCAGCACTCTCAATAAGATATTGCTTCGACGGTTATCTACAGTGCTGTCACTATTACGATTGAAGCATGACCTGAATACTGGTGGCTTATGAATATAAAAGCACAACGTAAAAAAGGCACAGAATTACTTATCAATGTCACGCCAACAGAAGCGCGTGTTGCATTAGTCGAGCATGGTGTGTTGCAAGAGGTGCATATTGAACGTCGTATGAAACGAGGTTTAGTCGGCAATATCTATAAAGGTAAAATCAGCCGTGTACTTCCTGGTATGCAGGCTGCTTTTGTTGATATTGGCTTAGATAAAGCCGCTTTCTTACATGCTTCCGATATTGTTCCTCATACCGAATGTGTTGCCGATGTCGAGAAAGGCAACTTTGTGGTGCGTGATATTGCGGAGCTGGTGCGCCAAGGCCAAGACATTATGGTGCAAGTGGTTAAAGATCCACTCGGTACTAAAGGCGCCCGTCTAACAACCGACATTACCTTACCTTCACGATATTTAGTCTTTATGCCTGGTTCTAGCCATGTGGGCGTATCACAACGCATTGAGCTCGAAGAAGAACGTCAACGTCTTAAAAATATTACCTTGCCTTATGTTGATGATGACGGCGGTTTTATTATACGCACTGCGGCTGAAAATGTAGGTGAAGGCGAACTCGCCCAAGATGCGGCTTTTTTACGGCGAGTGTGGTCCAAGGTTAGCGAACGTCGTAAGCGCAAAGGCGTTATTTTACTGTATCAAGACTTGGCATTGCCGGTGCGGATTATTCGTGATTTTGTGGGGGAAGAACTTGATCATATTCAAGTTGATTCACGTCGTACCTATGCAGAATTACAACAGTTTGCTCAAGAGTTCATGCCTGAAATTGCGGATAAAATTGAGCATTATGCAGGCCCCGCACCCATCTTTGAATTGTATGATGTCGAAAACGAAATTCAGCGGGCTTTAGGCCGCAAAGTGGAACTTAAATCTGGCGGTTATTTGATTATTGATCAAACCGAAGCCATGACCACAGTTGACATTAATACCGGAGCGTTTGTTGGCCATCGTAATTTAGAAGAAACCATTTTCAATACTAATCTTGAAGCCACACAAGCGATTGCGAGACAACTGCGGTTGCGTAATTTGGGCGGAATTATTATTATCGACTTTATCGATATGCTCAATAATGAACACCAAAAGCGAGTGCTCGAAAGCTTAAATGCCGCATTAGCGTTAGACCGCGTTAAAACCAGTGTTAGTGGTTTTTCCGGTCTAGGTTTAGTCGAAATGACTCGTAAACGTACCCGCGAAAGTTTAGAGCACGTGGTGTGTGGTGAGTGTCCGTCTTGTAAAGGCACAGGCACCATGAAAACTATTGAAACCGTGTCATATGAAATTTTTCGCGAGATTATTCGTTTAAATCGTGCTTATAAAGCCGATGAATTTTTACTGTATTGCTCGCCAGCTGTGTATATGAGCTTTAGCGGTGATGAATCGCATTTGTTGGCAGAGTTAGAAGTCTATATAGGTAAGCGTATACGTTTGCAAAATGAACCGTTATACATTCAAAGTAAATATGATGTGGTGATGATGTAGTGTCTATAAACCGGGCAGCAACTATTAATAGATTATCTTGGCAAATTTTGGCTATCACGCTAGTGTTATTTGCATTGGTTGTTAGCCTTATTCGCGGGTTATTGCCTCATATTCCTGAAATACGTACCGAATTAGTTAACTACCTCGAAAGCGAATATCACCTCAATGTACAAATGGATGAACTCAATGCCGAATGGCAAGCATTTGGCCCAGCACTAACCGTTAAAAATTTGGTTTTACCGCCGCAAGATGACCTACCTATTACTGTTATTAGCGAAAATGTACACATTAAACTCGATTTTTGGCAGTCGCTTATTTCCTTACGTCCACAGATTGAAACCGTGGTATTTGATGGGGTTAAAGTAGCGTTAAATCTCGATCAATTATCCACCACAGATGAACATGCTGAAACGAATAACAATGTAAATCTAGATTGGTTGTATGGGCTATTATTAGAACAGTTGGGACATTTTTTAATCACAGATGCATCACTCCAGCTGATTAGTTCACAACATGATTATCGACCGATTTTTATCGATAACCTGTTGTGGCTAAACACTGAAAATCATCACCAAGCACAAGGCATGATCCATGTTGATCAGCTTGAGTCGCAGCAAGAACAACTAACTTTACGCATTGATCTTAAAGGCGATGGCTATCAACCCGATACTGTAGAAGGCCAACTTTATGTTACTGCTGATTCATTGGATTTGGGCGAATGGGCTTCCAGACAACATACTGCGCAGCAAGATACTGATAATATTGAATTCCAAGGCGTGATAAATCTCGATGCATGGATGACATTCAAGCATCGCGAAATTAGTGATGGCATCTTAGTTTTTAAACCTAGCTGGTTACAGTGGAGCGATGGTGACACCCAACAAAAGTTCGCGATTAATTCAGGTGCATTGCGGTGGACCCCACAATCCAGTGGTTGGAAAATTGAGAGTCAGGATCTAGATTTATCAACTAACGATCAAACTTGGCCATCGTTGAAGATAGCGGTTGGCACTCATGCAGGTGATTTTTTTGGTTACGTTAATCAAATCATTCCGTCATACCTCAAGCCTATGTTGCCGTTAGTTCCTGGATTAGGTAAGCAACAAGTAAGCAATTGGCAGCATCTCAATCCTCAAGGGGACATCGGCCCAATTAGGCTCTATAAGCCCGCAGATAAATCGATGATAGCCAAAGTCGACATTCAACAATTACAGTGGCAACCCTATCAGTCGATACCAGGAATAAGCCCTATTGATGCCAACTTAACGTGGGCCAATAATCAGCTTGAATTTAGCTTGCCAGAGCAGGAATACAAACTCGACTTCAGTGATGATTTTAGCCAACCATTAACACTTAATGGCAGTGCTATTATGGGCCGTTATGATGTTGTTCAGCATCGGCTAGCCATCCCTAATATTGAATTGGTCAATGATGATATTACACTGCAAGCGGGCTTGAATTTAGCATTGTCTGAGCAGCCTTTTATGGCGTTGGCGGCGAATCTAACTATTAATGACGTTGCCCATGTGGGACATTATTTTCCTCTAATGGCCATGAGCCCCCATTTAGTCGATTATCTTAATGATGGTTTGGTTGCTGGGAAAATCAATAATGCACAGCTTGTGTGGCAGGGTGAATTAAGCGGATATCCTTATCAAGATCATAGCGGAATATTCCAAGCGGGTTTTACTCTTGATAGCGGCATCTTTAAGTTTCAACCGAATTGGCCAGCTGTGAGTGATTTAACCCTTTCTGCACTGTTCGAAAATGACATGATGGATTTGCTTATTGAGCAGGGGAAACTCGACAAAGTGGCGGTTAACGGGGCCCGAGTGTCTATTGCGCATTTAGGTAAAGACTCTTTATTAAAAGTGGTAGCGGATATCACCACAGATGCACAAGCCGCCACTAAAGTGATTAATGCCTCTTCGTTGCAAGACTCCGTTGGTGCAACGTTAGATGTGGTGCAAATTCAACAGCAAATTAATACTACCTTGGATCTTGCTATCCCTTTATATCAAGGCGGTGAACAACTAATAAAGGGCCAAGTTAATTTAACTAACAATCCGATTTTTATTACGACTCCAGGACTCGATTTACAAAAAGTGACTGGCCAAGTGACTTTTAATAATCAATTGATTAATGCTAAAAATATCAAGGCACAGCTGTTTAATCAGCCGTTAACATTTAGTGTGGCGACGGCTGATAAAAAAGGTAATTTAGCCTTAAATGTCGACATGGCTGGACGCTGGGATCTCGCTAGCTTGCCGAGTCAATTAACTAATCCGATGACCGGTACCTATAACGGAGAACTTAATTGGGACGGTGGATTGACCATGATATTTGACCCCAGTGGTTACAGTTTACAAGTCTCGGTAAAATCTGATTTAGTTGGAACCTCTCTCGACTTGCCTTCGCCCTATAAAAAATCAGCTGTCGAGCCTCAAATACTCCGAGCCGATCTCATTGGTGATAACAAACAATCATCTCTAAGCATCAAGCTAGGTAATAATGTTGAATTTTGGGGCGGGTTTAATGCCGAAAATGGCAGCCAACTTGCTTTTTATGACATTATGATTGGCCGTCATTTTAGGCTTGGCGATACATTAAATAAGCAACAGGGTCACTTGCATCTGGATTTGCCAAAAATAGAGTTAGCGCAATGGCTACCACTCATTAATCGATTTAGTACGGCTACGGAACCTCAAGTTGTCACATCGTCAGTACGCGATCGTATTTTATCCGCACACGAGTTGCCTGATGCCGTTATACCTGCAAATACTATCGCTTCGACTGAATCGACAGTCGTGGCATCGGAATTCCCCAAATTATTGGGCATTCATGCCGACATTGCCCAATTAAATGTATTGGGTCAGTCATTTGATAAATTGCACTTTGATGCTCAACCTACAGAACATTTATGGCGGGTTGAAGCTGAGTCACAACAGTTTGATGGTCGTATCGATTTTTATCCAAACTGGCGCGATCAAGGGATTAAAGTTGTTGCCAAAAAACTGCATTTACTCCCATCACTGAGTAGCATTGAAAGTGTTGAATTGAGCTCGACATCGATGCAACAACACCTGCCGACATTAGCGGTAGATGTTGATGATTTTAGCGTAAATAATTTATCATTCGGGCACTTAGTACTGCAAGGCTTGCCCAATGATCAAGGTTATAAATTTCAAACGATTTCACTCACCAAACCAACTGTAACATTACAAGCTAATGGATTATGGTCTGTTGACCGTGGGATTGATAAAACCTTATTTGATGTCAATTTACATGCAGACAAGTTTGATGATTTATCGACGATATTAGATATAAACCCAGGATTGAAAGATGCTCCGCTTGATCTTACTGGCCAACTATCTTGGCTAGGCGCGCCTTATCATTTCGCGCTTGAGACTCTAAACGGTCAGTTAAAGTTTGACTTAGGTAAAGGCCATTTATCGGAGATAAGTGATAAAGGTGCACGGGTATTTTCGTTATTTAGTTTAGATTCATTATTACGTAAATTATCGTTAGATTTTTCAGATGTATTCGGCAAAGGTCTGTATTTCAATACCTTTAATGGCAATCTTACAATTGATAATGGGGTGGTTAAAACCACCGATACCGAAATGGATGCTATTGCTGGCGATATGCGTGTTAGAGGTTACACCGACTTAACTACCCAAAGCTTAAATTACGACATTCGTTTTGTGCCACAACTTGCGTCCAGTGTTCCAACCGTAGTGTTACTCAGTACCAGTGCGTGGACTCTGGGTTTAGGGGCATTTGCACTGACTAAAGTATTAGAGCCTGTTATTGAAGTTATCTCAGAAATTCGTTTTCGACTCACAGGTACTATGGAAAATCCACAACTAGAAGAGCTTGAACGTAAGAGTAAAGAAATCGAAATCCCTAAGGCCATTTTACCTCAGGACGCTGAAACTGATGTAGGAACCGATTCTGATGCTAAAGTAAAACTAGATACTAAAGCTGATACAGATGCTAAAGTAAAAACAGATGATAGTAGTAATGAAACTGATATTGAGAGCAAGGATCTCGCAACCGACGCTCAAGACAGTGCTGCGCTTAATACTACAAAATACATTGGTACAACGCCATCAAGCATAATTATTCCTAGCATCAATAATCTTTTTCAAACCGCACAAATACAATCCACAGATACACGAGAACGTTTAATTAAACGATCAACTTTTGAGCCATCAACTAATGTCGTTATGCTACAAGGAGTGAGAAATGCAAATCAGCTTATTGCAATGCCAAAGCAGTCGCGATGTCAAAGCCAATCTCGCATTTGTCGACTCGCAGCTTAAAGACTTACCTCGAGATGCTAATGAACCACAATTAGTGGTGTTACCTGAGTGTTGTTTATTGTTTGGTGGCCATGAGAGTCAACAACTTGAATTCGCTGGCAGTCAGCATCAAAGCGATCTTAAAAATGCGTTAGCGGCAATGGCAAAACAATACCAAGTGTATTTTATTGCCGGCACTATTCCCATGCGTGCCGATGATGGTAGAGTCTTCAGTCGTTGTTATTTTTTTGATGATCATGGCATCACCCTAGGGCATTACGATAAACTGCATTTATTCGATGTCGAAGTGAGCGATGGCACCAAAACCTACCGCGAAAGTGATACCTTTCATCCAGGAGATCACATTACTATCGTCGATACCCCCTTTGGCAAAGTGGGTTTAGCCATTTGTTATGATATTCGCTTTGGCGATATGTTTCGGGCTTTGCGTTTAGCGGGAGCAGATTATATTGCCCTACCTTCAGCATTTACCAAGGTGACTGGTGAAGCGCATTGGCAAGTGTTATTACAAGCTCGAGCAATAGAAACCCAATGTTACTTGTTAGGTGCTGGCCAATGGGGGCAACATAATCAAGGTAGTAGAGAAACATGGGGGCACAGTATGATAGTTGATCCATGGGGTCGAGTGATTGCTGAGCGAGCCACTGAATGTGGCTGGGTACAAGCTAAAGTTGATTTAACGGAACTACGCCGTATTCGTCAACAAATGCCGGTGATCGGCCATAATCGATTTATAGCGCCACAGTTGAAATAACACTGAATGAGCCCTGACTAACACTGAGTTCACAGTAAGCGTTACCAATTAAAAAAGAGAGTTTTAATGCCATTTTTAGCCCAAGTAGAGCAGAGTTTATTACAAGATGGATTAACCTTAGATGGACTGCAAGGTTACTTAAATACTATTCATCAGCACAATATCGATTTTTCAGACCTGTATTTCCAAGGTAGCCGCCATGAGTCTTGGGTATTAGAAGATGGCATTGTTAAAGAAGGTAGTTTCCACATTGAACGTGGGGTAGGCGTACGAGCCATTAGTGGTGAAAAAACCGGTTTTGCTTATTCTGACGAAATTAGCCCTGTAGCCCTTGATGCAGCAGCAAAAGCGGCCCGTGGTATTGCCAGTGTAGGTGAGCAACAAAAGGTACAAGCTTTTAAACGTCAAATTGCACATAAACTGTATGACAGTGCTGATCCGATTGCTGCTATGGATGAAATTAAAAAAATTGATCTTCTGAAACAAGCCGATGCTTATATTCGTAGCCTAGACAGTCGCATTATTCAGGTGGTTGTTAGCCTCTCTGGGGTGCATGAAGAGATATTAATCGTCGCGAGTGATGGCACATTAGCCGCCGATATCCGTCCTTTAGTGCGTTTTAACTGTAGTGTTATTTTAGAAGATAACGGTAAGCGCGAACGTGGTAGTGCTGGTGGCGGTGGTCGTCATGATTATAGCATCTTTTTAGCTACCGATGACGCAGGCTTACCACTAAGCTTTGAATTTGCCCGTGAAGCGGTGCGCCAAGCACAAGTCAATGTTAACGCTATTGATGCTCCAGCAGGTGAAATGCCAGTAGTATTAGGTAATGGCTGGCCAGGCGTATTACTGCATGAAGCCGTTGGCCATGGCTTAGAAGGTGACTTTAACCGTAAAGGCAGCAGTGCTTTTAGCGGTAAAATAGGTCAACAAGTGGCGTCGACATTAGTGACAGTGGTAGATGATGGCACCATGGAAAACCGCCGTGGCTCATTAAGTATTGATGACGAAGGTGTACCAAGCCAAAAAACGACCTTAATTGAAAACGGTATTCTAAAAGGTTATATGCAAGACAAGTTAAATGCTCGCTTAATGGGACAAGCTCCAACGGGTAACGGTCGTCGTGAGTCTTATGCGCATTTACCTATGCCTCGAATGACCAATACTTATATGAATGCCGGTGAGTCAATCCCTGCAGACATTATTAAGTCGGTTAAAAAGGGCGTTTATGCACCGAACTTTGGTGGTGGACAAGTCGACATTACCTCGGGTAAGTTTGTATTCTCAGCTTCTGAAGCCTATTTAATTGAAGATGGTGAAGTCACACATGCCATTAAAGGTGCGACATTAATTGGCAATGGTCCTGAAGCGATGGGATTAATTTCAATGGTCGGTAATGATTTAGCCTTAGATAAAGGCGTCGGTGTATGTGGTAAAGACGGCCAAAGTGTACCTGTCGGCGTCGGCCAACCTACATTGAAAATTGACCGGCTGACCGTAGGCGGTACGGCTTAACATTAACCCGCAATGGTAATAACCATTACTACATAGCGACGCCTTAATCAAAAACCGCTGGACGCATTCTGAGTGGTCACTTATTAATGCGGATTGGTATATAACGGCTTGCTGAGTATTTATGCTTAGTGAGCCGTTTGCTATGGGGTGATGGCCTAACATTGAATATTCAATGTGTTGTAGTTGGCAATAGAGGGCATTAATTAACTGAAAGGGTTATTTTTATAAGATATGTCGCTGTGATAATAACCATTTTGGGTTATTATCCACCAAGAAATTAGGGTGTTAACTCTTGAGGTTTTTATGGTTCCACAACGTAATATCAATACGCATAGTTGGAGGCGCTATCGTCTTGGCCTGTGTTTGAGTATTTCTTTATTAAATTTGAGTGTCTTAGCTGAGCCTATTACATTCAGTCATGCTTGGCAGCAATTAGAGCAAGTGAGTGATCAGCTTCAAGCTAAATCCCAGCTTGTTAATCGTGCACAAGCGGAAGAAGATGCTGGAGATGCGTTAAATTACCCCTCTATCAATATTGCTGGTAGTTATACTCGCCTCGAAAAGCCTATTGAACTTGATCTACGTGACTTAAATCCATTAGCTACCCTCGACACCAGTACATTACCAGCCGCTCTTACTAGTGCATTAGCGGAAATTCCGGGATCACTATTTGTCACCCCTTTTACCGAACAAGATGTGTTTCGTGCCAGCTTACAAGCTATGTGGCCTATTTATACTGGCGGTAAAATTACGGCTGCTCAAGGGATACATGCTGCACAAGTTTCCGAGACCGAACAAGAGTTAGCACTGGCTCGGCGTGAGTTGTTTCTCCAGTTAGTTGATCGTTATTATGCGGTATCGGTAACAAAAACCTTAGTTGATACCCAAAAGCAGCTGGTGGATTCATTAACTGTACATGTGACTCATGCAAAAAAATTAGAACAACAGGGACAAATCGCCAAGGTTGAACGCTTAAATGCCCAAGTTGCATTAGAAAATGCCAAAGTTAATTGGGGTAAAAGTAAGCGCCAATATGAAATGGCCGAAATTGCCTTAGCGCGAATGCTACATATACCCAGTGTTGATCCTATCTCGGCACTTTTTTTACTAGAACAACAGCCATCTTTACCACGCCTTAGTCAGCTGACGCTAACGCAACACCCCGCGTTAAAACTACTAGAAGCGAAAGAAGCACAAGCCAATGGTTTGGTGGATCTAGAAAAAGGCAGTTATTACCCTACAGTGTATTTATACGGTAATTATACCTTGTACGAAGATGACAGTTTATTTGCTCAAGTAGAGCCCGATTGGATGGTCGGTGTCGGCATGAGCATACCACTAATTAGTCGCGATGGCCGCAGTGGTAAAGTACAAGCGGCGAAAAGTGCTTTATTGCAAGCTCGTTATACCAAGGCACAAACCAAGCAAGATTTAAGTTTACTTATTGATCAGAGTTATCGGCAAATGTTGCAAGCCAAAGAAGAAGCGGATGCGCTAGATGTTTCATTAGCGCTAGCGACAGAGAATCTACGTTTACGAGAATTATCTTTTAACCAAGGTTTATCTACCTCAATTGATAGGGTAGATGCAGAGTTAAGTCTCACCGCGGTTAAAACCCAGCAATTAGGCGCTAAATATCGTTATATTCAAGCCTATGCCAAAGTGATGGCCGTTAGTGGTCAAGTGGATGAATTCATTAACCGAACACAAATTCAGGGAACAGCTTATGCGGGCTAATAAGATTATTGCGGTTGTGGTGTTCGTGCTACTTATATTGCTACTAGGCTATGGCGTAAAGCTGGCTTTTGTACCTAAGCCTGTGGTGTTGCAAGGACAAATAGAAGCACGTGAATATAATATTTCGTCAAAAGTATCTGGGCGGATTGAACAAGTCTTAGTCAGAAAAGGCGATCGGGTTGATGTTGGCGATATTTTGTTTGCCATTAGCAGCCCTGAATTAGATGCCAAGTTAATGCAAGCCCAAGGAAATCTAGATGCCGCAACGGCTATGCAACAACAAGCCAATAATGGTGAAAGACAGCAAGATATCATGGCAGTTAAAGATCAATGGTTAAAAGCTAAGGCCGCGACAGAACTGAGTGACAAAACCTATCAACGTATCGAAAACCTTTTTGATGAAGGCGTTGTCGCACGACAAAAACGTGATGAAGCTTATACTCATTGGCAAGCTGCCAAATATACCGAACAAGCAGCTTATGCTAAGTATCAAATGATCCAAGAAGGCGCTCGAGTTGAAACCAAAGCCGCCGCTGCTGGTAAAACGCGTATGGCCGAAGGTGCAGTTAATGAGGTTAATGCGATTTTAACAGACAGCCAAATGCGCTCACCTAAAAAAGCAGAAGTGAGTGAAGTGCTATTGCATGCTGGTGAGTTGGCACCAAGTGGTTTTCCGGTAGTGAGCATTATTGATATGAGTGACTCGTGGGCTGTGCTACAAGTCCGAGAAGATCAATTGCTGCAATTTAAGCAAGATCAATCCGTAATGTTAGAGATTCCAGCATTGCAGCAGCAAGTTGAGTTTACTGTTACTCACATTAGCGTGATGGGTGATTTTGCCACTTGGCGTTCAACTGAAAGCGGTCACGACTTTGACATGCGTACCTTTGAGGTGGAGTTAACCTCAAAGCAGAAGATTGCCGATTTACGCGTAGGAATGTCGGTATTGTTTCAAGCAGATCAGCATGAAGAACGTTAATAAGGCTTACTGATGAGGCATTTATTCAGACGTGAGTTTACAGCCTTATGGCATTCACCATGGCAATTAGCCTTGATAAGCTATATTCCTATCATTGGAATATTGGGCTTATGGTGGTTATTCAGTGCCGGAATACCAAGGCAGTTACCTGTCGCTGTGGTTGATTTAGACAATAGTCAAATCAGTCGGATGCTAGCGCGAGAATTGTCAGCTAACCCATCAGTTACACTACATTCATATGCCAATGAAGTGGCGGCGATCAATGCCATGCGTCAATCACAAGTGTATGCGTTGGTTATTTTTCCCTATCAACTCAAAAAAGACTTATTAACATCTAAACGCCCGATAATTGATATTCGCTATAACAGCCAATATTTATTAGTGGGAAGATTATTGTCTAGCCAGCTACAGCGAAGTCTCGCACAAGGATTGACTCATTTCGGTGAAGTTAATCTATTGCTTAAAGGTGCCAATAAAGCCACTGTCGATGTGAGTTTATCGCCTATCAGTAATCAAACCACGGCTTTATTTAATCAAAACGTTAATTATGTCAGCTTTTTAGTTCCGCCAATATTAATTGCCTTATGGCAATTGCTAGCCATGCTGGTTTTTGTTAATAGTGTTAATCGTGAGCTTATCCCACATGGTAAACGTAACTATTTAGCTCACGATATTTGGTCTAAAGTGTGGGTGAAAATGGTAATTTACAGCCCTATCATGCTTATCCATGGTGGTTTTATTCTATTGTGGTTATATCAATATTTAGCGTTACCCGCTTCAGGCTCTTTATTGCTGTTGGTCTTAGCACAAGCGGTTATGCTCATTGTATTGTGGTTATTAGTGTTGGTTATTTTTATGCTTGTGCGTGATCGTGCGCGAATCGTTAGTTTTTGTACCGGATTATTTGCCCCAGCATTTGCATTTATGGGGATCACTTTTCCGGTAAACGACATGTTCATTGTCGCTAAATGGTGGCGGTTACTCATACCTTCTAGTCATTATATTGATTCGCATATTAGTGTGATTAGTTATGGTGTTGGTTTGCGACAAGTGTTGACCCAAATGGGATCTTATTGGGGCTTTTTACTGTTACTGCCTTTGCTTTATGTGTTAGGGCGCTATGCACAAAAAATCCCTGAACAGGCTCAAGTCGATGTTCTAATGGATCCAGAGGTGAATAGATGAACTTCTGGCAGTTAATCGTTGCAGAATGCAAAGCCATATTGACCGATAAAGCGATTATGACGACATTGTTTGGCGGGGTATTGTTTTACTCAATACTTTATCCATCACCGTATTTATACGAAGTGCCAACAGAACAACCTGTTGTGGTGGTTGACCAAGATAATTCTTCACTCAGTCGACTATTGATCCGTCATGCCGATGCCAGTGCTAAGATAAAAATACTCACTAATGTAAGTAGTATTGCTCAAGCTCAAACGTGGATTGAAGAGGGTAAAGCGCACGGTTTATTGGTTATTCCGCCTAATTTTAGGCGGGATTTAATGTTAGGCAAAGGCGCAACATTAAGCTACGGCGGTGATGCAAGTTACTTTTTAATCTATGCTGCCGTTGTTGAGGGATTACTTAATGCGGGTATTGATGCCAGCAAACAAGTGCAATTAATCGGTTTACTGGCCCGAGGGCAAAACCCCGAGCTTGCCCAGCAGGCTATTAACTCTATTAGTCTTAACTCTGTACCCGCTTTTAACCCAAGTTTGGGTTACACCCCCTATGTAGTACCGGGTTTATTTTTATTAATTCTGCATCAAACATTACTCATTGGTACGGGTATTTTGGGTGCCAGTCAATGGCGTAAACCTGGATATTGGCAACAAGTGCGCCCAGTGACTTTGGTTCTGGCAAGGCTGAGTGTTTTTATGATGATTTACGCGCTATTTAGTAGCTACTACTTAGGTTATTGCTTCTATTGGTACAAAGTCAACGTGGTTGCCACTGTGCTTGAAGTAGGTCTTTTTATGTTGCCTTTTTTACTTGCAACAGCGGCGTTAGGTATTTATCTCAGCAGTTATTTTTACCGTCGAGAATTACCCACTCAATTGTATTTGCTGGTGTCGATGCCGATTTTATTTGTGTCTGGATTTGTGTGGCCAGTTGAATTAATACCGCAACCATTAGTGTTAGCTTCTCAGGCTATTCCCGCTATTCCCGCTATTATGGGCATGATTGAACTCGGTCAATTAGGTTCAGGATGGTTGGCTGTAATGCCTAAATGGTTACAATTATGGGGATTATTTGCGGTATTTGTCACTATGGCTATTATGGCTATTTCAGATAAACAAAAAGACTTTAAGATTAAATCATAACATTTCAGTAAGAGTGTCTAATGGGCTATATCATAACGAAATAAGTATGAGTAAAGTTACCTTATAAATAACAATAGACAGGTGTGGTATTCATTTACCTGTCTATTGTTCGCACTGACTCGAGTGCTCTGGGGGATTTTGTTGGTTGATTAGCGTTAACCATAATGGTTTTTTTGTCTAATTCCAATTACATCATTCCGTTTTGATCGCTATTTAAAGCGGCTTCTAAACGTTCTACATTATGTTGATATATACCGTTGTTATCGACTTCTGCGGCATGTTTAAAGTCTGCTAAAGCCCCTAAGCTGTCATGACTCATTAACTTCATCACACCACGATTGTTATAAGCATAAGCGCGAACTGTCATAGATGGGATTGCTGGTTGAGTACGCGCACTTTTCACTGCTGCACTACAGGCTTTTTCAGCTTTTTCCATATCTGCTAATTTTATATATCCTGCGCATAAGTTCACATTGCGAGAATACTCATCCACAGCAAATTTACTGGCCGATAGTGTTGCTGTTAGTCCTTCTTTAACATCACCAAATTGTAATGCATCAACGCCAGGCACATCTTCAATTAATACCATTTTGTAGGCATTACTAGTGGTTTTCGAAGTTTGTTCGTCAGCCATAACACTTGTTGATGCTGTCAGTACTAATGTGGCACAAATTAGGCCATTAACGATGCTCTTTTTCATGATGTCGATCCTTAAGTGATTGAGGTAGCGCCGCGCTACAGGTGAACTTTAGTGAAAAGGGCGACAACCGACAAACGATATAAAACGCATTAATGGGTTAAAAAAATTCACTTATGAAATATGAGGTGGTTATTTATCCCTATCGAATCCGTATGCAAACATTGGTACATACACTAGGGTGAGTAAGGTACCTACTATAAGCCCGCCGATGGCGACATCTGCCAGTGGTGATAAACGTTCTAGGCCAACGGCTTGTTCTAGTGCAATAGGGATCATACCGGCTATGGTGCCAAAAGCGGTCATCATTACCGGACGGAATCGGACACGGACACTTTCAACGGCACTTTCAAATGGCGATTCTTTTTTCCTAAAGTCTTGATAGAAATCGACCAGTAATACTGCGTTTTTAATGATGATCCCAAACAGCAGTAAGATACCGATTAAGCTTGGCATACAGCTGGGTTTGTCAAACAATAACATGCCCCATGAGGCGCCGATGAGGGATAGTGGCAAGACCACTATCATGATTAGGCCGAGCCCAACTGAGCGATAAATGACGATAAGTGTGATGGCTAAAATAACGATACCTGTTGCGATAGCTTTGATCATACGGGTAAAGCTGTCATTTAAGGATATAATGTCGCCTTGCTGGGTAACATTGTAACCAGCTGTATTCACAGTTTTTAGTGCTTCGATGGCATCGCTAGTAATATGAGTTACCGGGCGGGTTGTGCGGAATCCATTAACATCGATGCTGTATAACATCTGGTCACGTTCTATTTTTGCCTGGGTCAGATTATTACTGATTGTCGCTAATGCTGTTAGCGGTAATTCATCACCAGCGGGTGTTTGGATCAACATCGATTTTAGACTTTGGATATCCTCACTAAAACTTCCTTTAAGGTACAAGCGAACGTACTGAGTTGACATTGATGATAAGCTGCCGCTCATAGATAATATCCGACCGTTGATGGGTATTTGTTCGGCAATGGCTGCCGGTGTTAGCCCATAACTCAGTGCTTTATTGGTATCTATATCGACTTTTAATTCATTAAAATCACTTGCCCAGCTTTGGGTAATACTGGTTAATCCTTTTATAGGCGCCAGTGCTTGTGCAACTTTCTCGGCCATTTCGGGTAAGTTTTCAAAATCACTGGATGTGATACGAACGTCCAGTGGCGCTTTAATCGAACTCATAGGTGTTGCACCAAAATCATAAACTTCGACGGTTTTAATGCCTAATAAGGTGTGTAATTGATCGCGGATTTCATCTTCGATGGTCCATAGGGATTTTTTGCGTTGGAACCGATTGACGCAGTTAATGGTGATGATGGCTTCACTTGGTAAATTACCACTGCCTAATGATAATACCCCTGTTTCAGAACCGAAGGCGACTGAACTCATGGTGACTTCTGGTTGCTGATGTAACCAAGTTAAAAAGGGTTTCATTTTGGCTTCTGAGTCTTCTACGCGGTCATTGGCGCTGAAGACAATGTGGGCTTTGATAATCCCAGTGTCCATCGGCGGCATAGTGTCTTTGCCGATAATGGGCATAATGTTTGACACACTAATAATCAGTAAGGCCAGTACACCGACGGTTAACAATAGTTTGCGCCACACCGCGTAACGGCCATTGGTAAAATGCAGAATACTGATATAAGGGGCGACTAAGCGTCCGAAAGAGGCTTGGTAAAGTCGTTCAAAAAATTTTTCGATACGATTTTTTTGAGTACCATTTTTATAGAGGTATAACGATAATTTTGGAATAAAGGTTATTGATAGAAAATACGAAACGAGCAGTGCGATGATCAGTGTTGATATTAAGGGTCTAAAGATATGCTGCGGGAAATCACCGACAAACATCAGCGGAAACATGATTACGATGGTCGCGACGGTGCCGGAAAATATCGGAGACAGAACTTCTTTGGTACCTTCTTCAATCGCGGTGTTTAAATCCTCTTTGACCTCGCTTATATGCCGTTCGATATTTTCAAGAACCACAACTGCATCATCAACCAACATGCCGAGTGCTAAGATGATGGCGGTATAGACCACAATATTCAGCTCTCCACCGAATAAGTAAATAATTGCTATGGTGCCAAAAAAGACCAGTGGGATCGATAAGCCTGCAGCAATAATTGCACGGAAGTTACCGAGAAAAAACATCATTACAATCAGGGTATAAATAACGGCATCACGTAATGCTTCCAGCATATTATCGTTTGCGGTTTCGATGAGGTCGCGTTGAGTATCACTAATTTGAAATTCGATATTGGGGTATTGTACTTTTAGTTTTTCAAGTTCGGTCCGTGTCGCCTTGCTAACATCGAGTACACTGCCACCGGGAGCTCGTTGCACTGCCATGGCGATACCTTCTTTGCCGTTACCCATATAACCACTAAAGCGTTTTTGGTAACCCCATTTGACTTTGGCAATATCTTTTAAATGAACATTAGGCGCAACAAATATGTTTTTTACACTATCAATATCGGCATGATCGCCGTAATAGGTCAGAGTGAAAAAGCCATTTTTACCTTTAAGAAACCCTAGCGGCATATCTTTGTTTGTGGCAGTAATAACATTGGCGACTTTGTTAAAATCTAAACCATATTTTTTAGCTTTAAGTGGGTCAAGTTCGATATTAATCGCACTTTGATAGCCACCAAAAACTTCTACATTACCAATATCAGGTTTACTTAGAAGATAAGGCTTTATAAAGCTGTCGGCTATTTTACGTAAATCGGGTAAGGTCAAATTACTGTTTTTTGAAGATAATGTAATCACTTCGACAGGCCGAGTAAAAGCACCAGAAGTATAAATTGCTGGGTTTGCGCCAGCGGGTAATTTACTGCTTGCTATCGATAGTGCATTGTTAACATCAACCGCAGCAGCATCTAATCCTTTTTCATATTCAAACTCACCTTTAACAATAGAAAAGTTTGCCACATTAACCGAGCTAACTTCGCGGATCATTGCAAGCCGAGATATCTCCTCTTCGATGGGTTTGGAGACCGTTGATGCCGCAACCTTTGCTGTGGCGCCTGAGATTTGTGTGATGACGATAATGGTAGGACGATCTGAATCTGGGAATAGGTTTTTCGGCATGGAAATTAATCCCATTACGCCGATAATAAACAAAGCGATAATCAGTGCAAAAGTCAGGTAAGAACGGTGATAAAAATAATTAAACATTTTATAACCCTTTACGAATTAGCTCGGATAATAGAGATGCCCGTGAGCAGCTTAAGTAGAATGTCGGGTTTAGCAACGACATATTCATCGCCCGCTTTTATGCCGTCTACCAATAATCCTTCACTGCCTTCTGCGATAATGGTTACCTGGTGAGCCACCGCTTTATCGCCTTCGACAAGAAGAACATATTGTTTACCATTTTTTTGCAATACGGCATTTGTGGGTAATAGAATATTTTCACCGCGATACACAATCAGTTTTACTTCAACTCGGTTACCGGCCGATACGGTTGTTTGCAACTGGCAACTGTATTCGTTTAAGCCGTTATCAGTGCTGTTAAGTGAATGTACTGGGCAGTTTTGTTGTTGGTAAATAACGGCACTAGGAATGACTTTATCGGAAACGCGCACCAGTAATCTTTTTGTGTTGCCACCGGATAAACTTAAGAGTGATTTGCCACCAGTGGCAATGCCTCCCTCGGCGATAAAGGTTTTACTTACCACGCCATCTATTGGTGATTTTATGCTGGTATAACTGAGGTTGTCATCGATTTCACGAATATTTTGTTTTAATGCGGCCACGTTGTTTTTCATGCCTGCGATTGTTGATTCCATGCTCTCGATATTGGCATTATCAGTATCAATTTTGTCTTGTGAAACCGCTTGAATATCGAGCAGTTTCGTATTGCGTTTATAGCTAATTTGTAAACTTTTAAGATCGGCTTGTTTAGCTTTAATCTGATTGCCCATTTCTGCTATTTTAAATTCAAGACTTTTCTTTTGCGCCAATAGATCTCCCGCATCAAGTTCTGCCAGTAGATCACCTCGTTTAACATTGGTGCCACTGGTTACGATCATTTTTACACGTGACGTGACCTTTGAAGCTAAATCAACATTGCTATCACTTTGTACCTCGGCTAAATAAGGCAAGGTTAGCACCACGGTTGAAATGCTGGCTGTGTTTACCGGCACCACCAAGCCATAAGTTTTAGCAGGAGGAATGGATTGCATAGCTGTTTTCTTATGACTGATAATGGTTACACCCGCAATAATCAAAGCAATGACAATGAGCAAGGAGACAATTGTTTTTATTGATATGATTTTCATAAGTCTATTGTTCTTTATTAATTTTGTTGCCGATAAGTTAGTCACATTCGTATATGGCGAGCATCTTATATAACGAGTCAGTGAAAACTGAAATGAAGCGAATTTAAAAAATTAACAATTATTGAGTGTTAATTAAGTTAAAAAACAAATAGTAACGCATGTAATTTTGATTTCATCACGCATGTTAAGCTCCTAATATTTAGCTTGTTCTGCACTTTGCTTTTGACTCGCGTCGACTTTGGCATGAAATACCAAGTGACTGACAAGAAATTTGTTACGATCAAGTTTCAATCCGACTTCAAATAATTTTGTAAGTTTTGCATTATTATTCCTGATGACGTTTCTTATCGTAAGTTAAGGCGTAAAAAACATAAAAAGGATGCAAATTTTTAGTTTTTAGTATCGGATCAACTGAATAATTTTATCCTGTTAGGAAATGTATATTATGTTTGGAGTTCTCATTCTTGAAAAGAAAAGACGATTCTCTTGGTATTGTTCTGATTTTATATCAGGTAGAAGTAATGAATCGGCATTAATAGGGAGTTCGGGCGGGGGGAGTTTATTTGTGGGTTATAAATAATCTTCAGTTAACAGAATACTAAATGCTTTTAATTTTTCTTTATTAATGAAATAACACACTTTAGGTGGTGTCGATTCGGCACGAATAAGGCCTGATTTTTTTAACACGCGAAGATGTTCTGAAACGGTTGACTGAGCCAATCCGATATGGGGAACCAGTGCGCCATTTAAACAACCTCCCTCCCTGTCATCTAATTTTATTAGAATTTTTAAAATACGTAATCTAGCTGGATGCGATAATGCTTTAGCAATGAGGGCGAATTGTTGTTCTCTTGCCCGCTCATCCTCTGTGGTACTAAACATATCATTGGATAAATTTTGTTTAGACAGCATTTCGTTTTCCTCCGTAATTAGATGACATCATCGTTAAAGTACATTGAACATTATAAAAGTATGGTTTACAACTTACTATTAGACTTGACAAAAATAATGCTCAGGCGCTTAATAATCGTAAAATAACGATTAATAAAAGGGGTTGGGTTTGATGAAGTCTCAAGAGGTCGTTCAACAAAAACCTTCTAAGTTAAGAAATTTTGCAGTGATGTTATTTTCTTCGGTAATGGGGCTTTCTGGATTAACGCTGATGTATTTACGTGCCACGACCGTATTACATTATCCTCAGATTATTGGAGAAATTTTAGCAGGTGTAACGATACTTGTTTTTGCGTTGGTATCTATTACTTTTTTAATTAAATGTATTGTGCATAGAGATGCTGTGTTGGAAGAGTTACGACATCAAGTTAAATCAGTATTTTTTGGCGCTATTGCAGTTTCATTTCTGTTGATTGCCACTATTTTGGGTAACTTAGACCTCCCTGGGGCGTCAGTTATCTGGTGGATAGGAGCGATATTAGAGCTTTTTGTGACTTGTTATTGCTTTTCTTTTTGGATGAATAACGATATGCAATTACAACATGCAACACCCGCGTGGATGATCCCTATAGTGGGTAATTTGATTGCTCCCTTTGGCGGTGTCGGCATTGTACCTATTCCCGTATTGATGTTTTTCTTTAGTGTAGGGATATTTTTTTGGATTATTTTGCTGCCTATACTGATTAATCGTATTATTTTTCACGGTCCTATTGCAGAGCAATTTATTCCAACACTGTTCATTTTAATCGCACCGCCAGCGGCGAGCTTGATTGCATATTTAAATATAAATGGTAATCAGTTGGATTTTTTTGGGACCATGCTTTTTAATATCGCACTCATTTTTACCATCCTGATTTTCAGTATGTGTAGAAGCTTCTTGGGTAAAAAGTTTTATATTTCTGCTTGGGCCTATACTTTCCCTTTAACGGCAATGGCAGTAGCAACACTGGTTATGTTTGCTCAAACTGGTTTTGTTTTTTATGCATATTTAGCACAAGTGATGATTGTTGTTTCTACAATCATCATTGTTTGGGTTTTTTACCAAACATTAATACGTGTTTTTAATGGCAAATTATTTAGCCTGCCCCAGGGTTAAGAGGCGATAATTAATGGCTTTCATCATGAAAGCTTTTAAGGATCCAATCTATTAGCAATTGCACTTCTGGTCGCTGCTGTTCATTGGTGTGACGGGTGAGGTAATAGCGGTCATGGCTATAAAGTGGATGGGGAAATAATGACTGAAGGGTGTTGTTATCAAACCATGCCTGGCTAATGGGAAGCGGGATTAATGCCACTCCAAGTCCTTGTTCTGCCGCGCGCGCGACACTAAACATACTGTCTAATTGGATAATTTGTTTCGGCTGAAAACCATCAAATCCGACACTTTCAGCCCATTGATGCCATGCGTGTGGCCTAGCTTTATGCAATATTAATGGCACTTGAGTTAATGCTTTAAAGCCTTGCAATGATAACTCTGCATGGACTGATGCATTGCACGCCGGAATATAGGTGATTGGAAATAAGTCATACACATCTGCACTAGGCTGTTGTTTACCAGAGAGCATAATTGAGACGTCAGTATGCTTGATGGTGTCGATACGTGACTTGATGGTTTCTAATTTAAGATTGATGTTGGGGTATTTGGATGACCAACCAATGAGTTTGGGCATAAATAACTCACTGGCAAAAAATTCTGGCATCGAAATACTGACTTCTAACATGCGTTCTGATTGGCTAAATTCACTTACCGTATTCACCAGTTGCTGCATGATAGGTTCAACTTCTTGATAAAAGCGGATGCCGACTTCAGTTAATATTACTGCACGAGTTTGGCGAATAAATAGGGCTTGGTTTAATGAGCCTTCCAACTGCTTAATTTGATGGCTTACCGCTGAGGGAGTGAGGTAGAGTTTTTTAGCGGTTTCTTTAAAGCTCAAGCATTCTGCTGCAACACAAAAACAACGTAGGCCGCGCATAGATGTGTGTAAAGGGATCATTCAATTCTCAACAAGGGCTATTCATCAAGTCACTCTAGTAACGTTTACATAAAAGTGATGACACCAGTAATACACTCGATTAAGTGCTGACGAGCGGTAAGGTTATAATACTTGTAACAGCAAAGATTAGACCATACTGTAAACTATAGTTAAAACAGTCTATTAACTCATTCGTTATTTGAGCATTGAATTAATTTAGTGCCTTATTAAATAAGAGGTGCACTATAATAGTGCGAAGTTATTTGTCTTATAGTTTAGCAAGGAAGTAAGCAGGGCTAGCGCTTAATTAATGTGTCTAACTAGAAGTACAGTGTTTCTTGCTTGGTGCCATCGATAAAGATGTCGCATTTGTCTGCAGTGCTCGATTTTGCCGATTGAACAATGCTAGCAACAATACCAAAGCTTCCACCTTGATCTCCGAGTACCGAACCAAAGTAACAATCACCTTTAAACTTCATATCTTTAAAGTTGGCATTAAGGTTTTGAGTAGGAGTCATTGGCGGGAATCGACCCTGCATGATCGGATCACCATTGGCGGTCAGTTGCAGTTTATTTTTTTCTTTATCATAGGATCCACCAAGCACGATAGTTTGGTCATTAACGACAACCGTTTTGTTTTGAGCCACGATGGGTGGTTTAGCTGCACAAGCGGTGAGTAGTACGCCTGCTGATAAGATAGAAAGTAGAGAAATTTTGCGCATTATTATTCCTTAGTATGCGTCGAGAGTCATAAATCGGTCCCTCGAAATAGTAAACTAGCCCTGTTTACAGATGCTATTGATGGTATCGAAACGAAGGATGTTGTGCACTATTTACTAGTTGAACAATTTGTAAACTGAACATAAGGTCAGTTAGGGAAATAGCTCTTTATTTCAACAAAGTATCGATTTAATACCGTATAACATGTCTTATTGTATCAACATATTTGTTAATGCCAAGTATAAAAAAAGCCTGCTTAAATAGCAGGCTTTAAGAACAATTTTTTGTTTATGATAAGGTCACATAAAACTTCAATTCAGTGACCACACCTTTAGGCGTAGTGGTTGTCAGTGTGACTTGGCTGATACCAGCAGTTCCAACATTTTCCAAGGTAAAGGACGTTGATGTCCCACCAGCAGCGCTCTTGTTTGGCACGGTATAGCCAGAGAATTGTAAATCACCTTCGGTGCTAGCAACGGTTAAGGTTGTACCAAAAGGTAATATTTGATTAGCGCTATCTGTGAGTACTACATCAAACTGAGCAGTTTCATCTAGTGCGATAGGCTGAATATCAGTGTCGTAATCATTAATGACAGTGCCATTTTGACTCACTACAAAATTGGCGTTAGAGCCTGACATTGTTAATACCAACGCTTTACGGATATAAGTGGTCATGGCATCGCTGTCACACAAGCTACCTTGGCACTGTGGGCCGTTAAATTTACTATCAGCCGCTTGGTATGTGTCACTGGCTTGAATATTAAAGTAAGGTTCACCTGATTGATGTGTGCCTGATTCATTATCATCTCTAAAGGCATCGGGTAAATCAACGAAGCCGCCGTCATGGTAGGTTTCTACATCCATACCATTGCCACTACACTCTACAGACGTTGTACCGCTTAAGCAGCCATTAACCACGCCACCATCGTCATCATCAAATACATTATTGCCATTGGTATCAAAAAAGGTTTCGTGTCCTAAGGCATAAGCTAAAATGGTGATGCGGTGATCGCTCACCCGAGGTGATGCAGAGGTCCAAGTGACTGAACATGTTCCGTTTACTATGGTACACGATGGCTCAATTTGGCCACCTTCTGCGGTAAAATTGATGGTGGTATCATCTGGTGCTGGGTTAGCAAAGCTGTCAGAGGCATAAGCTGTAATGGTGACTTCTTCACCATTGTTATCGCCAGCTTCTGGGTTACCGATTGATCTTGAAAGACTAAAACCTAACTGTTGCGGTAAACCGGTATTGACCGTTAGCTGCTCTGATTGACTGGTAATTGTTTTATTAGTGTCTACATCAGTGGTTGATACCATTACACGTACAGGTGTAGGGATCGTACCGGCTTGCACTCTGACACTCACTAAACCTTCAGAGTTTGTAATACTGCTGTCCGATACTTCACCATTAGCAAATTGTAAACCACCAACACTGGTATCTAAGCTGAAATTAACCGTTTGTTGTGCTGCAGGTTGGCCATTAGCACTGCTCACTAAGAAGGTCACTAAAGAAGACTCGGTGGTATCAGTACCGCCAGAACCTTTGATACGAATTTGGCTTGGTTCAGCAGAAACAAAACTGATATTAGACAAGGTTTGACGCGCTAACGTAAAAGGTATGCTTGCGCTTAAGCTAGTGTCGTTAACCGTTGCTGTTGCGATTATGGTATCACTGCGCTCACTATTACCGCTGCAACTAATATCTGAAAATGTGGAGTTTGCTGAGCCAGACAAGCTAGTAACTGGTGAGTCTAAGGTCGCATCGTCGCCGCTGGTACAGTCTGAACTAAAACTAATACTGGTTGGACTTTGCAAGCGTGTAACTGCGCCATCGGAGCTCTCCGTTATCAGAGTAGCTGTAACTCCAAATGTGCCACCTGCGCTAATGGTATAATTACCATCGCTATCAGCAACAAGTGTTGTCGCTAATTCCCCCTCAACAAACTCGTCATTTTCATCATACGCTCCTATCTTCACTATGCCATCAATAGCAATGTCGTCACTTGCTAATACTTCATAAGCACTGGAGCTCGTGAGGGTTGTGTCTTCGTATTCGGTTGTGACCGTGAGTAAACTTGCACCCAGATCTGAATCTGACGGCGTAAAGTTAAGGGTGGCAATACCAGAGGTTTTTGTTAGCGCTGTTGCTGGGGTTAACGTCGCGCTACCTGCATTAAATGTCACAATTTGGTTGGCAATACCTTGATTATTACTGTCAGTAATCAAAGCGTTGAGTTGAACGGTATGATCAACATTAAAGCGTGTAATAGGGCCCGTTGCATCGCTAATTGATGCGGTTATGTTAAGTGCTTCAACTGGGGCTGTGGTGTTATATTCTTTAAATTGGTAATTACGACTGTCGCTAACAGAGTCATCATCATCTGATGTGTAGCTCGCTGTTAAGGTATCAGCTTCTGTGCTAGTGGAGCTAACTATCGTCGTCGCAATGCCAGAGGATGAAGTTAATACAGAAGATTGGCTTAAGCTGGCATTGGTGGTGCTAAAGGTAATGAGGGCTCCACTGACATTAATATTGCCTTGCTTAAGCTGAGCCACAGCACAAAAACTCTTATTAATATCAAAAATGAGTGAACTAGTACTAGCATCACATTGGCCATTAATGACATCTTGGTAGCTAACCGTAATGCTAAAACTACCATTTAATTCAGGGGTATCGGTACCATCTGCGGCACCGTTACAACCTGTAAAAAACACCATTGAAACTAATGATAACAACAGTGTGCGAATTACCATTTTAAGCCGCATTAGCAACATCCTTATTCTCTTTAAGCCGTATTAGTCTTTAATTTCAGATCGTAAATATTTGAACAATTCTTTTGATGATTTTGATTCCGTTCCTTTAGACAGTTCTTTATTAGCTTGGCGGATCAGCTGACGCAATTTTTGACGTTCAAATTGTGGATGTAGATCCAGTAATGTTTGAATTTCATCATCACCATTAGTTAATAAACGCTCACGCATTTTTTCGAAAATCTGTATTTGCGCGGCTTCATTATTGTTTTTGTTTAACACTTTATCGAGTGCTGCTTCAATAGGTTCATGCTCAAATCCGCGCATCAATTTACCAATGTATTGCATATGGCGGCGATAGGCTTCGGTTTTTTGTTTAATCAGTTTTGTTTTTAGAATCGCATCATATAGAAACTCATCTAAACCCATTTTGTCTAATTGAGTTTTGCTCAGGGCAATCAAACGCATACCAAGTGCTTGAGCATCCTCACTTTCTTTTTTTACACCTGTTCTGCTGACATAGTTGTCATCATTATCATAGGGTTGTTGAAATAGCTCTGAATCGCCAACAATTTTCATAGTCATAAACCTCAAGTCAATATGTGCTAATGATAACATTTATTTGGCCCAGAATATGCAGAATTTATTGGTGAAAGGTTGCGATATAAATGCCCTGTTATCAATCGCCAATTGAATTTGATATGCTAGCGTCAATTAGACTAATCAAAGAGTAAATTTGTGGCTTCTCATCCTTCTTCAGCGCCAGGCGCAAGTGAACCAACACCTAGAATTGATTCTGAATTAACGGCATTAAAAGACGCTGTATCTGTCGCACTAGAATACGCGAAAGAGTTGGGTACGACAGCCGCTGAGGTGGCCATTAGTAAGCAGCAAGGTTTATCGGTTTCGACCCGTGACAAAGAAGTTGAAACGGTTGAGTTTAATAAAGATGGTGCCTTAGGCATTACTATTTTTAGAGATGGCCGGAAAGGAAATTCGTCCACATCAGATTTAAGCCCTGAGGCTATTTGCCAAGCCGTTAAGGCGGCTGATGGTATTGCAAAATATACTTCAGAAGATCCTTTTAGTGGCTTAGCCGATCCGGCCTTGATGGCACAAGATATTCGAGACTTACAGCTATACCATCCGCAAGATATTGATGCTGAAGAGTTAGCTCAGTTAGCGATACGTGCTGAGGAAGCGAGTTTATCAGTTGATAGCCGTATCCGTAACTCTGACGGTGCAAGTGCTAATGCGCATACCGCCGCCAGAGTTTATGGTAATAGTCATGGATTTTTGAATGGTTATTGTAGCTCGCGATACAGTTTAAGTTGTGTTGTTATTGGCGAAGAGTCTGATGGCAATATGCAACGCGATTACGACTATACCGTTGCTCGTAAATATCAAGATTTACTGTCACCTGAAGCGGTAGGATTACAAGCAGCCAACAAAACCTTGAGCCGTTTGGATGCGCGCAAAATTGCTACAGCGAAAATGCCGGTATTATTTGCCCCAGAAATTGCTACTGGCCTAATGGGGCATTTAATTGGTGCAATTAGTGGTAGCAGTATTTACCGTAAGTCGAGCTTCTTGATGGAAGCACTGAACAGCCAAATATTTCCAGACTGGTTTAGCATTGAAGAACAACCACATTTAATTGGTGCATTAGCGAGTGCCAATTACGACAGTGAAGGTGTAGCGACTCAAGACCGTCGTATTATTGATCGCGGCCAGCTAGAGACTTACTTGTTAACCAGCTATTCCGCTCGTAAATTAGGTATGACCAACACAGGGCATGCAGGCGGTATTTATAACTGGACCTTGAGCCACACCAATCAAACCTTTGATGACTTAGTGAAGATGATGAATACCGGCTTAATTGTTACAGAAGTGATGGGCCAAGGTGTTAATGGCGTCACCGGTGATTATTCTCGCGGCGCGGCAGGTTTTTATGTTGAAAACGGCGAAGTGTTATATCCCGTAGAAGAAATTACCATTGCTGGCAATTTAAAAGACATGTTTATGGGTATCCAAGGTGTCGGTAAGGATCGCGATTTACGTTCATCAATCCGTACTGGTGGTATTTTACTGAACGAAATGAAAATTGCTGGTAACTAAATAGGCTAAAAAACCTAGCTTAAAAACAGTTAACTTAAGCCAGACTTCCAAATGATTAACCTCTTATCAGCAGATAAGAGGTTTTTTTATAACCAAAATAGTCAATCTTGACGATCTATATATTTACTTTACCTTTCTTGACAGTCGTTTACGCATACAAAGAGTCATAATACTGCAAATGTAACTAGGTGGTTAATGGAGTAATTATGTTCAACAAGAAAGTAAGTCGATTGATAATGATATCAACAGTTGGAGCCTTATTATTTGGCTGTGGATCGGATGATAGTAGCGATAGCAGTTCTGACTACGCTTATGTGCAATATTATAATGGATCGCCTAATAGTACTTCTACATCGCTAGTACTTGACGACTACTCATATACTTCAATCGATTTTGCTGACGCTATGCCGCGTTATGGCTACAGCACGGGCGATGCAGATTTAGAAATTTATGGTCAAGATGAAGATGGTGAAACAGTATCTATTTACAGTGATACTGTTGACATGGATAACGATGATAACCATTTATTTGTGTTATATGGTGATTATTTAGATCCACAATTACTGGATATTAATTACAATCGTGAAGATATGGATGATCTTAACGCAGATGATGATTATGAGTACAGTAAAATGCAGGTGCTTATTGCCAACGTAGCAACTGATGAAGGCACATTTGATGCGTATATTTCACTTGATACTCAAACCATTGATGACGCGGTAATGTTAGGCAGTGTAGGGTACGGTAGCTACAGTGATTCAACCATTCTAGATACCGAAGATTACATTGTCTATCTGACCGACACAGGTACTAAAGATGTAATTTATACCACTGGCAGCATGGATCTAACCACGGAAACCGTTTATAAATTGGTTATCCGCAATAGCTTTGGTGCTGGTGATATTAAAGTGAACATCGACAGTGTTGACTCGACCACTACGGTAGATAATTATGCTGCGTTGGAAGCAACTGCAGACTATCGAGTATTTAATGGCCTTGAATCTCAAAGCATTGATGTTGATATTGCTAGTCAGCAAGAAACTCAGTATTTATATGATATTTCGCCGTTTACAGTATCTGATTACCAATCAACTTCGTTTAACGATTACGGGATCACAGCAAAAGATGCTACAACCAAAACGCAATTATTTAATAACTTGTTAGTGACGTTTGAACAAGATGATGTGAAATCTTTGCTTGTATATCAAAACGAAGACGGTTCAGTGGAAGGAATGGAAATTACTCAAGACCTGCGTCCCCGTGCTTATGAATACAAAGTTGACGTAGTCAATTTATCTTATGACTATGATGATCTGAGCGTGTATTTTGTGCGTGCTTCAGAAACCATTGAAACCGCAGAATATACCTTGACTGACTTAGACTTTGTTGAAGAACAGAGTACAACCTTACCTGAAGATTTTTATGAAATTAACATAGTGTATGAGGCTGATAATGGCACTCAAACACTCATTTATCAGTCTGATTCTTTAGATATAAGTGGCGACAGTAATTTTACCTTTGTACTGACGCCTGACAGCACAAGTGCATTAGGTCATAGACTGACGTCGTTAGAATAGTATTGAGTACATAAGCAGTGAATTAATCCACTGTTGATACAACAAAAAAACCGATATCAATGATATCGGTTTTTTATTGATTGGCGGTTAACCCGTTAAGCTATTTTGCCAAGTTTACTTAACGCACATATTACTTTCATATGAATATGTTCATTTAGCAATTATATGCAGCTAAACATATCCATTGATAAGTTAATTGGTGCGGTATTGGCTTAATATTTTACCTAAATCAACAGATGCTTTTGATAATGCTTTCACACCATTTGAAGATTGTTGAGATAAGCTTCTAATAATATTAGATTTCTGTCTTATGTCTGCCAGCTCTTTAGCTATATCATTGGCCACAGCACTTTGTTCTTCTGATGAGGTTGAAATTTGGAAACTCATGTCCATAATTGAACGTGATGATTCAGAAATCGCATTAACATCGGTACCAATATTAGTAATTAAATCGCTGCTACTTTGTGCTTGTTTAACAGTATCTTGAGTAATAGTGTCAATATTAAGTGTTTCACTTTGCAGTAATTCAATCATTTTATGGATTTGAACCGTTGCAGCTTGAGTACGTCCTGCAAGGGTTCTGACTTCGTCAGCAACCACTGCAAAGCCACGACCCATTTCACCCGCTCGTGCCGCTTCAATGGCAGCGTTTAATGCCAGTAAGTTGGTTTGATCTGAAATGCCATTAATGGTGGTGATGACTTCATTAATGTTAGTTGCGTTGATTTTTAATGTGTTAACCGAGCTCGATGTTTGTTCAATGTAGGTCGATAGCTGCTTAATTTCACTAATCGCACGCTTAGCTCTATCATAGCTTTGACGCGTGTATTCTGAATCTTGTTCAACACGTTGAGTTGAATTTCGGGCAATATTCGATACTTCAGCTGCTGATGCCGTCATTTCTTCCATTGCAGTGGCTACCGAGTCAAGAGAAGCATACTGTAAATCAATTTGTTCTGCACTTTGTAAAGCTTCATTGGCAAATGAGCTGGACGTTGTTTGCAATGTCTCTGCACTTTTTTTCACCGCCACAACAAGCTCAGTTAATGTATCCATTGCTCTATCTAGTGCACAACCAATGGTGCCAAACTCATCGCGACCAGGGTGGAAACCTAAACGAGAAGTTAAATCACCTTTGGCAATTTTTTCCGTGGTATTCCATAACACCCACAAGGCACCGCCAATGAAGGTAGCATTCCAGTAAAGTACGAGACTAAAAGGCAATATCCATAGGAATGATAGCAACAACGATGTTAATGCCGCTTGTTTAGCATTGGCTTCTTGATCATAGACGGATGCAGTCAATGTATAAAATTTACCGTCTAGTCCATAAACTGCAGTAATGGTATCTTGTTGCCGTGAACTGTTTTGAGAACGTGTAGATACTTGTAAGCCTAAGTTTGCAGCTTGATCTAATTGATTAGTCGTATCAAGAGCCTTTACGGTAGCGGCGGCTTTTTGCTCTAAAACATGCAGTGATTGCTGTTCAATATTGTCAATTTTATTAAGGTAACCACTAATCGATACACTTGATAAAATGATGAGGAACAGTCCGAAAATAACCAAAAATTTATCATTAATGGACATTTTGATGAAAATTTTATCGATATTTCTGAAATCAACTTCTTTCATGGTTGTGTACCTAAACCTGTGAATACAATAAATGGCAAATAACTAGATGAGCTTTTAGTCTTTTGGTACTAAATAGTTAGCTGAATAGTCTTTTGCAGTGACCAAAATGATATTGATGTAGGATCAATATCGACAATAAACCTAATGTCTTAAGTGTTTTATTGTTTTTTATGGGTGGCTTATTTAGCATGCTATACAGCAGCCATACTAGCCTAATCATTTGATAAAATCCCTAATATTTTTTAACGACATGATGGGGGAATAATCATATTAAACAGTACGTTGTTCTTTTGTTGAGATTTTATATAGGCTTGTTTTCATCTTAATGCTTGTTTCTTAAAAGTTATTTTAACATTTGTTTTTCACTGTTCAGCCAAGTGTATTATTTTATTATGTTAATCAATTAGATAGCTATTTTTCTTGCCTCATTTATGTGATCAATATGCTGTATTATGTAAACGAATTTTGGGACAATCTTGCCGCATATTACAAAAAAATAGCATTTTTATTACAAATATGGGGTTTATAAATGAAAGGACTAACTAAACTAACGGTGGTTTCACTCGCCGTTGCCGCAGCATTGCCAATGATGGCTAATGCTGATGCATTGATTTCGTCGGACACAGCAGCATTTACTTGTGATGGTGCCACACTGACCAGTATTTACGATGTTCAAGGCGCTGGTGAGTCAAGCCCGTTGATTGCTGATGGCAGTTTTGCATCGGTTAACGAAGTGACAGTAAAAGGAATCGTTACTGCTAGAAGTGACAGCTTATACAAAGGTTTCTTTATTCAAGATGTTGAAGGCGATAACTCGCCTTATACTTCAGACGGTATTTTTGTCTACCTAAACCAAGCTGCGCCAGATACGATTCAACCAGGTACTGAAGTGTGTGTACAAGGTAAGGTAAATGAGTATTACGGCTCAACTCAGATTGACCTAAAAGCAGATCAAAAGTTTGAAGTAGGTGCATTAGGAGATGTTCCCGCAGGTGTTGAGTTTTATGTAGCAGATGGCGAAACCTTAGCACAAGCATTAGAGCGTGTAGAAGGCATGAAAGTGAAGCTGGATGCCGGTAGCGAGATGAAAGTCACTCGTACTTTTAGTTTCGATTATGATTCATACCGAAACAATATGGTGTTGTCACATAAAACACCATTAATGAAGCCAACCCAAGTGTTTGAACCCAATTCAGCAGAGGCTATTACCTTGGGTGAAGCTAATGCGGTAAACCATTTATTAGTCGAATCTGATTACAAGGCTAACAACGGCGAAGTACCTTACTTCCCAGATTTTAATGCCGAAACGGGGTACATCCGTGTCGGCGACCAGCTAACAAACCTTGAAGGTGTGATTGGCTATAGTTACAACGCATACCGTCTTTTAGCGACTAACACGATTACCGCAGGTGATTTTATTCGTGAAAATGATCGTACTGATGCGCCTACCGTGGCTGACATGGGCGATATTCGAGTCGCTAGCTTTAACGTATTGAACTTTTTTAATGACGTGGTTGGTGGCGATGCAAATCCTACTGACAGCAATCGTGGTGCGACAACAGAAGATGAGATGGTATTGCAGCGTACTAAGATTGTGACAGCGCTAGTTGCCATGAATGCTGATGTTGTTGGCCTGATGGAAATTGCTAACAATGGTTTTGGTGAGCTCAGTGCTATTCAAAACTTGGTTGATGCTCTTAATGCAGAGCTAACTGATGAACAAGCGTATCGTTTTGTTGAAGTTGAAGATGCCGACAAGTATGAAGGCAAATATATAGGTAGTGATGCTATTACAGTCGGTATGTTATATCGCCCTGATCGCATTACCTTAGAGGGTGCAGCAAAAGTGATTGCTACGCCAGAGCAACATGCCGCAGAAGGTGCTGAGACTCGTGAGCAAGATGGCGTGGTTGAGCAAAGCCCTAGTTATGATAAGTACCAACGTCACAGTCTATTACAAACTTTTACCATTAATGATGAAAAACTGACTGTTGTGGTTAATCACCTGAAATCGAAAGGTTCAGGTTGTATTGAAGAGTGGGCTGATTTTAACGAAGATTCAGAACCTGCTGACATGCAAGGTAAGTGTAATGCGTTCCGCGTATCTGCTGCCAAAGTATTGGGTGATTCACTCAAAGATGTTGATGGTGATTTACTGGTTATTGGTGACTTAAATGCATACGGTAAAGAAGATCCTGTCGCAGTATTAACTGACTATGATGCGTCAACTACTGACCATGTTATCCGCACCGCGTCTTGGACAACTTTAAACGGTAAAGTATACGAACGTGAAGGCAGTGTGATTGATAAAGGTTATGGGTTAATTAACTTAAATACTCAAGCACATGGTGCAACAACATACTCATATAGCTACAGCGGTGAATTAGGTAACTTAGATCATGCCTTAGCCAATGCTAGCTTAGCAGCTAAGTTAGTTGATATTGACGATTGGCACATCAACTCGGTTGAATCTAATTTATTTGAATATGGCAGCAAGTACACTGGTGACTTGGTTAAATCTGAGAATGCATTTTCTGCCTCAGATCACGACCCTGTGATTATTGCATTAAGCTATCCTGCGCCCGTAACACCAGAGCCAACTCCTGAGCCTGTTCAAGACAGTGATGGTGGTAGTTTAGGTTACTTTGCGTTGATGTTATTAGGTGCATTAGGTTTACGCCGTCGTTAATGTTTGCCTGTAATTAAAGCACTAACAAAAAAGATGACTGCAAGGTCATCTTTTTTATTGAATCAGTGATAAGTGTCATAAACAGGTAAAATTACCCATTAAATAATGTTTATTAATTCGTGACGCAGTGGCTTACATTTTCCATGTTAGCGTCGCGCTATAATTGGCTGGCGCACCGTAATAACCTTGGGCCCAATATAAACTGTTGATGTATTTCTCATCGCCGACGTTATTGGCATTAACTGCTAGGCCTAAATTTTCGCTGATTTGATACTTCGCCATTAAATCGATAACTGCATATGCATCTTGTTCAGTAATGATTTCAGCACCTGCATTATCAAAACCGACAGCTACCACGCCTTGATCGCGTGAGATATCGTCTTGCCAACGCATGTTCATACCAACAGAGAATCCTTCAATGGTTTCAAAGTCATAGGTAGCTGCAAATTTGAATAACTTACTCGGAGTATAAGCCGTAACCGTATCATCACCTTCGATATCAAAATCGGTATAACCAATGCTGACATTGAGTCCTGAGTATATTTCACCCGCAATATCGATTTCATAACCTTTGCTGCTAATACCTTCTGAACCATAATAACGCTTCAATTGTATTGGCAGATCCGCAGTGGCAGGATCAGGCAGGGCAATATTGTTTTGAATCACGTCAAAATACGCGAGGCTAGCAATTAGGCGACCATTGAATAGCTCACCTTTAATACCTATTTCGCGGCTTTCACCCGTAATAGGGTCAAGAAACACACCGCTAGTGTCTGGATCTGTTTGTTGAACAAAGGTTTCGGTATAGCTGGTGTAGGCAACTAATTCAGGCGTAAAACGATATACCGCACCTAAATATGGAATAAATTTTTGGTAGTCGGCATCTTGATCAACTTCATAAGAAATCCCTTCGGCTTGCCAGTCGTTGTAGCGACCGCCAACAATGACGTGTAAATCGTCAACAATGCTAAAGCGACCAGTAAAATAAGCAGCTTGTTGTTTGCGTTCTACATCACTACCACGTAAACCGTCGGTAAAAGTTGGCTTAGGAGTATTACCATCCCAGGTATTGAGATCGGGCATCGCAGGGAAGCCATTACCTGTGGTGTAGTCGTAAAGTGAGCTGTCGGTATAGCTCATTTTTGAGTAATTTACTCCAGCAACAAGCTGATGTTCACGACCAAATAAACTGAAGTTACCATCAATATAAATATCAACTAAGTCGCTTTTGTCATCAAAGTCGTATTCGCTGCCATAACCTGTTAAGCCAAGCTCAGTGTCTTTATCTGGTGTGCCATATACATAAAACAACTCGGTGTCTTCATCGGTGCTTTTATGAGAATAAGTGGCACGTAAACGCCAGTCATCATTAAAGTGATGGCTAAGCTCTAAAACAGTATTGTTTTTGACGACTTGCCAATTTGACCAATCTGCCGAAGTGTTGGTTGAACGATCATAATTGGTCGCACTGCCGTCTGAGTAAAATAACGGTAACGCACCCCAGTTATTACCCGTAGCGTCATTATTCATGTAACTGTGGCTTAATGACAAGCTGGTATCGTCAGAAAGGTTTGCTTCTAAAAACACATAGAAAATATTTTTTTCAGTTTCGTAGCGGTCTAAATACGAATCTTTACTTTGAGTGACCGCAACCGCGCGTGCTGCAAAGGTGTCATTAAGTTGAACTGAACCATCTGCTTCTAAGCGGGTATTATTAAAACTACCATAAGTAGCGTTAACTGACAGTTGGTTGTCTGCGGTTGGGCGTTTACGAATAAAGTTGATTGTCGCAGAAGGATTACCTACACCAGTCATTAAGCCGTTTGCACCACGGATCACTTCAATACGGTCATAGATAGCGGTATCTTCGTCGGCATGATTATTACCCGATGTTAACGGTAAACCAATACCATCAATTTGGAAGTTGGTGATGTCAAAACCACGAGCAGTGTAATAGGTGCGGTCAGTCTCAATACGCTCAACGTTAACGCCTGTTGCGCTGTCGAGTGCTGAGTTAATGTCATGCAGTTGGAAGTCTTGTAGTTGTGCATCGGTAATAACTGAAACCGATTGAGGAATATCAATAATATCCAAGTCTAATCGTGATGCTCCACTGGCTGAATGAGCGTTATAACCCGCGATATAACTGCCAGTGACTTCGATTGTTTCGATGTTTTCTTTTTTGCTGCTTTCATCAGTAACTGTGTCGGCCGCAACAGCCTGTTGACTGAGACTAATAGCGCATAATACTGCTAAACTAATTTTATTTAATTTCATGGTGTTATCATCTTTAACTGCTATGAACGAATCCATGTTCTGTGTGTTATGAGTGTTGGTTTTTGAGTATCAATTATTTAACAGTCAGGATAGTACAATTAATTCAAATGAAAATCATTATCATTTACAATTGTAAGTTTTGTAAATTATCTCAATCGCAGGGAATTTTTTGCTAGGTGATACAGTCGCCAGTGATTAATGCGACAAAAAAGATTGTTAAGTTGTGCTGAGGCTATTTTATGGGGAAAGGGATTTTTCTCTGCGTTCATGCGCATAGCATGTCATTGATCTTGATTAATGAACATAAAATAAGGCGCCTAAGCGCCTTATTATTAAATCTAATCAGTCTTATACTATTAAATCATACTGTTCACGTAATACGTTAATAATGTCTGTTTTTGGGTTGGCAGGTAATGGAATGCTTGCACCGGTCACTTTTTCTGCAACACCTGTATAAGTCCGCGATACATTCATCATGGCTTCTAATGGTAAGTCGTTATCACGGGCAAGGGCTTCTCGCTCTGGCATTCTGTCTTTGTTTAATAAAATGTCCGCATCGTCGAAATGGTTGAGTAAGAATTGACGGAAACCTTCTTTTGAATTTTCAACAATTTTACCTTCGCGATAAGCCGCACCGTCCCAAATACGTGATGAATCGGGGGTACCCACTTCATCCATGTAAATCAGTTTTGACTGGCCGTTTTTATCATTTACATAACCAAACTCAAACTTAGTATCGACAAACACTTGATCAAGCTTTGCTAGTGCATCTGAAATTACCTTGAAACCTTGTTTGAGCAGCGTTTCATATAGGTCGATATCCTGCGGTTTTTCAAAGCCGAAAGCTTGGTAGTTGGCTTCAATGTCACTGCGACTAATGTTAACGTCATCTTGTGCTGGTACGCCAGGGATACCGGTTAAAATACCTTTAGTTGACGGAGTAATTAACAACTCAGGCAGTTTTTGATCTTTTTGTAAGCCTTCAGGCAGTGTGATACCGCAAAAAACTCGCTCGCCTTTTGAATAAGCGCGCCACATAGAACCAGTAATATACTGACGGCAAATGGCTTCTACTTTTATGGGGCGGGCTTTTTGGACTATCCATACAAATGGATGTGGAATATCTAAAATATGGCTGTCAGCTAAACCATTTTCAGCAAATAAACCAAACCAATGATTTGAAATAGCATTCAGTGCAGCGCCTTTACCAGGAATACCTTGCAAATTACCTTCGCCATGGAAAATACAATCAAAAGCGGAAATTCTGTCGCTGATCACCATAATTGCCAGCGGCGTATTTTCAGGCACATCGTAACCTTTATCACGGATGAGTCGACGGCTATCTGCATCTGTTAACCAATACACACTGCGCACTTTGCCACTGTGGACAGGTTTGTCGGTACGAATAGGTAAATCATTGTTCACGGCAAGAACGGAATCGGCAAGACTCATGCGAGTGTTCCTTAGGTTATATGGCATATAGGTTTTTTATGGCCGCTATTTTACCTGCATTAACGGGATTTGCCACGTAAAAAGGAGGTGCTGAAATAGGCTTTTTTGTTCTGCGAACAATCATTGGTTAGTTGAGTAAAATCTTGGTCAAGACTTTGCTCGGTTAATCAGGCAAAATTCAGCCTTAAATAATTATGGACCGAAAAAAGTGAATAGTGAACAACAGAGTGCCAATACCCGCATGGGTCTTATCTTTGTATCAATAGCAGTGTTTTTCTGGGGTATTTTGCCTATTGCGCTAAAATTATCTGGCGGTTTTATTACTCCAGTTACATTAACTTGGTTCCGGTTTGTAATGGCGTTAGGGGTGACGTTATTGATCCAATGGCAACTAGGTGCATTACGTCAATTTGTTGGGCTTCCGGCATTAATATGGTTGAAATTACTGTTAGCGGGCGTGTTGCTGATGTGTAACTACGTATCGTTTGTTTATTCGCTGGGGTATTTAGCGCCAGGCACTGCGCAACTCAATTTTCAAACCGCACCATTTTTCTTGGCATTTGGCGGAGTATTGTTTTTTAAAGAGCGCTTTAATGGGTTTCAATTAAGTTGTTTTGCCACCCTTGCATTAGGGATGCTGATGTTTTTCCATCCGCAGCTCGATTTAAACCAAGCAAGTGATCATCAAGTATTGCTTGGTATTATGATTGTGCAGTTTTCGGTGATGTCGTGGACCAGTTATGCTTTATTGCAAAAATCGGTAAGTCAGCGTTTATCGCCCAGTAATGTGTTGTTATTTATTTATGGATTAGGGATTGTGGTCATGGCGCCATTTAGCCACTTTAGTCAGTTTGAAACGATGACATTAGATCAATGGTGGATTGTGCTTTTTTGTGGTGCTAATACTTTGATTGCTTATGGCTGCTTTGCTCAAGCTTTGCATTATTGGCCAACAGCGCAGGTGAGCGCGATGTTATCGTTAACTCCAGTATTGAGTTTTAGTGTGACTGAGCTAGTGGTCTGTTTAGGCTGGTGGAGCGGGGTATTTACCAGCGTTAATATTGATGCGCTGTCATTTATGGGAATAGTGCTGATTGTGTGTGCGGTGTTTGTAGTGCAAATTGTGCCCATGTACCAAAAGCGCAAACAGAAAAAAGCATTCCGAACTGTGTTGTAGTTATTTGAATTGAATGTAAGTTAGTGCAGTGACCGTATGAGTGTTATTGATGCGATTAACTGTGCTGTGCGAGGTAATAAAGCGTTAATCCAAATGTGCCAAAAAATGTGCAGCCAATTATCATCATCCACAGTAATGTTTTATCTTGTTTAGCGGATTGAGCTAGATCCAAAGGTGACGAGCCACCAACTATCTGTAAAATGAACACTAAAAAATCCATTTAGGTTGCCTATTGGGTGAGTTAATCCATTAATGGTCAGTGTCGCCAATATTTCCGTAGTAATCAAATTAATTAGTGTTATTTGATTTTATCATTCTTAGCTTATAAATAATGGGTTTAATCAAAAGCGGAAAACAAAAATGGAGCCATTAGGCTCCATTTTTTGTGTCATTCAATTGAATGATTAGCCGTTGTCACGTGGCTTACGTGGACGATCACCTGCAGGGCGATCACCACGAGGACGGTCACTGCGAGCACGATCGCTACGTGGGCGACGTGGAGCACCTGCGCCACGAGTCGTATCAGCAAATACTTCATCACCAGCTTCACGAATGTTTAAAGGACGACCACATACACGCACTTTTCTTAGGTGCGAAAGGATGTCTTTAGGCATTCCGTCTGGTAAATCAACCGTTGTCACTTGATCGAATAATTGAATTTGACCAATGAAACGGCTATCAATGTTTGCTTCGTTAGCAATTGCGCCAACGATGTTACCTACACCAACACCATTTTCACGACCTACATCGATAACATAACGATTCATTTTCACGTCTGGGTTATCTTTTAAGCCTTCCGCGTCACCAAAACTAGTTGGTGCTGGACGGTTACTACGCTCACTACGTTCACGACGTGGACGGTCGCTATTACGATCACCTCGGTCACCTCGGTCACCACGGTCGTTACTACGATCGTCACGAGAATCACGTTGACGCTCGGTAATTGTTGGTAACTGAAGCGGACGCTCTTGTTGTACTTGTTGTAATAATGCAGCAGCCAGTAAGTCAGTATCAACTTCAAGTTGTTGACATAATTCAGCAACGGCATTCTTCATGAAATCTAGATCACCGTTAATGGTTTCTTGGATTTGCTCACCTAAACGAGATAAACGACGCTCTGCAACTGTTTCAGGGCTAGGTACTTTCATTGGCGAAATACGGCTGTTAGTAGCACGTTCGATAGTGCGCAACATACGCATTTCACGATTGGTCACAAACAAGATTGCCATACCAGTACGACCAGCACGACCTGTACGACCTATACGGTGTACATAGGCTTCTGAATCATAAGGAATATCATAGTTTATTACGTGTCCAATACGTTCAACGTCTAGACCACGTGCCGCAACATCAGTTGCGATTAAAATGTCTAACTTACCGCGTTTAAGCTGCTCAACTGCACGCTCACGTGCTTGTTGATTCATGTCACCATGTAATGGTGATGAAGCATAACCACGGGCTTCTAATTTTTCTGCTAATTCAACACAGCTGTTACGAGTACGAACGAAGATGATAATACCTTCAGTATTTTCAACTTCTAAAACACGTACTAACGCTTCTAGTTTATTGTGTTGTGATACTTGCACATAACGTTGGTCGATAGACTCAACAGTTGTCTGGCTAGACGCTATGCTGATATTCACTGGGTTAGTTAAGTGCTTAGCTGCAACGCGCTTAATTTGCTCAGGCATAGTGGCAGAGAATAATGCAAGTTGGCTATCAGAAGGCTTGTGTTCTAATACCCATTCGATATCATCGATAAAGCCCATTTTTAACATTTCATCGGCTTCATCTAATACTAAGGCTTTTAGATTATCTAGCTTTAACGTGCCACGACGCATGTGATCCATTACACGACCTGGAGTACCAACAATCACTTGTGGTCCACGCTTAAGGGCGTTTAATTGTTGTTGCATGCTTTGACCACCGTAAATCGGTAGTACGTGGAAGCCTTTTATGAATTTGGCATAACTGCCAAATGCTTCGGCAACTTGAACCGCTAATTCGCGGGTTGGTGCTAACACTAAAATCTGTGGAGCATTGATTTTCATGTCGATTTTGTTTAGTAAAGGCAGGGCAAACGCGCCTGTTTTACCGGTACCGGTTTGTGCTTGACCGATAATATCTTTACCAGCCATAAGCGGGTCGATACTAGCAGCTTGAATTGGAGTTGGTTTTTCATAACCTAACTCGTCAAGCGAACGCAACAAAGACTCAGACAGGCCGAGTTCGCGGAAAGTTCTTTCAGATGACATTGATTTGTAGCCTTGTGGATGCGCACGAAGTTCGGAAGCTCGTGCTAAAGTTTCACAGACAGAAAATCAACCCCGTGTCGATTTCCCGCGCCGATAAGGGGGCGTATTATAGCAGCAACTCTGTGAGTTGACCACGTAAAAACTGAAAATAAACCTTAATTGGTCTATTCTAGGTTAATATTGGCCTGATTCTTGATTTTTAACATATCTCAATTGATTGAAAAGTGAACATTTGTTGGTGTGGGAAAGGCTATTTAGGAAGCTTGGTCAATTTATCGATACTGAGCATTTGATACACGGTTTCTGCTACTGCGACTATAAAGTCAATATCTAGGGTGTTTATTGTGTCGTCTGGCGTGTGGTATTGCGCATGTGGTGGCACGCCAAAATACACCCAAGCGTAACCCGCTTTATGGAATGGATAATGGTCTGATGCTCTAAGCCAGTCGCTTTTTCTCATTCGTCCACTTAATAAGTTTGTATGATGAGTCTTAATGCATAATTGAGTCTGTTGCATTAATAGAGGCTCAATCGACTCAAAATTTTCAAGATTGTCTTGCCCCTCTAGGTAGATAGCCCTGCGGCGATCAGGATGACCTATCATGTCTAAGTTAACGCTGAGTTCTATGTCCATTTGCGGCTGTTGCTGTAATGCTGTCACCAATGCATAGCTACCATATAAACCAGGTTCTTCGGCATCAGTGGCAACAATCATTAAATTAACATCATCTAGTGGCGGAGACTGTTTCCAGCGTTCAGCAATGGCTAGCATGCCAGCAATGCCTGAAGCATTATCATCTGCACCTGGATATATTTTGCTAGCTGTCTGGCCTAAGTGATCATAGTGCGCGGTAATCACTCTCCAGCGATTTGAGTTGTTTTTTGCCGCAATGGTCGCAATGATATTGACCCCAGAAACGGTCGAAAATTGATGTTGAAAACTGAACGGAACTGCAAACGTTGGCTGCCAGGGTTGTAATCCCATCTCTGTAAATCGTTTGATTAAATACTCTCGACTAAGGCGGGCGCCTTCGGTGCCTGTCTTGCGGCCTTGAAATTCAGCGGAACTCAGTGTGGTGATATCTTGAGTGATTTGCTGATGTGCGCGAGACCAATTGGTTATAATATCTGACGAGCATTGGCGAGGTATTTGGCTGCAAGCACTGAGTAAGCCGCATACAAAAAACATAACTAACACCTTAAGGTGAGTTTGAGTCGTAAACATAGTGTGTTATCTCCTCTCATTCACCTAAGGTTTGGTATGTGATCTCTGCTTGTTATTTGACTTTTTTCGCCTTTACCCGTTTGTTGTGTAACGCCAACATCGGCTTTAAGAATCTAGCGGTATGAGACTCTGGGTGCTCTGCTACTTCTTCTGGAGTGCCGGCAGCTAAAATCATCCCGCCACCTGCGCCGCCTTCTGGGCCTAAATCGATAATCCAGTCTGCCGTTTTAATGACATCTAAATTATGCTCAATCACTACCACAGTGTTGCCGTGAGATTTTAAGCGATGTAATACTTCTAACAATAATTGAATGTCAGCAAAGTGAAGCCCAGTTGTTGGTTCATCTAATATATACAAGGTTTTACCTGTGTCACGTTTAGACAACTCTTTAGCTAATTTCACCCGCTGTGCTTCACCGCCTGATAACGTCGTCGCACTTTGACCTAAACGAATGTACGACAAGCCCACATCCATTAAGGTTTGCAGTTTACGGGAAATTGATGGAATAGCATCAAAGTAGCCTCGGGCATCTTCAACTGTCATTTGCAGCACTTCGTGAATGTTTTTACCTTTGTATTTCACTTCTAAGGTTTCGCGGTTATAGCGCTTACCTTTACACGAGTCACAAGGCACGTAAACATCTGGCAAAAAGTGCATTTCAACTTTAATTAAGCCATCGCCTTGGCAGGCTTCACAACGACCGCCTTTCACGTTAAATGAGAAACGCCCCACTTGGTAACCACGGGTACGTGATTCTTGGGTGCCAGCAAAAAGCTCACGAATAGGGGTGAATATACCCGTATAAGTGGCAGGGTTAGAGCGTGGCGTACGGCCAATAGGACTTTGATCAATATCGACCACTTTGTCACAATGATCCATACCTTCAATGCTTTTGTAAGCCGCGGGTTCATCAATTGTGGCGCCATTGAGCATCCGATGGGCTATTTTAAAGAAGGTATCATTAATTAGCGTCGACTTGCCCGAACCAGACACACCAGTCACACAGGTAAACAGTCCCACTGGAATGGTTAAATCAACATCCCTTAAGTTATTGCCTGATGCGCCAAATAATTCAATGACTTTCTTTGGATTAATCGGGGTGCGTTCATCATTAATGTGGATTTGCTTTTTACCCGAAATATATTGGCCAGTGACTGATTCTTCACAGTTAAGAATATCTTCTAGCGTACCGTCGCAAATCACTTCACCACCATGTACACCAGCACCAGGGCCAATATCAATAATGTGGTCAGCAAGGCGGATAGCGTCTTCATCGTGTTCAACCACAATAACGGTATTACCTAAATCACGCAGGTGGATTAGAGTTTGTAATAAGCGTTCATTATCGCGTTGATGCAAGCCAATTGATGGCTCATCCAGCACATACATCACGCCCACTAAACCAGCACCAATTTGGCTGGCTAAGCGAATACGTTGCGCCTCGCCACCGGATAAGGTTTCGGCTGAACGCGATAAACTTAAATAGTTGAGCCCCACATTGACCAAGAAACCAAGACGTTGGCTGATTTCCTTTAATATTTTGTCAGCAATCTGGGCTCGCTGGCCTTCAAAAACGACCGTGTCGAAGTATTCTTTGGCTTCGCCAATCGACCACATTGTTAGCTGCGGTAAATTGAGATCGCCAATAAACACGTTACGGGCTTCTTCACGTAGACGTGAACCACCACAACTATTACAAGGCTGCATATTGATAAATTTAGACAGTTCGTCGCGTACCGAATTACTTTCTGTTTCGCGGTAGCGGCGATCCATATTATTTAAAATGCCTTCAAACGGATGGTTACGCACCACCACATCGCCTCGGTCATTAATGTATTTAAAGGCAATGCTTTGCTTACCCGAACCATACATCACAATCTTTTTGATTTTATCGCTAAGCTCGGCAAACGGCTTTTCAACGTCAAACTTATAATGTTCAGCAAGTGAACAGAGCATTTGGAAATAATAAAAGTTACGTCTATCCCAACCTCTAATGGCACCACCGGCTAATGACAATTCATCATTAGTCACCACTCTGTCTTGGTCAAAAAACTGCTGTACGCCTAAACCGTCACAGGTTTGGCAAGCCCCGGCCGGATTGTTAAACGAAAAAATACGCGGTTCAAGTTCGGCCATTGAATAGCCACAATGCGGACAAGCGAAATTTGCCGAGAATATCAGCTCTTCAATACTGTTATCTTCCATGCTGGCAATTTTTGCGATACCACCAGATAGTTCTAATGCGGTTTCAAACGACTCAGCTAAGCGCTGTTTCATGTCTTCGCGAACTTTGAAGCGATCGACAACCACTTCAATAGTATGTTTGATGTGTAAATCTAATGTTGGTGGATCGGTTAAGTCACATACTTCGCCGTCAATTCGAGCGCGGATGTAACCTTGTGCCGATAACCCTTCAAGCAGTTTAACGTGTTCACCTTTACGGTCATTAACCACTGGCGCAAGCAGCATTTGACGACTGTCTGCCGGTAATGCTAATACTTTATCAACCATTTGGCTGACAGTTTGCGCCGACAACGGCTGATGATGTGTCGGGCAGCGAGGCTCACCCACACGGGCAAACAATAAGCGTAAATAGTCATAAATTTCGGTAATGGTCCCAACCGTAGAACGAGGGTTGTGGGAGGTCGATTTTTGTTCAATAGAAATGGCGGGGCTTAAGCCTTCAATATGATCAACATCGGGTTTTTCCATTAAGCTCAAGAATTGACGCGCATATGCCGACAAGGATTCGACATAGCGACGTTGCCCTTCTGCATACAAGGTATCGAAGGCTAATGATGATTTTCCTGAACCAGATAACCCGGTAATGACAATAAGTTTGTTTCGGGGGATGGTGAGATTGATGTTCTTCAGATTGTGGGTTCGGGCACCGCGTATTTCAATTTTATCCATCTCTTCACTCTATGACTTATGTAAAACAAAACAACAATTAGTATCGCATAGTTTGTTGGGCGACTTCATATCAATTTTGACTATCTTGGCTTTATCCCCAAACTACTTGAACTAAGCATATTCAGCTAGCTTAGGTTTATGATACGCCCAGAACAGGATAAAAGTTTAACATGTGCAGATAAAACATCTTATACCAAAACTGTGATTTCCTTTTGAGCTAATTAATGACGGTGTGGTAATATGCGCAACTTATAATATTGTTGAATAACTTATCAAAGGGCAACAGCATGGCCAGTAATGGACTGTCAGGTATGGAAAAAAAGGTCGCATTTTCGTTAGCCGGTGTGTTTGGTTTACGAATGATGGGACTGTTTATGATAATGCCTGTCTTCGCGCTGTATGGTCAGCATTTAGAAGGCTTTTCACCGTTGTGGGTAGGTATTGCCATTGGTGCTTATGGATTAACCCAAGCTTTTTTACAAATCCCTATGGGCATTTTGTCTGACAAATACGGACGTAAACCGATTATTCTCGGTGGCTTAGTCTTATTTGCGATTGGTAGTTTAATTGCCGCATCATCTGATCATATTTACGGCGTAGTATTTGGTCGTGCAGTTCAGGGTATGGGGGCCATTGCCGCGGCTGTATTAGCGCTTGCTGCCGATTTAACCCGAGACGAGCAACGCACTAAAGTTATGGCGATTATCGGCATGTGTATTGGTTTTTCATTTGCATTGTCATTATTGGTCGGGCCGATAGTGGCACAGTATCTGGGGTTAACAGGACTCTTTTTGCTAACCGCAGTATTGGCGGTATTAGGCATGTTGATTGTGCAGTTTTTTGTCCCCAACCCAATTAGCCAAGCGCCTAAAGGCGATACGGTAGCCACACCAACAAAACTAAAACGTATGTTGTTAGACCCACAATTATTTCGCTTAGATGCTGGCATTTTTATTCTACATTTGGTGTTAACTGCGGTGTTTGTTGCATTGCCGCTAGATTTGGTTGATGCCGGTTTAGCAAAAGAAGAACATTGGATGTTGTATTTCCCAGCTTTTGTAGGCGCGTTTTTCTTAATGGTGCCGCTAATTATCATTGGGGTTAAACGTAACAACACTAAAACCATGTTCCAAATATCATTGATGATAATGATGCTATCGCTTGGGATGATGGGGTTTTATGCTAATAACATTTGGGTACTCAGTGCTGCCGTAGTGTTATTTTTCACTGGGTTTAACTATCTTGAAGCATCATTGCCGAGTTTGATTGCTAAGTTTTGTCCTGTCGGTGATAAAGGTTCGGCTATGGGTGTGTATTCAACTAGTCAGTTTTTAGGCGCATTCTGTGGCGGCATGTTAGGCGGCGGAGCTTATCAACTCGTCGGCGCATCTGGCGTGTTTTTTGTTGCTCTTGGATTAATGTGTGTGTGGTTACTTTTGACCATCGGCATGCAAAAACCTGTGTTATTAAAAAGCTATACCCTTGAAGCAACTATAAAAGATAAATCCGAAGCACAAAATATGGCCAGCAAACTTTCACAGTTAATTGGTGTCGTTGAAGCCATTGTGGTGCTCGAAGAGAAAGTGGCTTATTTAAAGGTCGATGATAAATTCAATTTAAGCGAAGCGCGAGCTGTGTTAGGCTCTGTGAATTAGATCGTTTTGATCACGCTTAGTATTCAGATAAAGTAAATAGACAAAAATTTCAGGAGATTTCGATGGCCAGTCGTGGTGTGAACAAAGTAATTTTGGTAGGTAATTTAGGTAAAGATCCTGAAGTTCGTTATATGCCAAATGGCAATGCTGTCGCTAACTTTACCGTAGCGACAAGTGAATCGTGGAAAGACCAGCAAGGTCAAACACAAGAGCGTACCGAGTGGCACAATATTGTGATGTATCGTCGCCTTGCAGAAATTGCTGGCGAGTACTTAAAGAAAGGCTCTAAAGTTTATTTAGAAGGCAAATTGCAAACCAGTAAGTGGCAAGATCAGACTACCGGTCAAGACCGTTATAAGACTGAAATCAATGCTATGGAAATGCAAATGTTAGATAGCCGCAATTCAGGTGATAATGCCGGTGGTGGTCAATATCAAGGACAAAATGCAGGGCAACAACAGTCTCGTCCTGCACCAGCTGCTCAAGCTCGTCCGCCGCAAGCGCAATATAATCAAACTGCGCCAGCCGCAGGTAATGCTGCTTACCAAGCACAGCCAAATGCTGGCCAACAAGGTGGTTATCAGCAACAAGCTGCGCCTGCGCAACAAGCTGCACCAGCATATGCACCAAAGCCTGCCGCTGCACCACAGGGTAATTTTCAACCACAAAATGCCCCAGCACAGCGTCCAGCACCACAGCCACAACAAAACTTCACTCCAGATTTAGATGAAGGCTGGGATGACGATATTCCGTTCTAATTCACAGTAAAAGTACAAATGTTAATTTTGATGATTTAAATCAATAATAACAATCACTAAAGCCCTAATTTATTAGGGCTTTTTGTTTTCAAAACGCTAACGAATTATTGCTAGCGGCGTCATATGTTTGGATAGATAATGAGAGCTGAACTAAAATCGAAAATTATTGAAGTATGTGATAGAAAAATCGCGCTGAAAGGCGATAACGTTGGTTTATCTTTTTATGCCTTCTTTGCCAATAAAAATGACACTCCAGAACTATTGATGGAAGTGGCGACATGGTGGATTCAAACTCATCAGTTAGATCATTTTGTTAAGGCACATAAAATAAAACAAATGATGATTGATGGTGTGTAATTAACGCTAATATTCCTTGGGCGGCGAATGAGCTGCGACCAAGCGAGTATTTTAAAATAGATTTAATCTATTTTTGACGCCACTTCGTATCTACACGTTATTAGTCATATCACCTGGAAATCTGTGACGTCGTATTGAGATCATTTTATGTAAAAATTTAGTTGATTTTATTATGGTATACGTTATTTTTGAACGTTCAATCAAAATTGTGTTAAGGCTTTTCATTGCTTTAATGATATATTTTGACCCTTGGGCACTGTTAAAATAGTAAATGCTAGGTTGAATACCGATATGGCGAGTACAAATTTTTCAAATAGAAGCTGGAGGAAAGGGTGAACATAACTGGTCGACTATTAATTATTGTGGCCACTCTGCTATGTTTTAGTGGATGTGCGAGTACTTCCACGCCAGGTGACCCATTCGAATCTGCTAATCGAAAAAGCTGGGATTTTAATTACAAGATCATGGATAAGCATGTAGTAAAACCCGCAGCAAAAGGTTATGAAAAAATCCCTCAGCCTGTTCGAAAAGGTGTGTCTAATCTGCTATCGAATTTAAGCGAGCCTCTTTACGCGGTAAATAACCTCCTACAGTGGAAAGTCACCGACAGTGGCAGCAGTATTTTACGTTTTGTGGTCAACTCAACAATTGGTCTAGTGGGTATTTTTGATCCTGCTACCGATATGGGATTACTACAGAAACAAGAGACCTTTGCACAAACCTTTGGTGCTTGGGGTGTCGGTAATGGGCCTTTTGTTATGTGGCCAGTTTATGGAGCCAGTACTGCGCGTAATACGGTGGGGGATTTTGTCGATGTTTTTGTCTATCCTTTGTCACTGCTTACGTTTGAACAAAGGTTAGGTAAATTTACGCTTGAAGGTTTAGATAGCCGGATTGAATTTCAGCAATATGAGCCCATGTTAAATGGTTCGTTAGATCCATATGGTTATGTAAAAGATGTCTATCTGCAAAGAGATGCATACTTGGTCAGTGACGGTAAAGTAAAGAAAACTGAAGCAGATACCTTTGATGAAGAGTTCGATAATGAACTACTAGATGATGAACTCTTAGATGACGAACTCATAGACGCTGAGCCGCTAGACGCTGAGCCGCTAGACGATCAAACTTTAGACGTTAAACCATTAAGTGATAAAAAAAGTGACAACAAAAAAATAGATAATAAAACTGATATCAAGAGAACGGACTAGCCAATGTCAAACATCAAAACGTTTTCATCTTGTACGAGTGAATTAAAAAATATTCGCGGATTTGTAGTAGATGCATGCCGCGATTTTCCTTTTAGCGAAGATAAAGTCAATGAAATCGTATTAGCGGTCGATGAAGCTTGTGCCAATGTTATTCGTCATGGTTATCACATGTCGAACAAAGGCTGTTTAGAAGTAGAGATCAGCAGTGGTGATGATCATGCGCTATTTGTGATAAAAGATGTGTGTTCGCAGATTACAGGCAAGCAATTAACACCTCCTGAAAACGATTTATGTGAGCCCGGTGGACTAGGTCTTTGCCTCATTTATCATGTGGCAGAAACGGTAAGGTTAATACCCCATAATGGCAAAGGTAATTGGCTAGAACTGATGATAAAATTTGGGTGACATAAAATGAATATTGAAATTGAAAAATATAATAATTACCAAGTGATTAAACTTTATGGCGAAGTTGATTTGAGCAACTCGCGTAGCATTAAACTCGACATTATAAAATTAATCAAAAGTAAAAATAACATTATCGTTGATTTTACTCATCTGCAATATATCGACAGCTCTGGTATGGCGTCATTGGTAGAGGCGTTTAACGAAGCCAAAGAAAACGATACTGAATTTCATATTGTGGGAGCCAATGGTTCACCGCTTCAAGTGCTGCAATTAACCCGTTTAAACACAGTGTTTAATCTAGCTGATTCAGTTGAAGTTGTGGGTAACAATGGTTAAACCTATCATTACAGTAGAGCATTTATTTGCCCAATATGGCGATACCCAAGTACTCAAAGATGTCAATTTAGAGGTCAACACCGGAGAGATCCTGGTGGTGATGGGCGGATCTGGCTCAGGTAAAAGTACCTTACTCAACCATATGCTGGGGCTTAAAACGCCAACATCAGGCACCATCATGATTGATGATGTGAATATTTTTAAGGCTAAAAATAAGCAATTACGCAACTTGCGTAAAAAAATGGGTGTGGCTTTCCAAGGTGGCGCGCTGTTAAGTTCGTTGAATGTGGCAGACAATGTCAGGCTACCTTTAGAGCACAATACGTCGTTGGACACCCAAACCATTGATATTATGGTGCGGATGAAGCTTGAATTAATGAATATGGCTGACACGGGTCATCTCATGCCCTCTGAACTATCAGGCGGTATGCTAAAGCGAGCTGGTTTAGCTCGAGCTGTGATTATGGACCCTAAGCTACTGTTTTTTGATGAGCCTTCGGCAGGGCTCGATCCTACTACCGCAGTAGAATTGGATGAGCTTATTTTAACCCTTAGAGATGCCATGAACATGACTATAGTCGTGGTGACTCATGAGCTTGAAAGTGTGTTTAAAATTGCCGATAGAGTTGTGGTTTTATTTGGCGGTGAAGTGGTAGCCAACGGCACTGTTGATGATATTAAAAATTCACCAGATGAACGAATTCAAAACATGATTAATCGTCAACCTAACACCCACAGAGATGATGGTGAGGTTTACTTTAATCGTTTATTAAATAAGGACAAAAATTAATGGAAACCTTATTTAATTCGATCAGTAAATTAGGTGCAGCGACTCGAAAAAATATTGATGGTTTAGGCTTAGCGACATTATTTTTATTACGAATTGTTAGTAGCCTATTCACTGGACTAGTGTCATTTAAGCAAGTGATTAAGCAAATATACTTTATTGGTAATCGGTCTTTAATTGTCATTGTTGTGGCTGCATTATTTACCGGTATGGTAGTGGCTTTGCAGTTTTACGATACCTTAGTGCGATTCGGCTCGGTAGATTTATTAGGTTCGGCGGTTGCCTTGAGCCTGATTAAAGAATTAGGTCCGGTGATGACCGCATTAATGGTGATTGCACGAGTAGGCTCTGCCACCTGTTCCGAAATTGGCATTATGCGCAACGAACAACAATTTGATGCGCTGGATTGCATGGCTATTAATAGTTACCGCTATGTCATGTTGCCACGACTACTAGCGGCATTGATTTGTGTGCCTATTTTAACGGCTTTGTTTGACTTGGTGGGTATTGGCGGTGGTTATATTGTTGGTATCCATATCCAAGGCGAAAGTCCTGGTGCATATATTCAAGGGGTATTAGATACGATTAGCTTTAAAGATGTGCTGGTCGGTCAAATAAAGTCGATAGTATTTGGGTTGTTTATTATGTGGATACCTTTATATTACGGCTATTATTTACACCTAAACCAAAAAAATATGGGCGCAGAAGGCGTCAGTAATGGCACCACTCAGGCAGTGGTAATGAGTGCAATTATAATGTTGTTTAGTGACTACATCGTTAGCTCATTAGCGCTATAACTAGAGGTAACAATGAAAAATAATTACGTCAATTTTCTCGTCGGCCTGTTTGTGTTATTCGGGATTGGGGCCTTGGTATTTATGTCTGTTACCATTGGCGGGGCATCGGTTACCAATAGTGGTAAATATACCTTAGTGGCAAAATTTGAAAATTCTTCAGGTTTAAAAGAAGGTGCCTTTGTTGAAATGTCTGGGGTACGCGTTGGATTAATTCAATCAATTAATTACGACCCTAAAGCGTATGAGTCTGTGGTGAAAGTGTCATTAGATAATACGATTACTGTGCCTGATGACTCGGTCGCCTCTATTCGGACATCTGGCATTATCGGTGACAGATTTCTTAAAATATCTAGCGGTGGTTCAGATATTAATATGGAAGATGGTGATGAGTTTATTGATACTGAATCATCTATCAGCATAGAAGAGTTAATTAGCAAATATATGTTTAGTCAGGATAAATAATGAAATCGATAATTTTTTTACTTATGATGTTAGTGATGCCGTCTTTAGCTTTAGCGGCACAAGAACCGACCGAACGCGTTAAATTGGGTGTGGCAGATATCATTGGTATTGCATCAGATAGTGCATTGTCAGTTGAACAGAAAAAACAATCACTCAGTGATGTGATTGAAAAGCATGTAGATATACAAGCCTCGGCACAACGCGTGTTAGGTAAGTACTGGAGACAAGCTAGCGATACTGAAAAACGTCAATTTATGGTGTTATTGAAAGGGGTGTTAGTCGATACTTATATTGTATTGTTAGAACAATATGATCATCAAACGGTTGATTACACCAGCGAAACCATTAAGAAAAAGGTTTATGCATCGGTAGATACTGAAATTCATACCAAAGAAAATATCATTCCGGTTTCTTATCAGCTTTATCAACGTAATAACGAATGGAAAATTTACGATTTTGTTGCTGAAGGTTTATCAATGATCCGTACCTTTAGCAATGATTACCAAAGCACCTTGAAAAAAAGTGGTGTCAGTGGCTTAAACGAAGCCCTTACAGCTAAATTAGCCCAAGGATAAGGTTGCCCTTGAAGATTGATAGAGCGTTAGCTAACAGCATCATTGATGAAACGTTATGGTTTAAAACGAATTTAGCCATCACGTTAAGTGACTATAATTATTACTTAATTAAAAAAAATGGCCAAATAAGCTGTAACTTTTCATCCTTATGCGATGAGCATTACAGCAAGCTCTATAAGCAGTTTCAAACCTTGAGATTACAGCACAACATTGCTGAAATTTTGCCATTAAATGATGATGGCAAGATGTGTTGGGGGCTGCCTTTTGGCACAGAATCGACCTTATATGAGTGTATTATCCTGCTTGATTCACCCTCAGGCCATGAGTCACACCATATTAGCTCACTGTATTTCAAGCTAATGTATCAGTTAAAAAGCTTCCAGTTTTCTGAAGTGTCTTCACAACTCAATGCGGCCCAAGTATGGATCCGCGAAGAGATAGAAGAGATTTCACGCTTGCAACAGTTGATGTTACCAGACAAAGGTATTGAGCTTAGTTCTGTCAGAATGGCTTATACCTATAAAGCAATGAAAGGTGCGGGTGGTGATTACTTAGACATTGTTGATATTGGCAAAAATCGTCCAGAAGCCCAAGGCGATATAGGAATGATTATTGCCGACGTATCGGGTCATGGCCCTGCTGCTGCAGTAGAAACTGCGATGATTGATGCTATTTTACGTACTTTTGAACCGAAAAATTTAAACAGTAGTTCTTCAGAGGTGCTTAATTATATCAATCAACACTTCTTCACTAAAAAGCCGCGTGGCAGTTTTTTAACCGCCACAGTAATGCGTTATAATTTCAAAGAAAAAGAACTTATTTATGCTAATGCCGGCCATCCTCATGCCTATTTGAAAAAAGCCAACAGGCTGGTAGCCCTTGATCAAGGAGGGATTCCGATTGGGGTGCTGCGTGAGCAAAATTGGGATACTTACCGGGTTAGCGTTGATGTGGGTGATATCTTGTTTGTGTATACAGACGTGGTCATCGAAACACAAAATGCCCACAAAGAATTATTTGGTTTCGATCGCTTAGAAAAAGCAATCAGCGCAGCACCTGATGAACCCGAGGCGATGCTGGAGTTTCTAGAGCAGCAAATGAAACAGTTTTGTGGTTTTTCTGAATTTCAGGATGATTTGACCATGTGCGCTATTCAGTTTATTTAAGATCATTCACTCAATATTTTTTAACGAGTTGAATAGCTAGTGGAATAACGAGTTGGATGATGATATTTCGTTCTGACGAATACGTAATTAAAATGATTGAATAAGATTAATTCTACAGGTTAATAAAAAGCCCTGACCTAATGTTCAGGGCTTTTTTTCTTGAACTATTAAGCGGTTAATGCTTCAGATGGGCCAAAGAATTCATAATGAATTTGGTTTTCTGGTACACCTAAGCTGGTTGCGATGGCCAATGCTGCTTTCATAAAACCAGTAGGACCAAGCAGGTAAAATTCTACATCGCGGTCAGCAGGTAATTGTTCTGCAATGAGTGATGCATCAATAAACCCTGTTGCATGGGGTTGGCAATCTGGTTCTGGTTGGCTGTATATGTACAGCGGCTTAATGTGGTTGTGGGCTGTAGCAAGTTGATCGACATGCTGTTTAAACGCATGGACATCGCTATTAATGGCCGCATGAATAAAGCGAATATCGCGGCCTGAACCTGCTTCAGTATTCAGCATGCTTATCGCAGGAGTAATCCCTACACCGCCAGTGAGTAAAATTAACGGTTTGGTGTTTTTACGTAAGGTGAAATCGCCACTTGGGGCACGTAATTTTACTTTATCGCCTAACTGAATGTTGTCATGTAAGTGATTAGATACCACACCATTTGGCTCACGTTTAACGCTAATTCTTAAGTAATCTTTACCGGCAGCGTCAGACAAGCTGTAGTTACGACGCATCGATACACCGTCAATATCGTCAAATACTAGGGTTAAAAATTGTCCGGCTTCAAAGCTGGGTAAACCGTTATTATCAGCTGGTTGAAAGTAAAAAGAGGTGATAACCGAGCTTTCATCTACACGTTTCACTAATGTGAAGTCACGCTCACCACGCCAGCCACCGGCTTTCTGTTCATTCTCGGTGTAAATTGATTCTTCAGCGTTAATCAATATGTTGGCTAATTGGCCGTAAGCTTTGGCCCAAGCGTCAATGACTTCGTCTGTTGCTGCATCACCGAGTACGGTTTTAATTGCCTGCAATAAACAGCTGCCAACAGCGTCATATTGTTCAGGTAAAATACCTAATGCCACATGTTTTTGAACGATTTTACTGACGGCTTCACTCAAATTACCCAATTCATCAATATTGGCGCCGTAAGCGATAACGGCATTTGCCAGCGCTTTAGGCTGAGTGCCTTTGCCTTGGTTAGTTTGATTGAAATAAGGCAATACTTCTGGATGCTGTACAAACAGTAATGGATAAAAATGACTGGTGATATCATTAGCGTAAATTTGCAGTGCTGGCACGGTAGCCTTAATAATTTGAACAGTTGCAGTGTCTAACATTCATGATTTCCTTTTTGAATATAAAATAGCGATAAGCTTCAATCAATTACCTTGTATCTCTAGACATTACACATAACGTGCCAATGTTTATCAACCTGATTTATAAAGGATAAAATCTCTAAAGGTTAATTTGACCTAGATCAATAAGTATGTCAAATTAACCTAAATTAGGTTGATTTGACTTGTTATGAATATTGTTCCCTTTATAGACATTGTAGAAGACTTAAATCGTGACCTGATAAAATCGGAACGATACTTACGGCTGATTTTAGCGATTCAGCGCGCTATCCCATGTGATGTGGTGGCCTTGTTGAAACTTAAATATGACCACTTAGTGCCAGTAGCCGTTGTAGGGTTAAAGCAACAAGCTCTCGCCAGACAGTTTTCGATTAACCACCATCCACGTTTACAGCAGATTTTGGCCAACCCACACATTACCCGCTTTGATGCTGAATCGACACTGCCCGATCCCTACGACGGTTTAGTCGATGATGGTAGTGAACAATTGCACGTGCATGACTGCATGGGCAGTACCATTTTTATTGATGGTAAAGCTTGGGGCGTTTTAACCCTAGACGCGATGAAAGCGGGTAGCTTTGATTCGCTTAACCCAACAGAAACCCGCGCTTATATTGCTGCTGTGGCTGCTGCTATTAAAACCAGTGAACATATTGAAGCGTTAGAGGTTCAAGTTGAGCGCAACCATCAAGTGGCTCAACACATGTTAGCCACAACGGGACCGTCGACTATTATTGGTAATAGTGCCGTCATTACGAATTTATTGTCAGAGATAAATACCGTTGCCGCCAGCGATCTATCGGTATTAATTACTGGTGAAACTGGTGTGGGTAAAGAGCTGGTTGCCAAAAGTATTCATCAGCAATCACGTCGCAGTGAGCAACTGCTAGTGCAAATTAACTGTGCAGCATTGCCAGAAAGCATTGTTGAAAGTGAACTATTTGGCCATGTAAAAGGCGCATATTCTGGTGCGGTAAGCGATCGTCGTGGCCGTTTTGAATTGGCTGATGGTGGTACGTTATTTTTAGATGAGGTGGGTGAGTTACCACTTGCGGTACAGGCTAAGTTATTACGTGCATTGCAAAATGGTGAAATTCAACGTGTCGGTAGCGACAATATTATTGTGGTGGATGTCAGAATTGTGGCCGCAACCAACCGTAATTTACAGCTTGAAGTCAAAGAAGGTCGCTTTAGGGCAGACTTATATCATCGCTTGAGTGTATACCCTCTTCCAGTGCCGCCATTACGTGAACGTGGTAAAGACGTTATTTTGCTGGCGGGCTATTTTTTAGAAAAAAGCCAACATCAGCTTGGGGTCGCTAAACTAAGATTACAACAAACAGCAATTGATCAGTTAACGCAATATCATTGGCCTGGTAATGTGCGCGAGTTAGAGCATGTGTTAAGCCGTGCAGCACTTCGTGCCACTAGTGAGCAAGGGCGTCATGCCAGTATTATTAGTATCAGTCGTGTTCATCTCGGGTCAGAGTTCGTTGTGAGCCATTCTGTAGCACCAGCAATAGCCGAGATTGATAATACCAGCAACGCTAATGCCGCTGCCGCATTATCGCAGGTATTAACCCTTGGACTACGAGATTCAACCGATGAGTACCAACGACAAATCATACAAACAGTGTTAGCGAACGAACGAGGTAATTTAGCCGCCGTTGCCAGGAGTTTAAAGCTAGACAGAAGTAATTTAATCCGCACCATGCGCCGCTTAGGACTTGACCCCAATACGGCATATTAAGAGTGAAGTATCCAAAACAGTGGCGTGAGCGGTTAATCACCTCATCTGAAGTCATCTCGTTCAGAAGTCATGACGATTTGAGGTTAATTAGAATATTTTTTATTCAGAAATTAGTTCCAGTAAATCCAGGTCAATATACACTGGGTTAATTAGAGTTACATAAAGGATTGATGTGATGCAAAAAAGTAATATAGGCAATATCGCGCTGATTGTTGCCATAGTCGCTGTATTGGTTGCTGCTTTAATGGTGTTTGGCTCTTCACTGGGATTGTGGGAGCCGATAGTCGGCTTTATAGCCAGTCGTAATTACAATAACCTGTTGGGGTATGTGGTAGTGGTTGTCGCACTGGTAGCATTGGTTATCACTCTTGTTACCAACAGTGGTACTAAGGGAAAGGTTAAGTCGATTGTGGCATTATTACTTGGCATGGGCATATTGTCGCCAAGCATTATCGCAATGGTGGGCAACCCTGTTAAATACCCACCTATTCACGATATTACTACCAATATTCAATCGCCACCGCAATTTGAGTTTTTAACTGACAGCCGGATTGGAGCGAGAAATACTTTGGTTTATGGTGGAGAAGATATCGCCGCGCAGCAACGACAAGCTTTCCCTAATATTCAACCTATTACGTCAGATTTATCGGTTGAAGCGGCTTATCAAAAGGCATTAACTGTCGCGAAAACCATGGGTTGGACGATTGTCCATCAAGACCCAAAAGCACTGCGCTTTGAAAGTACGGCAACAACGCCTTTTTTCAATTTTGCTGACGATGTTGTGGTTGTTGTGTCTACATTAGAACGGGGCAGTCGCATTGATTTACGCAGCGTGTCGCGGATTGGCAAAGGCGATGCGGGTGTTAACGCAAAACGCATTCAAGAATTTAGTCAACGTTTCAGCCAATGATTTAGCGTCTGTGTTTCGCGCTAGAATATACAGATTGTTATCTATAAAGGGAGCGTGAACGCTCCCTTTTGCTTTAATCTGTTGAGGTTTATTAAATCTATTTTGCAGACTGAATGAAGTATACAACATTATGATTTATCGAGACTAAATGACAAGGCTAAATCATTATTTATTGAATATGTTCCAAAATAATGTGGACTAACTTTTCGTAATCACCCGAAAAATGGTGTCCGCCTGACATTTCGACAATATGAAAGTTTTCAGGGTTTAATTGGCTACATGTGGTGAGTGGTTTCTCATCGATACCGTACACACAAAGAATATTTTGGTCGGTGAGTTTCTGCATTTCTGGTATCACGGCTAACTCAGAATCATGATTATTTGCCATTAGCCAGTCGCTAACATGAAATTGAAAATCGACAGTTTTCGACTGGCCAAGTACCACCATTTCTTTTACCAAGTTTTTCTCGCTTATGGTTAATCCATTTCTCATAAAAGGTAATACATCCGCTCCCCTAGAGTAGCCAATAAGTATCACTTGTTTTCGACTCCATAGGTTTGTGTAGTATTTAATAACATTGCCAAGATCTAAGGCTGCTTGTTCGGGTGATTTGCGATTCCAAAAATACTGTAATGAATTGAAACCAACAACCGGGATCCCTTGTTTATTGAGGCTTTCACCAATTGACTTATCTATACCAGCCCAACCGCCATCACCGGTTAATATAATCGCAAGTGGCTGGTTTTTATTGCTGGTGGTCGGTAATTCAATGAGGGGTAAATCATTTAAGCTGTCTGGCTTAATAGTGGCATCAGTTTTCAATTCTTTAGCCGCTAATTGATTAAATGCTTGCTGAAATTGGGAAAACCAATTTTCTGTAACCGCAAATCCATGGCCAACTTTGGGTAACATCACTATGTTTCCATTACCGACTTTTTCAACGTAATCTTTGGTGATTTGAGCATTACAAACTTGATCATTCTCTCCTTGTAACGCAAACCAAGCACTCGGTAGCTGCTTATTGATATCGAATAAGTAGTTATTCTTAAGTTTAGGGTCCTTGCGCCATGAAAGACTTCCATTGCCTTGACATAGCGGTTTATCCAGCAGTAAGTCAGGGCAGAATCCTAAACTAATTCCGCCTTGAAATGTGTTTGGAGGTGACTGAGCCAGTACGGTATAAACTAATGTTGCACCAGAAGAGTACCCAACTAAAACGGGGAGGGAGTATTGTCTAAACTGATATTTTTGCTGTAAATATTGGCTAAGTGATTCAAAGTCTGCAGCGGGATAAGAGCATTTTCCTTTTTCATTACCAATGACTTTTAAGTAATGGGTAATATCAATCGCTGCAACCATTGCCCCAGTTGTGGCTAACTGTTTTACCATATCGATAAAACCGATATCCCAGCCACCATCGCCAGACACAAATAACACTAACTGGGTTGGTTTTTGATTATGATTGTAAATATGGATGTCGCCAAACCCGCCGTAATTAACGATTTCCTGTTGTTCTGCTTGCACCGCACTAGAGATTATTAATATCAGTATGAAAATCAGTTTACTCATTTCTTCAACGCTCCCATGAATGTTCCACCAGAGATTAAGCTTGTTATGCTGAGCATTACCGGCAGTAAACTTAAGCTGTTTGGTAATGCTAAATAGCGAGATTCCCAAGTAGGGTCAAATTTTTCTTTATAACGACGTAATCCTTCAAAGTTATATAATTCACCGCCGCTTTCGAAGATAATATGGCCAACTTTGTGCCATAGCGGTGCTAATTCATGGGTGTCTAATCCAGATAAAGGTGCCATGCCCATATTAAAGTGTTGATAGCCTTGCTCCTTGCCCCATAGCATCAATTTTATGGTTAACCACTCCATCACGCCTGTAGGTGCCTCATCTGTGAAACGCATTAAATCGATGGATAACTCATTTTTATTGTCTGTTTGCCATAAGTTAGCAAAGGCCACAATGAGGTCATCTTTTTTTACAACGGCGCAAGGAGTTTTTACAATGTAACTTTCATTGAAAAATCCCAGCGAAAATTGTTTTTCGTGGGTTGATTTATTTTCTAACCATTGATCAGAAACGTTTTTTAACTCCACTAAATGTTCAGAAACCTGCGAGCAATTTAACACTTCAAAACTGATATTTGACAGTTTTTTCATCTTATTATCGGCTTGGCGTAAACGACTACGGGAAGAGCCTTCTAAGCTAAATTCAGTAAGATTTACCTTACCTTCTTCTCCTAGTTTGATGATCACTAATCCCATGTCTAAATAAAAAGGTAGGTTAACTTTAGATATTTGATAGCACGCCAACTTAGCCGATTTTTTATCCGCCATATCTCGTAACTGCCATAACAGATCTTGTTGTTGTATTGGGCAACCGACTGGATCACCCATGACTATCCAATATTTAGCCGTCACGCCATACATTAGAAACGATTGGTTATCCTTACCGATTAAAATGAGTTTATCGCCAAGTAAGGCTAAGTGAGGGTTAGTGTCATTGGCGCCTTTTATTAGAGGCAACAATGTTTGAAGCAATTCTGGACGAGGGGCTACATATCTAGCTTTGGGGCTACGCAATAATTTTAGGGCTATATAAGCGATTAAAATAGCAATAATAATAATGCTTGAGCGCAAAAAGCGTGATACGTCGTTACTAAATGCAAACTGCCACCATAATCTATTATGATATTCGACGTGTTTAAATGAAAAAAAACCGATCCAAATTGTTGATACAGCTATCAGTATTATAAGAATAAACCACGAGTTAGAAAAGGCGGAGTCGATAAGTGTAGACTCTCGATAAAAATGTGATCGCGTGGGTAACATCAACAATAACATGGTGCCAATAATGAGTGCTTCTTGCCAATCGCCTCCTTTAGTTAATGACAATATAACGCCGGCGCAAAGTAGTGTAATAGATGCATAGTAAGAGGCATTTACGCGCCGTCTTACAGCCCCAGCCAGCAGTAACAACAACATCCCCACAATACTGTTTAATATGTATGATATTTCAACCACAGAAAGTGGAATAATTTTTCGCAATCCATTCATCACTTGGCTATCACTTGGCGTCGCACCTGAAAATAGCATTATTCCACCAGCAAGCAGCATCAATAACCCAAAGACTTGTGGAGTATTTTGGGTGATTAGGCGTGATGCATTTCCGACAGCACTATTGATGTTTTTCAAGCGGACAGAAAACTCAAAACAAAGAATGGCAATGCCAGATAATAACAGTGGTATGAAATAATAAGTAATACGATACAAGATCATCGCTGATATTAATTCTTGGGCAGGGAATGCGTGGCCTAATAAAGAGATAAATACCGCTTCAAAAACGCCCAAACCTCCGGGTACTTGGCTATACAAACCTACAGCCTGAGCGATTAGAAAAACCAATAAAAAAGTAATGAAAGAAATATCAATGTGTTGGTGTAGAAAAATAAACAGCACGCTAGAAGCTAAAATCAAATCTACAGCAGCAATAGCTGTTTGAGCGAGTGTCATGTTGATGCTTGGTAAGGTAATTTCAAAACCTTTAAAAGAGAAAGGTGTTTTTTTTGTGAGTATCAGCACCCAATATGCAATGAGACTTACCGCCGCAAGATAAATCACCCAGTTAACCGCATCATTGGTGGTTATTGTAACAATATCCTGATTAATCAGTATTATATAAGCAAGCACTGCGAGTGTTAATGTGCCTAAAAAAAACATGATACTAATAAAAATGGATAGTTTTATGAGTTCAATGCCAGTAATGCCTAATATGCTATAAAAACGATAACGGACTGACGGGCCTGAAATAAGGGCGTGACCAATATTATTACTAATTGAAAAACCAATCATCGACGCTAAAACCACTTTGCCTTTAGGGAGTTGTTTACCTAAGTACTTTAACCCTAAAAAATCGTAACAAGTCAGGGTTAAATAATCGATTAAAGTGATGAAGAGGGCCAATAAAAATGTACTGAGATAGGTGAGGTTAATCGTTGAAACTATGGTGGCATAGCTCACGTTATCAAGCTCATAATGGACAACAAGTATCGCTACAATAAATAAAAACACACCTAAAAATGGCATGATTTTTTTAACCAGTTGTAACATTTTGAGCACCTGTAATAAGTAGTTTGCTACTGCCCTCAAAAGACTTTACCAATTGGCGTATTAGTATCTATTCATACCCAACGGTTGGTATTTTGCTAGCTTATTTAAGCTAGATTCTGTTATTTTGTTAACACTAAATTTTGTTCAAAACTGGTTTCATTTTTTGCATGATATAAGCCAATTTTTACTTCTGCATTTTACGTTACGCCTTAAGTTATTTTTGTGCTAATTAATTTTAATTCAGCAATTATTCTCGTTCAGTACAGGCAAAAATAATGCTAATTAACTTAATGCCATTCGCTTAATAGTGAATGACATTTTATCGTCTGTTTGAGTACCGCCTTCGGATAAAATTTTCTTTTCCTTTGTTCAAGTAAAATTAGCCATTTACCATTTCATCTCATTATCTTGAGATTTTTAGGGATTGTTCCTAGGCTTGGGCCATCACTGAAAAATAAACTCATCTGGAATTAAGTACAATGCATTGATAAAGTATATTCGCAACGGTTCGACTTTAAGTTCTGTTGCAATGGTTGCCATTTCTAAACGTATTGTGTTGTAGGAAATCAGTATCAATACTAGCAATCTCATTATTGGAATACTGTAGCTTTCAATTATCTATATGGGATGTTTATCGTTTAACTGCAGTAAGTCCCAAAGATTGCCATACAAATCTTCAAATACAGCTACTGTGCCATAGTCTTGTTCTTGAGGCGGGCGCACAAACTTAATCCCTTCAAGTTGCATGCGGTTATAGTCGCGCCAAAAATTGTCAGTATTCAAAAAAAGAAATACCCGTCCGCCAGTTTGGTTACCAATAAAATTATGTTGCTTTGGTGTAGATGCCCGAGCTAACAACAGAGACACCCCGTTTGATCCTGGAGGTGACACCACGACCCATCGCTTGTCTTGTTCTGCTTGATAGGTGTCTTCAATCAAATCAAACTTCAATTTATTGACATAAAAATCGATGGCTTCATCGTAATCATTCACCACTAGCGCGATATGAACTATAGACTGTTTCATTATTATCCTTTGAAATCGAAACAAGTTAACCAGAACGTTTATTCGAAAACTCACTCTGCCATCGATGGTTAATTAATGCGATAGACATGAGGACATTTATGAATAAAAAAGCCACCACGCTTGGTTGTGGCTTTTGGTTATGTGATTAATCGTACCTTTAATTATCTCCACTTAATCATGTGGTTAGCCAGTAAGAATATTTATTAGCAGTATTTTACTGTTTCTTTATTGGCTATTTGCGATGCCTAACGATATTACGCAGCAAGTTTTATAAGTCACTTAACAGCATGGCACTGATGGTATATAGATGCTGCTTGCTGGCGGAGTTCAGTGCAGCACCAACAATGGAGTAAAGCAGCCAGCTGAATATCCAGTTCAAAGAAAAAATAGCAATTGGGATTATGACCATATTGAACAAGATGTAGCGGTATCCGTTGCTAGTACAATTGTTTTTACTTATAACATTTTGTCTAAAAAATATTCAGCTATCAGAAAGGCTTATATCAGTAATGCTAATAATATTCACTACGGCCTCTTTCATTGTGAGTTAGTATGAGGCTAATATCCCTGCGCTGTTTCGCAGTAGTGTGTTTTCTCAAATTTAAGGATGTAGAAATGAAAGGCGCTGATACTCGAGTGGTTCCTGGGCTGATCTCAATTGCAATTATCTTATTGCTTTGGTTTATTGTGCCTCCCCCTGAAGGGGTGACAGCAAATGCATGGCATTTACTGGCGTTATTTATTGGTACGGTTGTGGCCATTATTGGCAAGGCTATGCCAATTGGTGCTATTGCCATTTTGGCGATCACTTTAGTTGCATTAACAGGGGTAACAAATGATAACCCTTCTGATGCGATTAAAGATGCGTTAAGTGGCTTTTCTAATTCATTAATTTGGTTGATTGGTATTGCGATTATTATCTCTCGTGGTTTGGTTAAAACCGGTTTAGGAAATCGCATCGGTTATTACTTTATTTCACTATTTGGTCGAAAAACCATTGGTATTGGATATGCATTGGCGCTGTCGGAACTCGTCATTGCGCCGGTAACACCCAGTAACACCGCTCGAGGTGGCGGGATTATTCATCCCATTATGAAGTCTATCGCCACCAGTTTTGGTTCATCTCCAGAAGAAGGCACATCGCGTAAAATTGGTCATTATCTTGCTTTGGTTAACTACCATATAAATCCTATTACCTCGGCGATGTTTATTACTGCGACAGCGCCCAATCCATTAATCGTTAAGCTTATTGCAGATGCTACTGGATCTGATATCAGTATTACTTGGGGAACATGGGCGCTTGCAGCACTTTTACCTGGTTTGGTTTGTATTGGGCTAGTGCCGTTGATTGTATATGCCGTCTACCCGCCAGAAATCAAAAGCACCCCAAACGCAAGAGACTTTGCTAAGTCTAAATTAACTGAAATGGGGCCTATGTCCTACGGTGAAAAAGTCATGATTAGTGTTTTTTCACTTCTGTTGATTTTGTGGGCGGGTGTGCCAGCAATGATATTGGGCGCTGATTATGCGGTTAATACTACCGCGGTGGCTTTTTTAGGCTTATCTATTTTATTAATCAGTGGTGTTTTAAATTGGCAAGATGTGCTTAAAGAAAAGTCAGCTTGGGATACCGTTGTTTGGTTCTCAGCATTGGTAATGATGGCGACCTTTTTGAGTAAGTTAGGCTTAGTGGCATGGTTTTCTGGGGTTGTTGAGAGCAATATTGATCAACTTGGTGTTGGCTGGATGGTGTCTGCGATTATATTAGTGGTGGTTTACTTTTACGCGCATTACTTCTTTGCTAGTACAACGGCTCATATTACTGCAATGTTTGCTGCCTTTTATGCTGCCGGTTTAGCGCTAGGCGCGCCGCCATTATATCTTGGTTTACTATTAGCGGGTGCCTCATCGTTAATGATGTCATTAACCCATTATGCTACAGGTACTTCACCGATTATTTTTGGCTCTGGTTATGTGTCGATGGAAAATTGGTGGGTAATGGGCTTCATTATGAGTATTGTTAACTTAACCGTTTGGGGTGTGGTTGGCGGGCTTTGGTGGAAGGTGTTGGGATACTGGTAATTTACCTATCAATTTATAGCATTATATAAACAGTTAAAAATGAAAAGGTCACCATAGCGTGACCTTTTTTATATTCCATTTCCGCATGGTATTAACGAAAAGGAGAGTAACCTTTCTCGTATGTTAATACGCTTTGAATTGTAAAACCTCAGATGTTCTGAGCTGCTCAAATCAGTAATGTGATAGCGACAAGACTTATTTATAAATTATGAAGTATAAAAAAGCCACAGCGCTTGGCTGTGGCTTTTAGTGGTGTTAGTGTGTCCCGTCCTGAGATAAGTTGACACATTGGAGACTTATCTATGAAACCTTCAGTATCAATCAATATAAAACGTACTCAACGAGATTACACATTAGGCTTTAAATTAGCGGTTGTTAGTCAAGTAGAAAAAGGCGAGCTAACGTATAAGCAAGCTCAAAACCACTATGGCATTCAAGGGAGAAGTACCGTCCTAACATGGTTACGAAAACATGGTAGATTAGATTGGTCCCAGCCGATTGAGCATTCACCTATGTCCAAATCTACAGAAACACCCGCCCAGAAAATCAAACGATTAGAGAAACAAGTCTCCAATCTCGAAATGAAAAATATGATTTATGGCGATATGGTCGAGTTACTTAAAAATGAGTACGGTATTGATTTAGAAAAAAAGTACTTAGCCGAACGCTCTGGCTTGCCAAAGAAAAAGGCACTGTAAAGCTAGCGACAGCGAGTCGGCAGTTTAACCTATCAAGACAAGCTGTTTATCAATGGAAGCAGCGCTTAGCAGCAAGAGCTGACATGTTAAAACCGGTGATGACTATGGTTATGTATTGGCGTCAGTTCATGCCCAGAGTGGGTACGCGTAAGCTTTATCAACTCATCAAGCCACAGTTACTTGAACAAGGCATAAAGCTAGGTAGGGACGGCCTATTTCAGTATTTAAAACAACACAATATGTTAGTAAAGCCTAGGAAGAATTACACCAAGACAACCCATAGCCACCATTGGTTGAGAAAACACCCAAACTTACTCAAAGACAGAGTGGTGAAGAGCGTTGAAGAGGTATTTGTCAGTGACATAACCTACGTAAAATCAGACGAAGGAACTCACTATTTATCATTAGTCACAGATGCATATTCAAGAAAAATAATGGGTTATGAATTAAGTGATGAAATGAAAGCCAGTGATGTTGTTAAAGCATTGAGATGACGATAAAGAATCGTCAGACAACCAGTGATGTCATTCATCATTCAGATAGAGGGATACAGTACTGCTCAGCAGAATATCAACATAAATTGGCTGCGAATGCGATAAGGCCATCGATGACAGATGGGTATGATTGTTATCAGAATGCGTTAGCTGAGCGAGTGAATGGTATTTTGAAGCAAGAGTTTTTACTTTACCGCTGTCGTACGATGAAGGAGCTGGCAATACTCATCAAAGAATCTATTAGGATTTATAACGAGTTAAGACCGCACCTTAGTTTAGGAATGAAAACCCCAAACGAAGTGCATGAAAAAGCCAGTCGGGAGTTCCAACTGGCTTAATAAAAACCGTCAACCTATTTTAGGACTAGACAGTGATAACACCTTTGAGGAACTTATTTACACTACTTTACACATAATATGTTACTAGTCAGTAAGTTAGTCTCTAAAGAAGATTAGTTCTTTTTAGAGTATTTAGCTGCTTCTTCACCCGCTAAGCGACCAAAGGTGATGATATCTGAAATGGCATTACCACCTAAGCGGTTAGCACCATGAACACCACCAGTAACTTCACCAGCACCATATAAACCAGGTATAACCTGCTTCTTAGCATTCATCACTTCTGCTTTAGTGTCGATCATCACGCCACCCATAGTGTGGTGAACACCAGGAGTCACTTCGATAGCATAGTAGTTACCTTCGTTTAGTGCACGAGGTAGGTTAGGACGCTCAAAATCAGTGTCTTTACCACTAGCAACTAAGGTGTTGTAACGCGCAACTGTTTCAGTCAATGCTTTACCGTCAATGCCTTCCATTTTGCCTAATTTAACTAAACTATCAGCAGTTGGTGCAACACCTAAACCAATATACTTATCAATTTTAGACAATGATTTACGGACAGAATCATCGAAGATTAAGAACGCTGATTTACCAGTTTGTCCTAAGATTGCTGCAGATGCTTTATCGCGAGTAGTGATTTCGTTAACGAAACGCTTACCTTCACGGTTAACCAAAATGGCACCATTACCACGTACCGCTTCAGTGACCATTACGCCACCTTTAACAGATAGTGTTGGGTGAGCTTGGATATACTGCATGTCTTTCAATGCGCCACCGGCATTTTCAGCAACATCTAGACCATCACCTACCGCACCAGGTTGGTTAGTAGAGATAAAGCCTTTCAATTTAGGATCAAGCTTAGATACCCGTTCGTTATTTTTAGCGAAACCACCTGTTGCTAATACAACAGCATCGGCTTTCACCCAGTAATAACCTTTGTACATACCTTTAACGAGGAGACCTTTAACTTTACCGTTATCATCTTTAAGGACTTCAATACCACGAGTGTTCATGCGTAAGTCGATATTGCGTTTAACAGCATTATCATAAAGCACTTGAACAAGATGAGCACCAACGCCAGCACCACCAGTTGGACGGTGTGCACGGTTAACTGATGCGCCACCCATACGGCCAACATCATTTAAATCGGCGCCCATTCCAGTCATCCAATCAACAGACGCTTTAGAATGTGAACTTAAAATTTCAACCAATGCTGGATCGTTTAAGTCGCGACCACCTTTCATGGTGTCTTTGTACATTAACTCTGGGCTATCTTTAATGTCTTTCGCTTTTTGTTGGTCAGTCCAAGCCGCGTTCATACCGCCAGCGGCCAATTTAGCATTACCACCAATAACTGGCTCTTTCTCAATAAGAATAACTTTAGCGCCATTATCAGTTGCAGATATTGCAGCAGAGAAACCTGCGCCGCCAGAACCGACAATCACTACGTCAACAGTATCGTGAGGTGCGCTAGCAAGAGCAGCCTGACGTTCTGATTTATCTTTGGCCAATTCAGCAATTGTAGGTTCGTTACGTTCCCACTTCTTAGCATATGGCATGTTGAAATCGAAGCTATGGCAAGAATCACAGTAAACCATAGATTTTTCGTGAGCGCTGTGGCATGTAGTACATGCTGGCTCGGCAGGAAAATGGGATGCATGAGCATTATAATGTTCATGTTTGGTAGACTCTGCTACTTCAGCCAATGTGCCATGACAAGAAACACACTGTGCATTCTCATAGGTTAAGCTATCATTTGATAATTCACCATCTGGCTGGTGACAGCTATCACACTCTTGGTTTTGTTCATGGAATTCGGCTAAATTATCAGCCGCAACAGCATTGCCCATTAGGCCTGCTGTGCCCATTAATGTGGCAAGACAGACTGCAAGTTTCATCTTTTTCATTTTTGCTCCCCCTTCTATAGTTAGTGACGCTTAGTGCATTAACTATAGAAGCACTCTCGTTGTTATACCAAGGTGAAATGACAATCACTTCACTTTAAATAAGGTGCTGTCCAAATTAAGTATCGATTTGATCAGCTATTACTTTTGCTCACAAGCAGTTTTACCTATGGTGTTCATACCCGCAATAAGATAACCACAAAGAGGTGCGGAAATGGCGTCTCAATCACAAGCATATAAACAGTCCATGCAAAGATGCATAACTCTAAGGGGGTATATGCAATTTTGCATAGCGTAGGTAGAGCTAGATCACATTAAGTTAGTGTTATAGGCAAAACGTACTTAACGATTTGCTAATTCGAGCAATGCAGCACAGTTTCACCTGAGGCTGGTGTGTATCATCTCTCCATGAGATTTTTATTCCTTTTACTTATCACGATATCCTTACCGGTGCTGGCTCAAGAAAGCATCGTATTTGGCGTGCATTCAAATACCGCACCATTAGAGTGGCGCAACAACGGCGTGGACCAAGGCTTTAACGTTGAGTTGATGAATAGAATTGGTCAACTTACTGATAAGCGGATCATTGTTCGGCGCAAAAGTTTTCAGCAGTTAGTAAAAGATGTTCATAATCCTAATAGTGATATTGACGTTATTGCCGTTGTTAGCCCTGTCAATATAGACCGCCAATTAGCGCAGTCAGATCCCATTTATGCCACCCATGCTAAAGCGTATACCTTACAAGGTAAGGCACTCATTAATAATTGGGCAGATCTGGTGGGTAAGCGGGTTGCCATTAAAAAAGGGGCTTTTGTTGAGGTTTTTTTATCAGATCATCTGCAAAATTTTGATCGTGTAGATGTAGACTTATATGAAACGGGCTTTAAATTACTCACTAAAAACCAAGTCGATGTGGTTATTGCCGAAAGCTTTGTTGCACGACGTTTACTTCCGCTTTATCCGTCAGTTCGTAGTTCAAGTGATGCATTAATTTATGGTGCATTTAACTTTGTCGCTAATGGTACAAAAGCCAAACAGATGTACCAAATTAATGAAGCGCTTAGACAACTAAAAATATCAGGTGAATACGACCAATTGGTTAACAAATGGTTTGGCACTGGGCGTGAAAAAGTGGATTTAACATCTACCGATAATCGCTTGTTTGCTTTCGTGATATTGGTTGCCATTATTTCGGCTGTAGGCTTGGTATACACAGGATTTATTAGCGCCAGTTTACGTCGCCATACAAAAGCGCTCGATGCTGAATTAATTCAACGTAAGCGTATTGAAGCTGAGATATCCGAATTGTCGAAGCAGTTCCAATCTGTGCTTGATGGTATCCCCGACGGAGTAACCATAGTCAATAAAGAGCTCCAGCATTTGTGGAGTAATGATAACAATATCCATTTGTTAGTTTCTGATGAATTTTACTATATCGATCATGATGTTTTTATACTTAGAATGGCAGTGCTTGATGTGTTAACTAGCCAAAAATCACTTACTGCTGATATGGTGTATCAACAACAATTTTGGCAATTACAAATTCACCCTATTGCTCAAGAGCAGGTAGTTATTCTACTTGCCGAGTCAACAGAGCAGCATCGATTGCGACAAGCCAATGAAGAAGCCAGCCGTTTAGCCTCGTTAGGTGAGTTGTCTGCGGGTATTGCCCACGAAATCAATAATCCAACCGGCTTAATTGTACACGCGGTATCTCTTTTTACCGCCGCAATAAAAGATTTAACCCCAGCCGCATCTCATTACCAGAAACAAAATCCTTTCTGGCTTATTGCAGGCTTACCCCCAGATGTCGCTATAGATGAGCTGCAACATAGTTGCGGTACTATCGAAGAGGGCTCTAAACGCATCAGCCGAATAGTTAATGATTTAAAGCGTTATGCCATGCCTCATATTGCTGATGAATATACTCAAGTTTGTCTTAATGATGTGGTTCAAGTCGCCCAGCGTCTTACCGCTAATCAAACCAAATATCATCAAATCACCTTAAAGCTAAGTGAATCCAGCCCTATGATTAAAGGCGACGCTCAACAATTACATCAGGTGTTAATTAATCTTATTCAAAATGCCTGTAATGCCTGTCTTGCAGAGCAAGGCGCGATAGTAATCGAGACAAGTATAGAAGACGATATTGCCATATTGAGTATTAAAGATAATGGTTGCGGGATGAACAGTGCAACGTTAAAACGTATAACTGAACCCTTCTTTACCACTCGGCGAAACGAAGGTGGCAGTGGCTTAGGTTTATCGGTATGCAGTAAAATAATTAAAGAACACCATGGAGAAATGCAGATACAGTCGAGTATTGGCAAAGGTACACAAATTCGCCTGACTTTCGCATTGGCACAATAGGATAATAAATGAAACTCGCTAGAAATATTCTCTTAGTCGACGATGAAGCCCCTTGGTTACGCACGCTAGCGGTGACCCTTAATCGTTTGGTTCCCGAAGCCGAGATTGACACCTGTGTTGATAGTCGCCAGGTAGAAAGTCGCTTACAAGTGGGTGATTATGCGCTAGTGCTAGTTGATCTCACTATGCCATTTCACTCTGGTGAAGAGTTATTAGGCATGATCCGCAGTAATTTCCCCAATACTCGCGTCATAATTGTCACGGGTGTTAATGAGGTTGATACAGCAGTACGTTGCATTAAAAATGGTGCCTACGACTACTTTATCAAAACAGATAATGTCGATGACCTTGCACGCACAGTACGCCGAGCACTTGAAGTTGTCGGACTTGAAAGAAACTACCTTTATATCAAAGAGAAGTTTTTAAGTCGCACTTTAGATAACCCACAAGCATTCAATAATATTCTTACTTGCGAGCCACAGTTATTAGATCAATTCCGTTATCTTGAAGCAGTATCATTTAGTTCTGAACCGTTATTAATTTATGGTGCTAGCGGCACAGGTAAAAGCGAATTTGCTCGATCTTGCCATGCACTTTACAGCCCGAATGAACCCTTTATTAGTATTAATTTAGCGGGCATTAGTAGCGAGGTGTTTGAACAAAAAATGTGTGGCCAACTGTATCACCATAATAATGGTGAATTAGAAGCCGTTGCGGGGTTATTACATCAAGTGGGTAGAGGAGTGCTTTATCTTAACGAAATTGGCGCCTTGTCACTTGATGCCCAAGTTAAGCTTTTAGATGTGTTTGAAACTAGAAAATATTATCCTCTAGGTAGCGACACTGCTTACCCAGTAAAATGTAAGTTTGTCGTATCGACTCAAGATGATTTACTAAAACTTCATCAAGCAGGTGAGTTTAGAAGCGATTTACTCTACCGTTTACGCGCCCATAAAATTAAATTACCGCCATTAGCTGAGCGCAAGTTAGATATCTCTATGTTGATCAATCATTTTATCGCTTTAGCAGCAGCTGAAATGAATCTACCTGCGCCAATTCAACCGGCAGATTTAGCCTCTAAATTAGCTAACTATGACTTCCCCGGCAATCTACACGAGCTAAAAGGAATGGTATTTGATGCCGTCAGTCGCAGCGATGGCATAGCACTTAATACCTCAGCTTTTATGGAAGCCATCAACGAACACAAGTCATTGACTGAACCCCCACAAGACAGAATTATCTTTCCTAAATCCTTACCCACAATTGCACAAATGAATCAGGCTTTAATGGACGAGGCAATGAGTCGAACAGCCAATAACCAAACCGCAGCAGCGCAGATACTCGGTATCAGTCAAAGTGCATTGAGTCGGCGGTTGAAGGGGCATTAGAGCAAAAATGCCCTTTATTAAGAATTAACGCCGTTTTTTGTGGTTCTTTAGTGTATTCAATAGAGAACTGCTCAGTGATCTTTGCTGAGTTGTTCTAAGGTGATCCGTTCGAGTTGATGAACATACCACTAGAAAGTGGTCCATGTTGCAAACGCTTATTCAAGAGAAAGCCTATCCCCACCTTAACCTCGTCTTAACCCACTCATCTGTATGCTGTAGCCATTATTGTGCAAGACACAAGTTTGGAGAGGTATTTGATGAAAGCAAAACCCGCTGTACAACAAGCAATGCTTGCACTATTCGTGGCGGGCCTATTGGGCTGCAGCGCTGTCGATAATGTCAATTACGCCGACCAAGCCAGTCAAAATCAAACCGATATTAGTCAACGCTTAATTGAACAATTATTGGCGACATCAAATGCTAACGAGGTACCTGAGCAATCGGTAGCACGACTAACAGACTTGGTTAACGTACCTCAATTACAACAATTTATGACTGCCGCGCTAGAGAATAATCCCAGCCTACAACAAAGTGTGGTGGCGCTAAATATGGCCTATGCTCAGCACGGTATTACCTCTGCAAGCCGCTTACCAACAGTGGATGCTAGCTTTAGTGGATCGTCAACAGAAGACAGTGATGACAGTTACACTACTGATATTACCGTGAGCTGGGAGCTGGATTTATGGCAAAAAATAGCTGACAGCAGCAACGCTGCATTAAAAGACATTGCCAGTACGCAAGCTAGTCTACAAAGTGCGCAAGACTTAGTGGCTGCCAACGTGATGCGCAGCTGGTTAGACATTAGCCTTAAGCAACAACTTGTGGCGATTGAAACCCAGCGTTTAGCGGTATTAGAAAACAACCAAGCACTGATTTTGTCGCGTTACCGTGTTGGCTTAGGCAGTTTAGAAGACCTTGATAATGCCAATACCAGTGCTGCCAGCACAAAAGCAACGTTAGCTGACTATCAAGAACAACTCGCTCAAAGTAAGCGTGATTTAACTTTGCTTACAGGACAATGGACCGGTAACGATTTAGCCGTAAATATTGTCGCAGCATTTCCTACTGTATTAAATCCTCTTAGCTCGCTGGGGCAACAAAACTTGAGTCAACGTCCTGACCTTAAAACCGCCTTTTACAATATTGAAGCAGAAGCATTGCGTACCGATGCCGCCTATAAAGCCATGTTGCCGTCGATCAGTCTATCCGCCAGTTTAACTGACATGGCCGAGTCACCAAGTGATGCTTTATTAACGGGACCATTATGGAGTGTGCTTGGGCAGTTATCTGCACCTTTGTTTCAAGGGGGAAAGTTAACATCACAAGCGGAGTTAGCGCAGTTAACTACTGAGCAGCGTTATTGGGTATACCAAGAAACCTTATTAAATGCGGTTAACGAAGTTGAAAACACCGTTGGCCAAGAGTACTCCCTTGCTAAACAACAACAGCATTTAACCGACGCTCGACTCAGTGCTCAACGTAGCTTTGTGAGTTATGAGCAAAAGTATCGCCAAGGCTTAGTTGATATTTTTGATTTACTTACGGTACAGCAACAAACCTTTGATGTTGAAGCACAGCTTGCCAACACTATTTATAACCGTCTTATAAACCGAATTGATTTAGGCCTAGCGTTGGGCTTAGGGGTATCGCATGAAGCTTAATCGTCTAAACGTTATTGTCACTGTATTATCATTGGGCAGTATTTTTGTTGCAGTAGGGTATACCGCATCGCACTTACCGCCGTCGCCTAATCAAAAAGCGCCAGAGGTAGAGAAAATTGAAAAGCCAGTAGCCACAACTACAGCGGTATCATTATTACCACAAGTGGGTGTAGTGGCTGTAAGTGGACAAGAATATCAAGCTGAAGTGATTGGTTTTGGTGAAGCAACACCGCGCTATGAGCTAACCTTGAGTGCCGAAATAAGTGGCAAGATTGACAGTGTTTCACGTCAGTTTGAATCCGGTCAGGTTATTAAAAAAGGCACTGTATTAGGCCAGATTAATGACATCAGTTACCAACAAGCTTTAACCCAAGCACAAACCGATGTTGCTCAAGCTGAACTTGATTTATTAGAAGAACAACGTGAAGGGGAGCAAGCTAAATCAGAATGGTTACGTTCAGGTTTGTCTGGCGAGCCAGCCTCTCCACTAGTACTAAGAACTCCGCAACTGGCTCAAGCCACCGCAGCATTAGAAAATGCCAAGTTAGCGCTTAAAAAAGCCAAGCAAGACGTGGCGTACACCAAGATTACCGCACCGTTTGATGCGCTGGTGGTGAGCCGTGATATTCAACCTGGCAGTTATGTGCAGACAGGCACTCAACTTGGCACCTTATACAGTATTGCAGAAGTGGAAATTAATGTCCCATTATCTGATTTACAATGGCAAAACCTACCCGATTTTGATAATGCTGAACTGGCTAAAACCCCTTGGAATGTCACCTTGTACAGTGCTAATGGGCATAACCAGTGGCAAGGTTATATCGAGCGTGTAGAGCAACATTTAACCCAAACCAGTCGTCAACGGTCATTAATTGTGGTGGTTGATAATCCACTTGCACAACAAGCTGACTTATACCCTGGCACTTTTGTTAAAGCGCAAATTAACGGAAAAACATTAAGCAATTTATGGCAATTACCTTCATCGGCTATTTCGCAACAAGGTGATATTTGGTTTGTTGATGATAATGGACTTCTTGCTAAATCAGCGGCCGCCATTGCATTTGAGAAAGAGGGTTTTGTGTATGTGTCACCTATCGCTAACGAACAGCAAACCCAGTCTGGCTTAATGCAGATTATTAAGCGCCCTTTAAGCAGTTTTAAAGTGGGCATTAAGGTGCTTGCTAAGGTTGAGGTGTAAGTTATGTTGGACGAGCAATCAACACATACTGGGGCAATATCTTGGTTTGCTAGAAACTCAGTTGCGGCTAACTTGCTGTTAATAGGCATGATAATAGTAGGCTTGTTTTCGTTAACCAGCTTGCGCAAAGAAGCATTTCCTAGCTTAGAGCCCGACAGAGTTACCGTGTCAGTCACTTACGACAGTGGTGATCCTGTGCTGGCAGAAGAAGGCATTGCGATTAAAATTGAAGATGCATTAGAAACTGTCCCAGGTATTAAACGTATTACATCAACATCTAATGCCAGTGGCAGTAGTGTGATGATTGAGAAAACCAGTTCTTATGATTTAGACACCTTGCTAACCGACATTAAAACCAATGTCGACGCTATCTATAACTTTCCAACCGAAGCGGAAAATCCCGTTATCGATAAAATGCGCATGCAAGATCATGCCTTATGGATTGAAATATACGGTGATGCCGATCGTGCAACTTTGCAAGCGTTAGCCGAACAGCTTAAATCAGACTTATTAAGTCAGTCTGCTATTCATGATTTAGAAATTAAGGCCAAAGCTGAGCCAATGATTTCTATCGAAGTTGACGAAGCTAAGTTGCAAGCCTACGGACTCACATTAACCTCAGTGTCTGATGCTGTGAATGCCGAATCGTCAGCATCAATTTCGACCAGTTTATATAACGACGACAAAACCGTACGCTTAAAAGTATCAGAACAAGCCTATGAATTAGAAGATTTTATGGCTATTCCGATTATCAGCAACAGCCAAGGTTCGCTTATTACCCTGGGCGATATTGCCACCGTTAAAGACGAATTTGCCGACGACACCTTTGTATTGTCGCGATACAACAAAGCTAATTCCAGTGCGATTGAAATTGTTATGGATGAAAACGGCGATATTGTTGATATTGTCGATCAAGCAAAACAAGTTATCGAAAAATGGCGTAATTCAACAATGTTGCCCGCTAATGTGAGCATCGCTTCTTGGCATGACAAAAGTACTCTTATTACCGAACGGTTAAGCTTATTGGTTAAAAATGCCCTAAGCGGTATCGCGCTAGTGTTTATCATTTTAGCGTTATTCTTAAACTTACGAGTGGCATTTTGGGTTGCAGCAGGGCTACCGTTTGTATTTTTTGGCACCTTATTTTTTATGACCAACAACTTTGCCGGCTTAACCCTAAATGAAATGACCACCTTTGGCTTTATTATGGCGCTGGGTATTGTGGTCGACGATGCCGTGGTGGTGGGAGAGAGTGTTTACAGCACCAGACAAAAATACGGCGATAACATCAATAACACCATTAAAGGCACGTTAAAGGTGGCCACGCCGACTATATTTGGTGTGCTAACGACGGTAGTGGCTTTTGTGGCTTTGGCTAATGTTGAAGGTCGTTTAGGGCAAATTTATGCCCAGTTTGGTACTGTTGTTGCCATTTGTTTAATGTTGTCATTGATTGAGTCGAAATTTATTTTACCGTCGCATTTAGCCCATATTGATACCAAAAAACGGGTTGAAAAGTCATGGTTTAATCATATTCAACATGCTGCCGACAGTGGCTTAAAGTGGTTTAGTCGAGATATTTATCAACCATCAATTGAACTTGCACTGCGTTTCCGTTACGCAGTCGTCATGCTGTTTATTACGGTATTTATTGTCGTTGCCAGTATGCCGATTACGGGTGGTGTGCGGGTAGCGTTTTTCCCTGATATTGCTGGTGATACTGTGGTGGCAGATTTTTCGATGCAAAACGACGCCAGCTTTGGTCAAACCTATAAAAATTTAATGACCTTAGAAAATGCCGCTAAGCAAGTTGATGCTCAGCTTTCAGCACTATCATTGGCGCAATCATTAGCACAGCCATCGGCACAACAAAATGATGATGACAACAAAGACAGCTATTTAACCAGTTTACATGTGATGGCAAGTAGTAGTGACTCAGGCCAAGTTCAAGTTGAGCTTGCCAGTAATAGTCCGTATACCCTTAAAGAATTCACCACAAAATGGACCGAGCTAGTGGGTCAAATGGAAGGCATTAAAAAACTTAAAATCTTGTCGAAAAAAGAGATGCTCGATAACTTTAAAGTGGAAATTAAAGCGAGAGACAGTGAATCTGTTTTTGCTGCTGGAACCGAGTTAAAAGCTGTATTAGAAGCAATGGATGGTGTTAGCGGCATTGACGATAACTTAGATTTTGGCGAACCACAGTATCGTTTTGAATTAACTAAGCAGGGCCGCGCGTTAGGTTTTGATACTGAAACTTTATCTGCTCAAGTATTGCAATCATTTGGTGGCGGCGTTGTGCAACGTTTTCAACGCGGCAAAGATGAAGTGAAAGTTCGGGTGCGTTACCCAGATGCAGATCGTCAAACCATAGAAGATATTCTGCTTGCCAATGTAAGAACCAGCGACGGCACCATAGTGCCATTAAGTCACGTTGCGGACATTTTTAATGATTATCAACCGTCGAGTATTACGCGCATAGACAGCCAACGAGCTGTGTATATTAGTGCAGTATTAGACAAAGACAAAATTGCTTCAAACGAGCTTGTTAGTCAACTTCAGCGCACAGTAGTGTCACAGTTAGAGGTGCAATATCCTAGTGTGAGCTTTAACTTTGCTGGTGAAGCAGAGCAACAAGCGGAAACCACAAGCTCAATTGAATCAATGTTTGTGTTAGCGTTAATTGCCATATACGCCTTGTTGGCAATCCCGTTAAAGTCGTATGTGCAACCTATGATCATTATGACCGCCATTCCGTTTGGTATTGTTGGGGCTATTTTAGGCCATTGGTGGAATGACTTAACCATTAGTATTTTATCGTTAAACGGTATTTTGGCGTTAAGTGGTGTCGTGGTAAACGACAGCTTGTTGTTAGTATCGCGCTTTAACGAGTTAATTAAAGAAGAAGGATTATCTGTACACGATGCCATTGTAGAATCATGCACAGGGCGACTTAGAGCGGTATTGCTTACCTCGGTGACTACCTTTGCTGGCTTAGCTCCATTATTAGGTGAAACCTCACTACAAGCGCAGTTTTTAATTCCTGCCGCAGCGGCGCTGGGGTATGGTATTTTATTTGCCACAGTTATTACCTTGTTGCTAACACCGTCATTGTTATTGATTCAATGTGAAACAAAAGACTTTATGACTAAAGTTATGAATAAATTACGCCCAAATCACGACGCGACAGCGCCAGTATAAAATAAGGAGCCCGCTCGATGACAACCGATAAATTTCAGTTACTACTGGTTGAAGATGATCTCGATTTAGCGACGGCGGTGATTGAGTATTTAGAACTAGAAGATATTCTTTGCGATCACAGCGCCAATGGACTGGCAGGGCTTGGCTTAATTCAGAAAAATTATTACGACGTGGTCATTTTGGATTTAAATTTACCCAAGATGAATGGCTTGCAAGTGTGCAAATCTTTACGCGCCGACGGCATTGATGTGCCAGTATTAATGCTCACAGCCCGCGATACGCTAGATGATAAACTTAATGGTTTTGCCAATGGCACTGACGACTACTTAATTAAACCGTTTGCCATGGAAGAATTGATTGTGCGTATTAAAGTGTTGGCAAAGCGCCGTAGTGGCCAAGTGCAAAAGCTTACCGTCGCCGACTTATCAATCGACTTACAGCAAAAACAGGTTTATCGGGCCAATGTGGAGTTAAAATTGTCGCCAACAGCGTTGAAAATTTTAACCGTGTTAATGAATGCTAGCCCTAATCCAGTATCGCGCGAAAAATTAATGCAAACCGTGTGGGGCGACGAACAACCAGACAGTAACAGCTTAAAAGTGCATATTTTTAATTTACGTAAACAAATTGATGCCGAGCATGAACATAAATTGATGCACACTATTAGCGGTTATGGTTTTGCGATAAAGGAATCTGATCTGTAATGAAAATAATCCCCAGTATTCGGCTTTATATATTGTTGGCTATGTTGATCACCGGTATCAGCACTATTTTGATCCTGTCGATTTTAAGCCTACATTATTTTATATCTGGCATGGATTCGTCAATGCGGGTTGCTATGTATGCCCAAGGACAGCAACAGGTTACAGATGGTAAGCCTTATCAGTTTGAAGTCTTTACGGTGGCTTCTCGTTGGCAAGATCTACCCGAAAGCGTAAAGCAAATAATGGTTGAGCCGCCAAGCGAGTTAAATGTGCTGAATAAAAAAATTGTTGGCGGTAATTTTATAACACCACCAGACGCTGGTTATTTCGTTATGAAAATGAAAGTTGGAGATGAAATACGTTTTGTATCAACGGTATTCGATCGCAATAGCCACAGTATGTTTAAGGGTGATGGGCCGCCGTATTTTCTCGTCATATTGTTAACTGGCTTGCTAGGTATTTTGGCGTTTGCAGTGGTACTCATTTTAGTGATGCGCCGAGTGACGGTTCCGGTTGAGAGATTGAAGAACTGGGCTAAAGGACTCAATACTCAACAACTTGAGCAACCAATGCCAGACTTTCATTACAGTGAATTAAATATCTTAGGCAATATTATTAAAACCAGTTTACGTTCTGTCCAAGACAGTTTAGCCCGCGAGCAACAGTTTTTAAGTTATGCCAGCCATGAGCTGCGTACACCGATTGCGGTTATTCGAACGAATACAGAATTATTGCAAAAACTGATAAGCAAAGGGGCAAGTGCAGAAAAACAAGCTCAAGTTGTTCATCGCATTGAGCGTGCAGGCCTGACCATGACAGATCTTACTGAAACCTTACTATGGTTAACAAGACATGAAGATCAAAGCTTACCTATGGAAGAAGTCAATTTAGGCCAGCTTATCCGTCAATTGGTTCAAGAGTTGAGCTATTTAACCAAGGGAAAAGATATTGAATTAAGTATCGAAACAGATGACTCAATTCATCAATTACCAATAACGTTATGTCGAATTGTGTTGAATAATTTAATCCGTAATGCGTTGCAACACACCATTGAAGGTCGTGTCATTATTAAGCAATCGACAACATCTGTTAGCATGATTAATGAGTCTGATTCTGGTCATCACCACAGTGAAGAATTAGGGTTTGGTTTAGGGCTTGAGCTAACCACTCGTTTAATTAACCACTATGATTGGGATTACCAAAATATAGAAACTAATAGCGGCCGTAAAGTGACCATTAACTTTAGCCGTTAAATTAGGATAACGATAGTAGCCACCTATTATTAGGTGGCTTTTTTGTAGGTAGAGTTTGGTGCCAATATTGGGTTATTGAAATGCAGAAAAACATTATAATATGATGATAATTAAATTATCACTTAATGCTAATTTAATTTGATTGTACTGTGAGGCAATCGGCCTATAATGAGGGGTATCTTTTCGACCTACTTGGTTATGGGATCGCCTCAATGAAATACCGCTCACATTTATTTTCACTTCGTATTGGCAATGCGCTTAGAGAGTCTTTTAAAGACGCCCCTTACAAAGCCAGTACTTTTTCTAAAGATTTATTAGCTGGCTTAACGGTTGGCATTATTGCTATTCCCTTGTCGATGGCGTTGGCCATTGCCATTGGTGTTGCACCTCAATATGGGTTATATACCGCTATTATTGCCGGGTTTATTATTCCATTATCTGGTGGTTCTCGTTATAGCGTATCGGGTCCTACTGCCGCGTTTGTGGTGATTCTATATCCCATTGTTCACCAATATGGCCTGTCTGGTTTATTGCTTGCCAGTATTTTATCTGGAATTATCTTGATCATCATGGCGCTGTTTCGGCTAGGGCGATATATTCAATATATTCCAGAGCCAGTCACCTTAGGCTTTACCGGCGGTATTGGTGTGGTGATTGCGGTGTTGCAAGTAAAAGACTTTTTTGGACTAAGTATTGAGGAAATGCCCGAAAGCTTTGTGGGTAAAGTGGTGGCATTATCCCAAGCGTTACCTGAATTGTCGTTACCAACAGTGGTTGTGGGGGTAAGCACATTATTGGTGTTTATCATATGGCCTAAATTTAAGTTGCCCGTTCCAGCCCATCTTCCTGCCGTTATTGTTGCTAGTCTTGTCGCCTTGGTATTGAATCAGCAAGGCTTTAATGTGGCCACCATAGGTTCCACTTTTAGCTTTACCTTGGCCGATGGCACCACTGGGGCGGGTATTCCATCAATGATACCCGATTTTCAATGGCCTTGGTTACGTACTCAAGTCGACGACGTGCCATTGGTGTTCAGTTGGCAATTAGCCAGTGATTTATTGTCTGCAGCGTTTGCCATCGCCATGTTAGGCGCCATTGAATCATTATTATGTGCAGTAGTGCTAGATGGTATGTCGGGGCAGAAACACAGCGCTAATAGCGAATTGCTCGGCCAAGGTATTGGTAATATTATTGCACCGTTTTTTGGTGGTATTACCGCTACGGCGGCTATTGCTCGTTCGGCTGCTAACTATAAAGCCGGTGCGGTCACGCCATTTGCGGCAATGATCCATGCCATTGTGGTATTAGTGTCATTGTTATCTCTTACTACTATTTTGGCTTATATTCCCATGGCTGGTATGTCAGCATTGTTGCTTATGGTGGCATGGAACATGAGCGAAGCACCTAAAATTGTTCATTTAATTAAAAAAGCCCCTTCAAGTGAAATACTTGTTTTAATGGTGTGCTTGTTATTAACGATTTTCTTCGACATGGTCATCGCGATAAGCTTTGGGATTATTTTGGCGTCATTATTGTTTATGAAGCAAGTGGCCGATATGACTCAGGTGCGTGATATTAGCGAACATAAAAAGTTGGTTAATGTCACCTTACCGCCACGCTGGAAAGTCTTTAAAATTAATGGTCCATTATTTTTTGCCGCAGCAGATAGTGCTTTTGGCGAATTAGGCTATTTAAGTACCGACGAAGATGGGGTGATTTTATATCTTGATGGGGTGTCTATACTCGACTCTGGTGGCGTGTCTGCTTTATATAAATTTATCAATAAATGTCAGCACCATAACACTCGGGTATTGCTGGCCGACTTTCAATTTCAACCGCTTAAAACCTTAGCTAAAGCAGGCTTTAAGCCCGATGGTGTACAATGTGTGACTTATTCTACCTTGGCTGACGCCCTCGATGCTGTGGCGGTACCTGAGCCCAAATAGTTTACCCCATAAGGTTAGATAATCGGTGGATAACAGCAGGACATAAGTCTGTTTGATAGCCGTTTATTATCACTAGTGGAATTGGTATGAATGACTAACTTACAAACTCACACGCAGCCATGCGTGTGAGTTTAAATGGATAGAGTCTTTCAGCCATGCAACGTTAAGAGTTACTTTGCCACTTCAACGTAATGCCAACTTTCGCCAACATGTAACCTGACAGAATTCACTTTTTTGTCGCGCTCAACATTTATATGATTAACCTGCTTTGACCACAATTCTTGCAAGGTGGTCATTTTTAAATAAAACCCTTCCATGTCAGCCGTTATCGGTGTTTCTTGATAAACCCATAAATACTTACCTTGTAATTCCGTACCTACATAGGTCAAGGTTAATGGGTGTAGCTGTTGATCCTGCATCGAAAACGTTGAAATAGCATAGTAAGCAAAAGCTTCGCGGCTAACGGGATCGCTAATAATATCGGTATTTTTATCAATCACCTGTTGCGCCGCATGTTCAGCATCATGCAGATAAAATCGATGCTGAATTTCAAGCATTCCACTGTGCTGATTAAACACGATACTGGTATAAGCTTCTTTTTGCTGGTGGGCATTAGCCGCACCAGCGAAACATAATAAACCCACCAGACTGAGCCAAAATAATATTGAAATACGCATTATTTTTTCTTCACTTTAATGTCAGGGTCTTTTAACGCTTCTTTGTTATCGTGCATGATATCGCGATACTTATTCCCTTTACGCTCCTCTTCTTTAAAGGCTTCAATGCGCGATGGAATAATTTGTCTAGGATAATAGTTGTTTTCAATGTCTACATCGGCGGTTTCACCACGACGATCGACTACCGCAGACACCAATATCTTATCTTTGTCAGTCACAATCAGTTTGTTGACTTCAAACGGTGAACGACGCCAAATTTCAGCCGGAATCATCATTGACTCAGTATCACCATTTTCAAAAGTGAGATCGAGTAATATTGGCATCACCAAACCGCCAAGATTACTAAAGTTGAACACGTAATAATTTTTATCTTCTTTTAATGCTCGTGCCAGGGCTTGTTGCTCCCATGGATCGAGTTCCGCGTGCTTCTTGTTGTACTTATTACGTTGTTTATTGGTGACACTAAATTGATCATGCTGATCATGATAATCGGTATTGTCAGCATTTAATTCAACCCAAGTTTTTTGACCACTTTGCTGATTATGCTTAACAGACAATGGCATCGGTTTTTCTTGGTATGCCTGACGACGGCGTTCAAAATCAATATCAGGATTATTCGTGTCTAAACGTAATTTGTATATACGGTCGAGTGAAATATCCACATGATCTGTGGTGTAAAACCAGCCACGGAAAAACCAATCTAAGTCGACTCCTGAGGCTTCTTCCATGGTGCGGAAAAAGTCGCTTGGTGTTGGACGCTTATTCATCCAGCGGCGGCTGTATTCTTGAAAGGCAAAATCAAATAGCTCACGGCCTAAAACCACTTCGCGTAAAATGTTTAATGCCACCGCAGGCTTAATATAAGCATTTGGCCCAAGCTGTAATACACTGTCTGACTGGGTCATCACAGGCACTTGTACGTTAGACTTCATGTACTCAAGTACGTCACTAGGCTCACGTCCCCACGATAGGTTAGGGTCCCATTCGCGGGTTGCTATGCCGTCTAAAAAGCTGTTTAAGCCTTCGTCCATCCAGGTCCATTGGCGCTCGTCTGAGTTTACAATCATCGGGAAATAATTATGGCCCACTTCATGGATCACCACGCCGATTAAGAATTGTTTTTCAGACAAGGTATACGTGCGGCTTTCATCGTCATGCCAAATAGTGCGCGGACCATTAAAGCTAATCATTGGGTATTCCATGCCGCCTACTGGGCCATTGACGCTATTGGCCGTAGGGTAAGGATAGTCAAAGGTAAAGCGTGAATAGACCTTTAACGTGTGGATTATGGATGCGGTTGAATAACGTTGCCACAGTTCGCCGCCTTCTTTAGGGTAGAAGGACATCGCCATTACTTGCGGATTACTACCACCTTGCTGATAGCCTTGCGCGTCCCAAATAAATTTTCGTGATGATGCCCAAGCAAAGTCGCGCACATTTTCGGCTTTAAAATGCCACGTTTTAGTACCTTTTTCGGTACTGGATTCATTGGCTAGCGCTTCGTCTGCCGAGACAATAAATACTGGTTTGTCGGCTGTTTTAGCCTTATCTAAACGCTGTAGTTGTTGAGATGAAAGCACTTTTTTGCTGTTTTGCAAAACGCCAGTGGCGGTGACGATATGGTCACTGGGTACTGTCATGCTGACATCGTAATTACCAAACTCTAAGGTAAACTCACCACTGCCTAAAAACTCTTTGTTGTGCCAAGCTTCGTAGTCGGAATAACTAGCAACACGAGGAAACCACTGCGCCAATAAGAATATGTCATTGCCGTCTTCACGTTCGTCATCAGGGAAATGCTCATAACCTGAACGCGCGCCTACAGCATCTTCTTCTAAAATATTGTACGCGTAGCTAATTTTTAATTTAGTGGTGTTTTTGGCTTTTAGTGGTTGCGGTAAATCAACCCGCATTTGCGCACCCACTATGGTGTATTTTAATGGCTTGTTACTTGTGTCTGTCACGCCATTGATGCGATAGCCCATTTCATTATCGGCTAAAAATTGTTGACGACGTAGGGTGTGTAAATCTATTTTAGCAAAGGCGTTATCACCATATGTATTACTGGCATTAACACTATCATCTACACCTGTAAAGGTAGCGCTTCGTTCAGCTATTGAGTCTGACTTAAAGCGATTTTGTTCTAGTTGCAACCACAAATATTTAAGCGTGTAAGGTGAGTTATTGTGATAAGTAATCACTTGTTCGCCACTTATACTGCGTTGTTGTTCATCAAGAGTGACCTTGATTTGATAATCCACTTGTTGTTGCCAATAATCTTTACCCGGCTCGCCAGCGGCATTACGGTAATCATTTGGGGTGGGCAGACTTTCTTCAAGTTGACGAAACTTGTCGTCGAAATGGCCTTTACTTTGCACTATTTCTGAAGCCAAACTTGAAAAGATAACTGAACTGGTTAATACCAATAACAGCAGTTGACGATACGCGCGCATAAACACTCCTTTGACAGCAGAAAACCGATGCCAATAAACCCAAAATGATGATTGTTATCTTTTTTAGAGCAGTGTAACTAACTTGCTAAGGTTATGCAGTGAGAAGAGTGTTACGAAGTTTTACACCTTGCTGTCAATTCCGTATGGCATAACAACAGCAAGCAAGATTAATTAAAGATGGGCAGAAATTTTTGCAGATTACTGTGGCTAGCTTTGTCAGAGGTTGCATCGGGTAATACTTTGTATTTCGAGATTATTTTTTGATATTCACCATTGGCTTTTAGCATGTTGATGCCATTAGTAAAGGTGATTGAACCGGCCTTATTTTGCTGATTAAAACCAACATATAAGGGGACCTGTTTACCCATGGTGCCCGCATAGCGAAGTTGCTGACTTAAGTTTAATTGACTTGTGGTGTACTCAATGACATTTTTGTTGCCGACAATTACCGAATGGCGACCTTTTACTAGACGTATAATGTTCATTGCTAATGGATCGCGACCTGTAGCAAAATAAGTATTAGTATGAGCATTAAACCAAGCATCTAGTTCTACGCCATAACTATAACCGCTTACGACTGCAATTTGTTGAGATTGATTGAGGTCGGTAATTTTCCCGAATGTTTCATTACTACCAACAAGGGTATAAAAGTCGGTGCTTTTATAGCCCACAATCACATCAGCATTTATCAACTGATTTTCGGTAATGGTGTGGGGCGTCAATGCTAATACAGCATCAATGTTGTTTTTTTGTAGTTCAACTAGGGCGCGTTTATAAGGAATTGTTTGGAATTCAACTGATTGACCTTGAATTTCAAAGGCTCGACGAGTGAGCTCTACAACGTAGCCAGTTTGATTTTCGCAGATGTATGGACACCAAATATCTGAGGCGATACGGATAGGCGTAGCATGGGCTTGAATACTGAAAATAGACAGTAAAACCAACAGGTACTTTAGCAAGTATTTTGCTCCATGTTTTGAACGGGCGGGTATAGTAATTGTTTAAAATGTATAGGCAACCTTTTTAGGTTAAAAAATGCTCTACTTTAGGCTTTGCTAACAAACTGGTCAATATTGTGAATGAATATTGCGAAAAACCAACAGAACGTTAACGCTAGGATCTTACCTTTAACAATTAACCGAGATAATATTTTATGGCAACATTAAATAGACAATTTACCCATGTGGTTGTTGAGCAACCCGGTGAACCGAATGCTATGACCATGACACAATCAACCCTTGCGACACCAACCGCGGGTCAAGTGACGATTAAGGTCTATGCCGCAGGCGTTAATGGTCCAGATATTAAACAGCGTGCAGGGGCTTATCCACCGCCGGCAGACGCCAGTCCGATCCTTGGTTTAGAAGTAGCGGGTGAGATTGTTGATGTGGCAGATGATGTTACTCAATGGCAAGTTGGCGACAAAGTCTGCGCTTTAGTGCCAGGTGGCGGCTATGGCGAGTTAGTAAACACTTACGCAGCTCATTGCTTACCTATCCCTTCTGGCTACAGTTATGTTCAAGCTGCCGCTCTTCCTGAAACCTTTTTTACTGTCTGGGGTAACTTATTTATTCGTGGCGGACTTAAAGAAGGTGAGACTGTCCTTATTCATGGGGGGTCTGGTGGCATTGGCACTACCGCTATTCAAATGGCGAGTCGTTTAGGTGCAACGGTATTAGCAACCTCTGGCACTGCAGAGAAATGCCAATACTGTCTTGACCAAGGTGCTATCGTAGCGATTAACTATAATGAGCAGCACTTTGTTGAACCAATCTTAGCCGCGACAAATGGCTTAGGTGTTAACGTCATTATGGATATCGCAGGTGGCGACTTTATTAATGAAAACCTCAAAGCCATTGCCACAGATGGACGCATGGTGTCGGTTTCTACGGCTCGAGGTCCCCAAGCCACTGTGGATATTTTCCGAATTATGGCCAAACGGGTTATTTGGACTGGTTCAACCCTACGACCACAAAGTGTGGACAGTAAAGCCCAAATTGCTTATGGCTTAGCGGAGTATGTTTGGCCATTACTCAATAGTGGTGAAATGAGTATCCCTGTTGATAGCGTATTTGCTTTTTCGCAGGTGGTTGAAGCACATAAGCGAATGGAGTCGGGACAACATAAAGGCAAGATTGTATTGGATCTGCAAGCCTAAATGATGGATGGTTGTTTCTATCTTGGTTAACACCCAGATGCTAATCGCGATATATTTTGATAAAAAACTTGAAGCTTGTTTTTTTTAAGCTAGAGTCTTGATGACAGAGTCTTGAAGATAACGTCTTGATGAGATAGTCGTTATCACACAGTCATTGGTTAAAGATGGTCAATGACTGTTGTTAGGACATTATTTTGTAAAACAAATGACACGGAATCGTTAAAAAGTGCTCACAACAGACATTTTTATGCATTTTCGCAAAATTTCATCATTTTAGGCATTGATTCTCAGAAATATTCTGTTTAAATACTCACAGAAATACAGAACAGATATCGTGGTGCGGTATGAAGCTATTATCTTCAATAATCCTGCATTATTTTTAGAATATGTGTTGATTTAAGGGCGTTAGCATATATGTATAACACTGCAAAAAAACAACTTTGGTTTGGTGAATTAAGAACATCGAAAGGCAACACTATTGTTGTTCATGATAACCAGCTACCAGATGCGTCACCAGGACGCATCTTCTTGTATAACACCATCCGTAATACGATAGTGGAGTATGTAGAAGACATCGTTAAAGTTAACTTACACGACTTGGATGATGAGCAAACAAAAGCAGCAAAAGCTGAGTATAGCGGTGCTTGGGAGGCTGCACGTGCTGAGTTTATGTTAAAGCACCAATCACGTATCGATTTGTCAAAAGTACCTGACACAGCGCCACCACGTAAGGCGAAACCCGTGCCAGAACCAGATGACATAGTTGACACAGATGATGATGACATTCCAGAATTAGATGATTCAGATGATGATGAAAGCTTTGATGATATGGGTGAGAATGAAGATGATTAATGGTGTTAATAATATGAACTCACCAACTTAATATTCACTGTACACACTTATCTATTAACCTAGTTTGTCGAGCTTAATTAATCGTCTATCAGTATTGATGTTAATGACATAAAGAATCATTCGGAATTCTTTATGTCGTTTATTCTTTATCGAAACTGTCGACGATAATCGCACCCATAGACGCGGGCATCGCGATTAAAATAATCCGCTTTAATGCTAAAATGGGATCGTCCCATAACGGTAATTTATTTAACGCCAACAGCACAACTCCCACCACTAATAATGTCAATATGTATGCCGCAATTACCCGTAACAAAAACGCTTGTTTACGCTTAATGATATTTGCCTGAAATACACTTTGGTAAGCAAATAAGGTAATAAACGCCAACGACAATAACACTACAAGTACTAAGTTTAATGTCGGCAAACTGGCAGATAAACGCCATGCTTCTTCAGAAAACGCAATCGGCACCGACATGGCAAAAGCCCCGACGGCAATTTGACCAATATCTTCAGCATTAAAAGTGGTTTGTTCTGGCTTATTATTTAGCATCAAAATGGTATCGAGTTATGTGGTGATACAACTTACCAGGTGTTAGCCATACATCGCCGGGTAAATCCGGCTGATTAGGCGAGTCTGGTAACATTTGAGGTTCTATACATACAGCTTGATGGTCGTTTAATACTCGTTGCTTTTTGCCTATAGTGCCTTGTAAAAAGTTAGCGCCGTAAACTTGAACCCCAGGTTGATTGGTGTAAAGCGTCATACTGCGACCACTTTGTTCACTGGCTAAACAACCAAACCTCTGTAAATCAGCCCCCGGATTATCGAGCACATAGCAATGGTCAAAACCTTTGGTGGCAGCTAATGCCGCGCGTGAAGTTTGCACCGACATAGGTGTGGGCACTTTCATGTCTAAATCACTGCCAGCAGTGGGTTGCATTGCGGTTGGTATGCCAACATCATTCATGCAGAGGTAGGTTTTTGCATCGACTTGTAAGGTATGTTTAGCATTGGTGTCACTGCGATTACCGTCTAAATTAAAGTAGCTGTGTTGGGTTAAACTAATTGGGCAAGCTTTGTCTGTACTGGCGAGCATTTCAATATACAAATTGTTGCCCACTAAACGGTAGTCTAATTGCACGGTGCAATTACCTGGGAATCCCATGTCACCATCTGGACTTTTTAAGGTTAAGCGTACGCCGTCACTTAAGGTCCCTAGCTGCCATAATTTTCGATTAAAACCTTCTGTGCCACCATGTAAACAATTGGTCGCTTGGTTAACACTAAGTTGGTATTGCTCGCCATTATATTGCATTTTACCATTAGCAATTCGATTACTATAACGTCCGGCAATGGCACCTAAATGGGCTTTTTGGGCTAAATAATCTTCGGCGCTGTCGCAACCTAAGACAATGTTTTTGCGTTCACCATTACGATCTGGAGTCCATAACGAGCGAATAATTCCGCCTAAACTTAATACTTCAAGTGCGATGATGCCATTATCAATTCTAACCCGTTCAATCTCACCACCACGGGGATCTTGCCAAGGTTCCAACACACTAAAACGTACCATTTATGCCTCTCTAATCTGTAACGTATTAACCAATGCGGCCGGCACCGCCACTGGCTGCACACAAGTGAATAGCTGCTTCGATACCCGTTTGTTTAAAAAATTGATTTTCGACTAAATTGATCACTTTATCTGTGAGGTCATGGTTAACCAACGCCAACACACAACCATCACTCATGCGTACACCGCCTTGCTCACCGATAAGTGTCGAAATCATGGTGACTAAGATGTCTATTTCAGGCGTGATAATATCAAAGTCATCGCGCATAGATATTTGAGATTGCGCCATTAACTGGCTAAATCGAGGGATATTATTTTGTTGTAACGCTCGAGCTGTATTACTGGTGCGCTGATTTTCACTGATGATATGACGAGCACGGCGGAATTGTTCATCGCTGAGTAGTTCTTTATGTTGAGTTAATAAGCTTAATGACAAGTCACGTAACGAATCGAGTCCAAGCAACTTAGTGATTTGCCTGCATTCTTGTTTACGCTGTTCAAATTGTTGCATAAATCCGTGACGGTCTTGTTTCAAATCAATTACGATTAAGCTTAGTTCTTCTGGCAATAACACCGGTTCACTTTCTAACTCTAAAAAATCAATCAGTAAAGCATGATCAGGTACGGCCATAGCACTGATCATTTGGTCCATCATACCGCAATCTAATTGCATAAATTGGCTTTCGCCACGTTGAGCTAATTGGGCGATGGCCATAGGTGATAAGTTTAATTGACTGGCATAACTGATTGCTGTCCCAAAAGCGATTTCAAGCGCTGCTGATGAAGATAATCCTGCGCCGAGTGGCACGTCGCCAACAATAGCCAAGTCTAAGCCTTTTGCGCGTAAACCTGATTGGTTCATAGCCGCTGTCACACCTTTTAGGTAATTAACCCAATCATCATCTGCAGCGACTGCACCTTCTTCACCAAATTGCCATTGTTTGATTTGGCCAGGAAAAGCAGTGGTGACGGCACGAAATAAATGGTCATCGCGATGTTTAACGGCAATAACAGTATGAAAGTTAATTGCTGCGGGCAGTGCGAGACCTTCGTTATAGTCAGTATGTTCACCCATAATGTTTACTCGTCCGGGTGCTTGGTATAAGTCGTCAGCTTTAGTACCAAATGTTTGAACAAATAATTTAGTCGCGCGTTGAGCAGGGTTTGACATACTTCAAAAAATCCAAAAAAGGGTGACAAGAAAAGTCTTATTAATGAGTTATAGCATGACTTAACTGTGTCTGTAACTGAGATTTGTTTATCCGAAGTAAAATTGAAAATACTTTGTAGTAAACAAAAACGCCTAGAGTGTTATCTAGGCGTCTGTATATAACCATTAGTTTTATAATGGTGTTTGAGGTTGCTCAATATCTGATACATCAGATTCTGCCGTATTGGCAGAGACGAGTTCGGGGTTCAATTCTGGTGGCGAATCAAGTAACTCTTTAATGACATGATCAGCAAAACCAGCGCCTGCGGCTTCATATAGGTTGTATACAGTGTTCACGCCAGAATCTTTTAATGACTCGGCATCTTCTGAATATTGCACTATCGCACTGATTTTTCCTTCGTAATTAAGCTTTTTCAGTTGTTGCACCGCAAATAAATTACCGACGTGATTTGGCATCGCCAGCAACACTAATTCTAAATGTGGTGCTCGTTCAAGCTTTAACCAAAAGTCAGTATCGCCAGCGTCACCTTGTACGACATGACGGTCTTGGCTGCGGTGGAAATCAACTAACTCTTGTTTATGCTCAATTCCTAAAATTTCGCCAGTGTATTTTGAACGTAACTCATCATAGGCACCGGAGCCAATTCGCCCCATACCTAAAATTAAAAAGCGCGGATTACCAATAGGAATTTGCCTGTCTTCAGGGTGTAAAGGATGGCGCTCTAGCTTTTTTAGTTTGGCTTGGTAACGCAAATAAATCTTTGAGGCGCTTTTATTGAATGGTGCCGCAAATAAGAAACTAATGCTTAAGGCGACCGCGATAATGATTAGCCATTCTGGTGGTAACCAGCCTTTATGTGCAGCAACCGCCGCAACAATCAAACCAAACTCACTGTAGCTTCCTAAGTTAAATGAGGCGAGTAATGAAGTACGCGAACGAAGTTTAAAACGAGTCAATAGGTAAACAAACATCAAAATCTTAGCGGGTATTAGCACCACTAAAATAGCGGCTAAACCAATGTCAGCTAAAGTGGGCAGTCCGTTTAAGCCAATAGTTAAGAAAAAGGCGACTAAGAATAGCTCTTTAAAGTAATAAATTGACTTGGCCAGCTCAGACGATTTTGCATGCCCAGCCAATAAAATACCGATAATCAATGCACCTAAATCGGGTTTTAGCCCCACAGCTTCAAATAACCATGCCCCCACCACCAATGCCATGACTAAACCAAATAATACCAGCATTTCACCGTGACCAACGCGGTCGAATATCTTATAAATAAGTGGTCGGGCTAATGGTAGTAATAATAAGCCAAAGGCCCAAACGGAAGGAATATTACCTTTTGAAATAGTCAGGAACACCACCGCAAAGATATCTTGCATAATCAAGATACCAATCGCCACTCGGCCATAAAGTGACTGCATATCACCACTGTCTTCGAGGACTTTTACAGCAAATACGGTACTGGAAAAACTGAGTGCAAACGAAATTAACATCAGCTGGTTAAAGCTAAATCCGTCTAGCTGTTCGATACCTAAAAAGCCCAAAAGCTTAAGGATTGGAACAAAAAATAGAATCGAACCGATTAAGTGTAAACTTGAACCGGCCCATACTTCGGCTTTAAACAGACTTCTAAGGTCAAGTTTCAGGCCAATAGAAAACAACAGTAAGGTGACACCTAAGTCAGCAAGTTGCTGCAAAATAGGTAAGCTAGTGTCTTCAATGCCTAAGGTGAATAATACAAAACCAGCTGCAAGATAACCAATGAGTGGCGGTAAACCTACTCGGCTGACAAGCATTCCGCAAAGTAGGGTGATAATCAGGATAGCGGGTTCCATAAAGCGCCTTGAATGAGGGATATAAAATCATATTGTATAAGAAAAAAGTTAACTTTCGATGACTTTAATGCGTTAAATGCAAAAACAGCATCTTTAGTCGCTAAAGATGCTGTTTTACATAATGTTTATTTAGTGTTGTTTACATAGCGTTTTAGCCAATGAACCCGCTAAATATCGCTCGCTAACTTACTTTGCTAATAGCAAATCTAAATGAGCTGCAAAGTCTTTTGGCCCCATAAAACCGGTTACTCGTAGGTCTTCACGTTGTTTACCGTTTTGATCAAACATCAATAACGTCGGTAAACCCAGTACGCCATAGTGTTCAAGTAAGGCAATATCAATGTCGTCACTGGCGGTGACATCGGCTTGCAATAACACCATTTTGTTCATACGCTTGGCGACTTCATCATTTTTAAAAGTAATGGCTTCAAACTCTTTACAGGCCACACACCAGTCGGCGTATAAATCTAGCATCACGGTTTTACCGCTAACACTGGCTTTATCCAATTCAAGATCTAAGTCTTGTAGCGACTTAATGCGGATAAAGTGATTGGCTTCGGTATTGGCTTTGCCATCTATACTCGTTTGAGTCATGTTTGGGTTTTGGTGACCAAAACTTGTCATTAATGCTTGGAAGCCATATGAGAAACTTGCCATCAACGCCAGTAATAACAATACCCCACGAGTACTTTGTTTCCAGTTAAATTCTGACAACCGGTTTTGATGCATTAAGTAAGCGATTAAGCTTATTGCCCATACAGACCAAAGTAAATCGGACACTAAACCTGGCCAAATACGACCAATCATCACAATCGATACAGAAATCAACAAGAAGCCGAAGATGGTTTTAATAATATCCATCCAAGCCCCTGCGCGCGGTAATATTTTACCACCCGAAGTACCAATAATTAATAACGGTAAGCCCATGCCCATGCTTAATACATACAGGGCTAAAAAGCCTTGCAGTAAGTCACCAGACTGCGCCACGTAAATAAGCACGCCAGATAACGGTGCCGTGGTACAAGGTGAGGCCACTAAGCCAGAAATCACTCCCATCATAAACACGCCAATAAGGTTGCCACCTTTTTGGTTGTTCGACATCGAGTTCATTTTTTCTTGCCATTTTGATGGCAATTTCAAGTCATACATGCCGAACATCGACAAACTCAGCAGTACAAACATAACGGCCAAAAATATTAAAATGGCTGGGTGTTGTAAGGCCGCTTGAAACTTAAGTCCGGCAGAGGCAACTACTAATCCTAATAAGGAATAAGTAATTGCCATTCCTTGTACATAAGCCATTGATAGCGTGAAAGCTTTAGCAGTAGACAGCTTTTTGCCTTGGCCAACAATAATACCCGACAAAATAGGGTACATCGGAAACACACAAGGCGTTAATGCTAAGCCAATACCTAAACCAAAGAAAATCACTAAGGTCCATAATAGGCTATCGTTTTGTAGCATTTGGTTTAAGGTGTCTTGTTGAGTAATTGGAGCGGTTGCGGTATCTGTTGCTTCAGCTTGATCCGCAGCGCCAATCACTTCTTTATTGGTTAACGTGCCATCATTTGCTGCAATGGCGGTTAAAGTGACATCGTGTTTGGTGGGCGGATAACACAAGGTACCTTCCGCACAACCCATAAAGGTAACGTGAAACACGGCATCGGCTTGCGCTTCTTTAAAAGCAATCGGGATTTCTACAAACGAGTAAAATACCTCTTGGTCGCCAAAATACTCATCATGATGGTTTTTACCATGAGGTAATTCAATATCACCTATTACCGCACCATCAACAGAAAACTGCAATTTGTCGCGATATAGATAATAACCTTCGGCGATGACAAAATTGATTTTGAGCTGATTACCTTGTTGTTGATAATCAAACACAAAAGCATCGTTAACCTTCATTAACTCAGGTTCGCTGCTTAAAAAGCTGAATTTACTGCTCGACGAATTAGCACTGTGTGCCACTGGTGAGAGTATGATTGATGACATCAGTAAAAATGATGTCAGGCAAAGTGCGACGATTTTTTTCATGATGGTGAGTTGTCTTTTATCCATTGTAAATAAGGGCCAAAACCACCGATAATCGGAGTGGCAATGAATTCTGGTACTTCATAAGGATGCATTTGGATCACGAGTTGTTCAATGGCATGATAATCACTCGTCATACATTTTATTTGCATTGGTACTTCATACGACTGACAGATGTTATTGTCCCATCGATAAACTGATTCAACGACTTGGCCAATTTGCACACAAGCCGCTAATTTCGCCTCAACCAATGCAGCTGCAATGCGTGACGCTGTTTCTGCATCTGGGCAGGTGGTTAAAATGAGCAGCTGTTCAGGTTTATACATAAGTTGTCTTAAAGTTTACTTAAGTTAACGGTGTTAGAGTGAGCACAGTACGATGTTTTACGAACATTTTCATTAAACAGGGGCGATATTCGTGACGCGTCTTGAAAAGAGACCCGTTAACCCCCATTAAAGTTTCATCGGCAACAGTTATTTTATCGGTCGCCACTCTGTTATCTTAGTAAGTCGTCACTCTATCAAAAAGCGATCCTTAGAGGCCAATATGTTTTTTATTTTATTGTTAATATTTGTTTTAGTTCCCGTCATTGAGCTCAATGTACTGATAGAAGTTGCGGGTTCAATTGGCTCATGGGCAACTGTGGGCTTGGTACTTTTTACAGCCGTTGTTGGTGTGTCACTGGTGCGCAGCCAAGGATTAAGTACCTTAATGTCGGTGCAAGAGAAGTTAGCCCGTGGTGAAGCACCTGGACAAGAAATTGTTGAAGGCATGATGTTAGCAGCCGCAGGAGTATTATTACTTATTCCAGGTTTTGTTACTGACTTTATCGGTTTAGTGTTATTAACGCCGTTTACCCGAGCGCCCATTGCTGCATTTTTATATAAACGTATGCAACTTCGCGTTATCGCTAATGGTGGTTTTCCTCCAGGATTTGGCGCTGGCGGTGGGCAGAGTCCATTCGGACAATCAGGCCCATTTGCAGGTAAAGGCCCATTTGATCAACAGGGAAATACGTTCGACGGTGATTTTGAGAGTAAAGATGAACAACCGCGCAGCCATCAAATCGAGTATGACAATGCCGATGCCGATCGCGATATTGACAAGGATGACGACATTATTGATGTTGAACCGACCCAGTCTAAAGATGACAACAAACCATCGTAGTAATCTGAAGGTAATTCGATTTCCGAGCTAATGCCGCTATTAGGCTATTAGTCTATAGAGAACACAAAACAGCCGACTGATGCTGATGCACTACTTGATCATTACAATTCGGCTGTTTTTGATTCTGATTGGAGTTGAAGCTGCTTGTCTTGTTGAGCTCCGAGCCAAACTGCACTAATAATGCTGAGTCCCCAATTGGCTAAAAATATCCAAGTGAGTGTTGCCATGCTTGAGCTGCCAGTGTCGAGTGCGACATTAGAGACTGCCGCATAAATAGAGCCTAAATCATTGCCAATATTACCTGCCAAAATTTGCTCTGCAATCACTTGGGCGCGGCTAATAATTTGATTCATTAATACTAAAATACACACCACACTGACACTGATAAATCCCCAGCCGAGTAATTTTTTACCTAACCAGAGTTGACCACTGCCAGGGCAAATAATGCCAGAAAGCATGGCGGCATAAATGGATTTTTTCATCGTAAAGTCACTGTACTTGCCATTAAGGTGCTGCTATTAATCCCCCGACACTGCTTAAAAAGCAAGTGTGACGGGCATTATTAACACAGTTTAATATTCGCGGAGATGATGAGTCATGGAGTCTTTTTCATCGGCTTGTTGGTTAGGTTCATCAGTATCAGTCGCTTTGGGGTAAGGCACGGCATGATTCATGTTTTGTGGTTCGCTAATCTTGGTCGCTAAATAGTAACAAGCAATTCCCATTAAGGTATTGGTGATAGGCAATGCAAGTAAAATACCTTTTACACCGCCCACATAAGAACCCAGCAGCGCCAGCGGTAACATTAATAATAGTAAGCGACACAAGTTAATCACCAGAGAACTCAGCGGTCTGTGGTAAGCATTTAAGCTCGTCGCAAAAATAATTAAAATACCCAGCGGCCCATATGCGGCAGGCAACACCATAATATAAAAACTCAGCCACTCAATAACCAGCGGATCGTGAGTAAACCATCCGGCAATTATATCAGCGGAAAAATACAGTGGAATAAACAATAATGTTTGAAATACAAACGCAAATCGCAACGACATTAATAAGGCTTTTTTCGCTCGGTCATGTTGGCCAGCACCTAAGTTTTGCGCAATAAACGGCATTAAACTCGACGACAAGGCCATCACCACAATCAGTAACACTGACTCAAGGCGAATACCCGCACCAAAGGCGGCCACACCGCTATTATCAATACGGGCTAACATCGCCATAATAATGCCGTTAGCAATAGGGTTAATCACATTCATTAATGCTGCTGGGCGGGCGATATGAGATAACACTTTAAAATGCAAAATCAATCGACCAAAATCAAACTCAGCAAACTTCACCAATTTACGTTTAACTACAATCAAGTGACCCGCTAATGACATTGCCACCACCCAAGAGAGTGTTGTTGCAATGGCAGCGCCTTGGATTTCTAAACGTGGAAAAGGGCCAATGCCGAAGATAAGTAATGGGTCGAGGATCAAGTTTACAATGGCGGCTAGCATCATAATTTTAGCCGGGGAATGAGTGTCTCCCGTGGCACGTAATGCCTGATTACCCACCATTAATAATACCAATGCAGGGGCACCTAAATACCAGTACCACATGTAATCATTAATTAATGGCAAACTGGCACTGTTAGCGCCCAGTAAACTAAAAGTAGGTTCAATGAAGACACAACCGAGTATGGATAAGCCCCAAATAATCACCAAGGTTATCCATAAGGTGTCATATAAAAACACTCTTGATTCCGGCGCATGCCCAGAACCAATTAAGCGACCAAGATTGGTCGACACGCCTGCACCAATACCAATACCTATACTGGTAATCACTAAGGTGACAGGGAAAGTAAAGCTCACCGCAGCCAGAGCTTCAGTGCCTAACTTACTGATAAAAAAGATGTCTACCAGACTGCCACCAAGAATGGTCATAATGCCAATCAAGTTAGGCAATGTCATGTTTAGCAGCACACGACCAATAGGGGCGGTGAGCAACCCATGTCTGTCTTTCATCTATTCTCGGTTTAAGTATTTCAAAGGAATAGAATTCTATCAGGATTAGTGCGCCATTAATAAATCAGACTTAAAAAAAGTGGAGTTTTTTTTAAAATTCCCCTTGGATCTGTGATCAATCACCCCCATATCTCATGCACAAGGGAAAAGCCCTTTTATGTTAGTTAATAGCCTCGTTTTTTGGGCATCAAATCATTAGGAGAGTTCATAGATGAATATTCGTCCATTACATGACCGCGTTATCGTTAAACGTTTAGAAGTTGAATCTAAATCAGCAGGCGGTATCGTGCTTACAGGCAGCGCAGCTGAAAAATCAACTCGCGGTGAGATCCTTGCTGTAGGCAACGGTCGTATTTCAGAAAATGGCACAGTTACACCACTTGACGTTAAAGTGGGCGACGTGGTGATCTTCAACGAAGGTTACGGCGTGAAGAAAGAAAAAATTGACGGTGAAGAAGTCTTAATCCTGTCAGAAGCTGACCTGATGGCAGTAGTAGGCTAAGCCTCACACATCAACTCGACTTTCCAATTAATCATTAAATTTAAAGGAACATCAAAAATGGCAGCTAAAGAAGTCTTATTTGGTAATGACGCACGCGTAAAAATGCTTGCAGGCGTTAATATCCTAGCCAACGCAGTTAAAGTAACCTTAGGCCCTAAAGGTCGTAACGTTGTTTTAGATAAAAGCTTTGGTTCACCAATGATCACCAAAGATGGTGTGTCAGTGGCGAAAGAAATCGAACTAACAGACAAGTTCGAAAACATGGGCGCACAAATGGTGAAAGAAGTTGCTTCTAAAGCCAATGATGCAGCCGGTGACGGTACCACTACTGCAACAGTATTAGCTCAGTCTATTGTTGTTGAAGGCCTAAAAGCCGTTGCAGCGGGTATGAATCCAATGGATCTTAAGCGCGGTATCGACAAAGCGGTTATCGCAGCCGTTGCTGAACTTAAATTACTTTCTCAAGAATGTTCAGACTCTAAAGCCATTGCTCAAGTTGGTACTATCTCTGCAAACTCTGATGAGTCAATCGGCGAAATCATTGCTACAGCAATGCAAAAAGTCGGTAAAGAAGGCGTTATCACAGTTGAAGAAGGCCAAGCGCTTGAAAACGAATTAGACGTTGTTGAAGGTATGCAGTTTGACCGTGGTTACCTATCACCATACTTCATCAACAAGCCAGAAACTGGCAGCATTGAATTAGACAGCCCGTTCATTTTATTAGTAGACAAAAAAGTCTCTAATATTCGTGAATTGCTACCAATCCTTGAAGGTCTAGCTAAAACAGGTAAGCCATTGCTTATCGTTGCAGAAGACGTTGAAGGCGAAGCGTTAGCAACATTAGTTGTAAACAACATGCGTGGCATCGTTAAAGTGGCTGCTGTTAAGGCTCCTGGCTTTGGTGACCGTCGTAAAGCAATGCTTCAAGACGTTGCTATTTTAACTGGCGGTACTGTTATCGCTGAAGAAATCGGCCTAGAACTTGAAAAAGCAACGCTAGAAGATTTAGGTACTGCTAAGCGCGTTATCATCACTAAAGATAACACCACCATCATTGATGGTAGCGGCGACCAAGCACAGATTTCAGCACGTGTTTCGCAAATCAAACAACAAGTTGAAGAATCAACTTCAGACTACGACAAAGAAAAACTTCAAGAGCGTATGGCTAAGTTAGCTGGCGGTGTTGCAGTGATTAAAGTTGGCGCAGCAACAGAAGTTGAAATGAAAGAGAAAAAAGCGCGCGTAGAAGATGCATTACATGCAACTCGCGCAGCGGTAGAAGAAGGTGTGGTCGCCGGTGGTGGTGTAGCCCTTGTTCGCGTAGCAAGCAAAATTAAAAACGTTGAAGTGATTAACGAAGACCAAAAACACGGTGTGGTTATTGCCCTACGTGCTATGGAAGCGCCTTTACGTCAAATCGCAACTAACGCTGGTCAAGAAGCTTCAGTTGTCGCTAACACTGTTAAAAACGGTGAAGGTAACTTCGGTTACAACGCTGGCAACGACACTTACGGTGACATGTTAGAAATGGGTATCCTAGACCCAACTAAAGTGACTCGTAGCGCACTACAGTTCGCCGCATCTATTGCAGGCTTAATGATTACTACAGAAGCTATGATTGCTGAAGTACCTCAAGATGATTCTGCTCCAGATATGGGCGGAATGGGTGGTATGGGCGGAATGGGCGGCATGATGTAATCTAGCTAGTCTAAATCGGTGATAACTGCGTTGCTTCACCACTCGTTTATGAAAAACTAAACGTCGTGGTAAAGCGCCTTGTTCTAACCCGATTTATCCTGCGCTATATTGCTTGTCGTTTTAAAGCCTAGAAGCTTAGAGTTGAATTTCTTGTAAAAGAAAAGAGAAAGCCTCGATACCTAACGGTATCGGGGCTTTTTAGTTGTAGAGCTTCAGAATTAGTTTACTCTGAAGCCATTAATTAATCGACGCTTACCAAAGAACCTCACTTACAGTAATAATCACTCTATCAAGCTGATGGCGATACCGTCAGCAAAACCACAATATACCTAACGTACTTGCAATCCTTAAGTTGAAGCGTATAATTTAAGCACAAAAGAAAATAGGCAGTTAGATATGGAAAGTAACTTCAAAGATATTAAAGCTGTTAAAAGCCAACGCCAAGCTCGTTATGCGAGTAAGGTGAATTCTGGATCATATTCGCTTTCTAGTCGTATTTCTTTGGTTGGGTCGCGAAAAGCCAAAGTTAAGTTAGTTGTACCTATTTTCTAAGTAAACACAGATTTAAATGTTTTTTTCGATATAATAAGCCTCTTTTATAGAGGTTTTTTTGTGTCTTATGAAAAAATATTTACTACCTTTAGAGCAATTAGAAGCTCTCAACGCCGAGTTGCTAAGTATTGCAGATTCACTCGCTAATCCGGTTATTATTGTGGGTGGGCAGAGCGTATCGTACTGGTATTCATATTACCAAGAAAGTATTCCGCATTTTGACATGATCCCGCTTGCAAGCGTGGATATTGATTATATCGCACAAAAAGACGATATAAGTAAGATTGTAAAAGCATGGAATGTCGATGTGCAAATGGCCGGCATAGATGTTGGTCCACCCTCTATCGCTATTGCATATCTTAAAGATAAAGATACCCAACAGATCAAATCGATTGAGGGATGTAATTTTATTGATGTAGATGAAATGGAGCTTGGTTTTGATGAGCCAAATTTAGTTGATTTTATAGATGCCCCTGCTGGTTTTAATATTCAAGACGTGAAAGATGTTCAAAAACGAAAATTTCTCACATCTCTCTTTCAATTTTCAACAGCTTTCGATATTCAACCAAACGAAAAAATATTAATTTTAAATCCGATAGGTTGTTTTAAAAGCAGAGTAGGTAATTTGTTTCATAGCCCTAAGCAACAGGGTATAGAATTAATACGAATCGAAAGTCTTAAATATCCTCTAGTTTACTTTTTTCAAGACTTAGCAGCAGAGGAACCATTTCGAAAAGTAAGAAAACATATCACCGTTTTACACAAGTTATTACTAACAGAAGATTCAATACGATTGTTCACAGAATACGATGTTGATTATAGATCTGTTTTTGCTAATATTGTTCTGAAGACGCCAGGCGGCAGTGAAAAGTATTATGAATTTGATGGTCCCAATCTTATTCGTTCATTAAATAAGAAGTATGAGCAAAGGAAAAAAGTGAAGAAAGCTTTCTTGAATAGGAATCGTTAGGTTAATCATTTCTAAGATTTAGTTAGGTAAGAATTAACTTTTTATCCTTTAAATAATCTGCTTTTCAAACCCACAATCCACACAATTCAATGTGTAGGTTTCTTTGCGCTTAGTGACTTTGGTATTTTTACTCTGGCATTGTGGGCATGGTTGTTTCATCGATGTATTTTTGCTGCATTGGTTACAGTTGATGTAGTAACCGAATTTGCCATGCATCGGTGTATATAGTGTTGATTCACCGCAATATTTACAGCTTAGTATGGGGTGTTGGTCTGGTGCTAATGCGGCTACCGGTGCAAGTATTGTGGCATTAGATTGAGCTAGATGATTAGTCGGCGCTAACGCTGATTTAAGCTCTGGTCTTTTTGGTATCGGCTGGATTTGTTTTAGTTGTGCCGGTGCACCGTCAACTTGCTGAATATTTGAATCGATATGTTGGCTAATAAGAAATTGGCCGATTGAATCGAGTTCTTGTTGGTTAAAATCAGGACGGGTGTCGGCGACGTTCACCAAGCGGATTATTTTGTGTTTAAGGTTCATGATGCTTTTTAGTTCATCGACCAAAAATTCGGTTTTGAAAAGCTTGTCCGAAACGTCTTTGGGCATGGTTTTGCGGTCGATTACAGCATTACTGGATACCGCACATAAATAATGCCAGCAACGTCCACCGAAGCCTTGTTGTTTTATACCCAGTAACTTGCTTAATATTTCACTCTTATGATGCATGAGCATTTCTTTCAACAAGGCTTGTTGCAGCTCAACTTGTTTAATGGGCGAAGACATACCTGACCATTGGCTGTTATAGCTGCGTGTCCATTCGCCTTGGTTGTTTACTTTAACGTGACCTTTTATGCTTTTTGATTCAATTAACACAAAGCCATAGGTGTATACGATCAAGTGATCAATTTGTGCGGTTTCATCATTAAAGCTGAATTTGAAGTCGTTGATAACCAACACTTCGGGATGATCTTTAAATGCGCGACGTAAGAAGAAGGCCACATCCTGTTCTTGTTTTTGACCGGCAATAGTTTGCGGTGTTTTGGTCATTTGCAGTGTTTTAGTTTTAAGAATCATTTACCAACAGCATCCATTCATAACTTGATAATAATCAATCTCATAATATCTATGATGCTGATAAAAAAGCCAGTGTTATTTTAAAAGCAGGGTGCAATTTTACACCTTTACTTGTGACAATATGGTAAATCACAATAAAGTGTAGGTTGTTACACTTTTCTGTTGAGATATCAAGCATTCATAGCTAAAGTGTAGCAAAGTACACTTTGGACTGACGTTATGACATCTCCACTCAATCAACAATCCTTGGGTTTACTCATTAAAGAAACCAGAAACAACGCGGCATTGACTCAAGATGTGGCGGCGATGTTGTGTGGCGTGACCAAAAAGACGTTAATCCGTGTTGAGAAAGGTAATGATGTTTATATCTCGACAGTGTTCAAAATTCTTAATGGTCTGGGAATTAGTATTGATACAGCGCAGAATCATAACGCTGATCCTAATGTGTGGTACTAATCGATAGCAAAAGAAAAGCCCTGATGCAGTGATGTATCAGGGCTTTTATTTGGATATGGATGGTTACTTGCGGGTAATTTTATCCAGATATCCCATGGCGAAGGCCGATAACACGAAGGTGATGTGGATGAGTAGATACCACATGATTTTGTCATTTGAGACATTTTCGGCATTCATAAATATCTTAAGTAGGTGAATGGATGAAATCGCGACAATTGACGCTGCTACCTTGTTTTTAAGGGAGCCTGAATCCATCTTGCCCAGCCAGTTGAGTTTTTCACTATTTTCACCCACATCAAGCTGTGATACAAAGTTTTCATAACCTGAAAACATCACCATAATAAGCAGACCACCGACTAAAGTAATGTCGATGAGTGATAGTGTGATCAGCACTAAATCTACTTCACCTATCGTGAAGATATTCGGTAGCACATGAAAAATCTCTTGGAAGAACTTCACGGCTAAGGCGAATAAGATTAGGCTTAATCCTAAATAAATAGGCGCCATGATCCAGCGCGATGCATACATCAATCGTTCAAACACTTTTTCCATAAAAAATTTAACCCTTCAGATAAAATACGTTATAAATCAATTGATCTGCTTATTTTAACATAATAACAAAATGAACTTTAACTGCACTGAGATACTGTGGCAAGCTTGATGATGTGCCATCTGTATACTTTGTATGATGTATAGTGGTCAGAATAACTAAATTGCTATCAAAATAATATGTTGTCTATTTGTCTCGGCAATTTTTAATCTAGGCCTCAGGTTGGTTGACTACACTGTGTTGCTTGGTTATGTAATTAAACATTTAAAAGGAAGACCTATCATCATGGATAAACATAAATCAAACGCGCCTCGTAAAATGCCTTGGATTACGATAGGTGTCATTGCAGCCATAGTGTTGTTGTTTGGACTGCTGCTAACGATGATGCCCAAGGGGTTTCAGGCGACCCACGAACAAATCGGTACAGGTAAACCTGCGGTGGTATTTGTTTATGATCCTAACTTTGTTTCGAGTATCAGTCAGACTGAGCAGATGAATGAAGCTCGTGATCATCTTGGCGATAATGTGTTCTTTCTGCTTGCACGTGTAGCGACTCCTGAGGGAGATGCGTTCATTGCTAAACATCGTGCTGGTGCTGCAGAGCTATTATTGTTTGACTCAGCGGGAATCTTAATTAAAAGACAGCCTGCGGTGATAGATGCGAATGAGCTTATGCGATGGGTACGTTAGTCATTTTAGCGTGATTGCTATCAGTGATTAAGTAAGTGAGAACCCACTTTTATTGGGTCGAAATCGGTGATAATTGCGTTGTTTTGCCCCTCATTTAAGAAAGCCCCGATACTTAAAAGTATCGGGGCTTTTTAATACCTGCAGCAGAAAATAGTGTATGAAGTTACACTTCTACATAGTGATTTATACGACAGAACGTGCGGAGGCAGAATAAATTATTTTCTAATTTGTTTAAGTCCTTATTAGTTGCTAGCGATTTCTCATTCCGCAATCGTGCATTTTGATATATGATGCGCCACCCTAAATTTGCCTAAGCCTTCGATCAATTTTTATGTCTACTAATGCCCTTTATACCGACTTGTCCGGTTATTACGATTTAATGTGTCGCGATATTAACTACCAACAACAAAGCAATAGCGTAGCGCGCTTACACCAGTTTTTGGGAAACAATGGTAAACAGCATTTAGATTTAGCTTGTGGAACCGGGCCGCATGTTAGGCATTTTATCGATTTAGGTTTTCAAAGCAGTGGGCTCGATATTAATCAGCCTATGCTCGATATTGCTATGCGTCGTTGTCCGGAAGCGCAGTTTATTTTACAAAATATGACTGAGTTTTATGTTGAAGAAAAACTCGATTTGATTACCTGCTTTTTGTACTCAATTCACTACTCTGCGGGAACCGAGGCACTTAAAGCTTGTATTGCTAGTGTGCATAAAGCCTTAAATTCAGGCGGACTGTTTTGTTTTAACTCTGTTGATAAACATAAAATCAATAATAAGGCGTTGGTGAAACATAGTGCCGAATTTGATGGTAGTCAGTTTGTGTTTGAATCGGGTTGGCATTACAGCGGTGAAGGTGACATGCAATCGCTCAATTTAAGTATTGGTAAAACCCAGTTTGATGCAACGGAGTTATGGCAAGATTCTCATGCGATGGTTGCCACTAGCTTTACTGAACTTAACGCATTGTTAAGTCCGTATTTCGATATCCATATATTTGAACACGATTACGACAAAATCATCCCGTGGGATCTTGATTCTGGCAATGCTTTGTTTGTGTGTGTGAAACGCGAGATTGAGTGATTAGGTTTTTGCGATTAGCCGCATATATAGGGGCAGAGTACAGTGTAAACTCATTTGAATAGCCATCATTATTAACAATGGCTGTTGATGAGTTTTACTCTTCAGTAGCAGTAAACTCTGCTTCAACCTTTTCTAATTCTTGCTGGGCTTTAAGATCAAATTGTTGCTGTTTTTTCAGTTTTGCTTGTTCTTCAAGCTCTGCTTTTCTTTCTTTAAAGCTGTGTTTTTCTGTCTTGGTCAGAAACTTAAACGCTTTATCATTGGCAAGTGCATAGGCAACCACATCTTCGCCTTTTACTCTACGCTCATCAACACGTTGTGAAAAACGTTCGTTATCTCGAGCCTTACGCTCTTCGGCATTTAACTTACTCATTGTTGTATCCTCATTAGTTAATCACGGTAGGGTTCACTACGCTCAGTCAAACAAATGAGTGTTAATGCACATTTATAAAGCTGATCGGCGCATTTTAGCATAAGTTGGCTTGTTAGCCTGTAATACATGGCGTCGGAGTAAACTTTATCTTCTGTTGGCAATTTATAGAGCCGGTTGTGCTTCACGCTACTTGTTACGATTAATCATTAAAGCTGTTTAATGCCATAGCTATGTTATGACTGGCTTGTTTGGCGCGAGCGCTGAGTTTTGTGATTGAAATAAAGCCATGCATGCAATCATTAAAATGCTGGTGTTGTGTGTTGATGCCTGCCGCTTTTAGGCGCTGCGCATATGCAATGCCATCATCCCTTAATGGATCGTAACCTAGGGTTAGTATGTAGCTTTTTGGCGATTCGCTAATGTCTTTTGCTTGCAGTGGACTCACTAATGGCAGAGTGACTTGGTCGAGAGAATGTAAATAATGCAGCCTGAAATAATCCATTAAATCGCGGGTGAGTATTAACTGCTTATTGAAACGGCGATAAGACTCGGTTAAGCCTTGTAAATCTACCATTGGGTAGATTAAAAACTGAAATGCAGGTTTTACTTTTACCTGTACTGGCAGTGATGTTTGCAGTGAATGTAAACCGAGAATACACGCCAGATATCCACCTGCGCTGTCACCTCCTACGCCTATGTGTTGTGGATTAATATCAAGTTGTTGATGATTGGTATTGATATAGTTCCACGCTTCGATGGCATCACAAATCGGGATTGGGAATTTATGTTCGGGGGCCAGTCGGTAATCTACGGAGATAATGTTCATGTTGCCATGTTTAGCCAGATAGCGGCAAAAGTGGTCATGAGTGTTAATGCTGCCAATCACACCGCCGCCACCATGAAAGTATACTAAGGTTTTTTGCGGTTTGTTGGCGCTTGGGTGGTAGATGCGAAGCTTTATTCTGTTAGCGATGGTATGGCTGCTATCGCTGGCGCTATGTTCGTTCAAAGGAATAGTGCCCAAAAGAGGAGTGGCGGCGCTCACTGGAACCGTTAAATTAATCACCTTATCCATTTCAATTTTAGTCAGCCCAAGTGCTCGGTCCATCGTTAGAAATACATATCTGAATAATGTGACTGGCAACTGGTATAACGGCGCTAATGACAACAACTTGGCGGCCAGTAATTGTTTAGCTTCTAGCTTAGGCGCTTGTAGCTGTTCGCCTTGTAGTTGTTCATCTTGTGCTACTGGCTTGTTGGTGTTGTCCATTATCTATGGCCTTTTTAGTATCTGATTAGAACAATATGCTTTATCGACTTAATAATTTCATCGCTAGGCGATTAACATAAGCCGGTGACACATTGCTTAGGCGATGCAATAACCCATAGACCATACTGACCGTTCTATGGGTTTTAGGGCGTTTTACTTGCTTATCAATCACTGTCACCACATGTTCTGCGGTGATATTAACGCCGAGTCGTTGCATGACGTTGGAGGTGTTTTTTTGTGACTTAAGCATATTGGTTGCCACAAAGGGTGGCATAACATCACATACGCTTATGCCATACTTTTTCCACTCTAGTTCCAATGCTTCGGTTAGTGCTTTTACAGCAAATTTACTGGCGGAATAGCTGGCCAATTCTGGTACACCGTAATCGCTACTGGCTGATGACATGTTGATAATAGTACTGGTGTCATTATTTTTTAAATATGGCCATGCAGCATGACATAGATTCATCACACCGATGACATTGACACTTAACGTGCGCTGATGATGTTCGATAGAAATTTCTTCAAAGGGACCTATTTTCAATATGCCGGCATTATTAACTAATACTGCCAAGCAACCATTATGTTCAGCACAAAATTTAGCCATAGCGTGTTGTACTTGTGAAAAATCACTGACATCTAGCTGAAACAACCGTACTCGCGTTCTATCCCATATTTCGGTGGCTTGTTTTAATTGCACCAAATTGATGTCGGCCATGCCGACCCAGTAACCCTTTTTATGAAAGTGTTTTGCAGTCGCTAAGCCAATGCCGGAAGCTGCGCCGGTAATAAATATAGTGTTTTTATTCATCATAAACCTGGTTATTTCTAGTATGAGTTAATCAGTACGGGTGAAAAGGTGGATAAGCCAACTAAAATGAACGGGTAGTAAAGTGTTCCATTTGCGGTTGTTTCATTTCATCAACCCATTGCTGCCAGGTATAGGGCCATAAAATTGGGTCGCCATCGGCATCTAAATACCAACTTTGGCATCCACCAACCCAACTGGTGCCTTTTAACCCTTCCTTTACGTAGGCATTAAACTCGTCAATGGCTTGTTGCTTGGCTTCAAACTCATCAAATTCATGGTCTCGCCATTTATCAATCAATTTGATCACGTAGTCAGTTTGAACCTCGCTCATGGCGATAACGGAGAAGTTACCAATAGGTGTGTTGGGGCCGAGCATTAAAAAGAAATTGGGGTAATCGCTAAGTAACATAGACCGATAGGCTTTGATTTTATGGGCCCAAGCTTTATCAATATGCAGATTGTTGCGGCCAATGAGATTCATGGGGCGCATAAAATTAAATGCATTAAAACCTGTCGATAACACCAACACATCGAGGTCATGGTGTTTACCGTCTTTAGTGATAATGCCCGTTTCAGTAATGCGCTCTATACCTTCTGTTATTAACTCTGCATTGGGTTTTTGAATACCTTTATAAAAGGTGGTGTTGATAATCACTCGTTTGCAGCCCACTTGATAATGAGGTCGCAGTTTTTCTCGTAAGGTTTTGTCTTTAATACTTAATCGTAAGTTGGCTTTACATAAAAAATTTAACACATGCTTTTGGATAAAGTGTCCAGTGACGGCTTTGGTAAAAAAGTGTTCTAGAAAAAATTTGCCCGTATTACGATGAATTTTGGTAATGATAGGAAAGCGAGTCATCAGTTTTCGGCTGGTTTTTGAAAAGGTAAAATCGGGGAGGTGCATTAACCATTGTGGTGTGCGCTGAAAAACCGAGACCTTAGCACCAGTCTTAATCAATTCGGGTATAGCTTGTGCGGCCGTTGACCCAGTACCGATTACCCCAACCCGAGTTGAGGCCGATATGTCGACGTTATGGTTCCATTGGGCAGTATGAAATGTAGCGCCTTTAAAATCGGTTAATCCGGGAATGTCTGGAAATTGCGGATGATGCAAAATGCCGGTAGCGCACACAATAAAATCGGCGATGTAAGTTTGCTGTTGGCTGGTTTTTACCGTCCATTTGCCATTGGCATAGTGTGCATCGGTAACGGCTTCGTTAAAACGAATGTCTCGTTTTACATCATATTTATCTGCTACGTGCTCGAAGTATTGTTTAATCTCGGGTCCATGGGCAAAAAAGCGGCTCCAATTTGGGTTGGGTTCAAATGAATAGGTATACATGTGAGCAGGTACATCGCAGGCCGCCCCTGGATAGGTATTTTCGCGCCATGTGCCGCCCACGCAGTCTTTTTTCTCCAGCACGACAATGTCAGTAATACCGGCTTGACGCAGTTTGATGGTCATTAAGATACCCGTCATACCTGCACCAATGATGACAACTGAAGGGTTTCTTTTTATTTGGGTCATAAGGCCCTCAAGTATTGTTAACAAATTGTTTACCTATCCAGCATAGGAAATAAGGCTTGATTGATCTACGCGCTAAATAGACGTATATTTGTGATTTTAAGACATGGAAGCCGTAATAATGACATTTCGCAGTATTACCAGTGTGCAAATTATTGTTTCCTATGGCATTGAGCAAGGTATTGCCGAAGATGTTTTGCTGCAAGGGTCAGGATTGGCGAGTAGCCAATTAGCCGATCACGAGCAACAGGTTGAAGAGAAACAAGAATTACAGATATTAAATAACCTAATGCTGAATACTGCATGCCCATTCAAGGTCGGTATGGAATTAGGTTGCCGTTATCACCTGACCAGTTATGGCATAATGGGTTATGCCCTACTGGCGAGTAGCACAGTGAGAAAGGCGCTTGAGCTAGGACTTCGTTATTTAGATTTAACCTATATTTTTTCGCAAATAACACTCACTGAGCGTAAAGATGATTTATCCTTAAGGTTTGCATGCGACATTCCCGGAGAGTTAGGCGAACTGGTATTAGTCAGAGACATGTTGGGCGCCGCAATGATCCAACGAGAAGTTTTTGACAGTAACAACTTGCCGATAAAATTGCAGTTTACGTCGTCTCAGCCAGCAGGTTTGTCACTCGAGGATATAAAGCAAAGGCTTGGTGCTGAGATCCAATTTAATGCCAGCTATAACGGCTTTTCTGGATTAACCCCGCTATTAGATTTGCCATTATTAAAAGCCAATGAAGCCACCGCCAGACTGTGTGAAGCGCAATGCAACCAGCTACTGCAACAAAAGCAAAATTGGAAACCTATCGCCAAGTTAGTAAAAGACACCTTAGTTCATTTAGGTTTAACAGCATCAATGGAAGATATTGCCCACCATTTAGCACGCACGACTCGCACCTTGCATCGCCAGCTAAAACTAGAACAAACCAGTTGGCGCCAAGTGCGTGACGATGTACGTTTTGGTATTGCAGAAGCGCTATTATTAACGCCGATGCAACTTGATGAAATTGCGCAGCGCCTAGGTTTTAGTGATGGGGCTAATTTTAGCCATAGCTTTAAGCGCTGCAAAAATATAACCCCAAGCCAGTATCGTAAACAAGCAAAAAAACAGCGATAGCCACCGATGTAATATAGGTAAAGGCTAGCGAGATCTTCAAGGCCTAGACCGAAAACCAATGCTTCATAATCTTAGAGCCCAAAGCAAGCGGCTGTTAGCCAAAACTGCTTATAATGATTCCATTGTCTAATGTTTAATTACAGAACTGCCTTTCACATGGAACTCCATCGTTATTTCCGTCCATTTTTGTACCAGGACAATTGTTTATATAAAAAGTCGCTTCAGCACATGACGTCATCTGGCTGCAGTGTGTTTTACCTGCTTCACAACTAAAGCTAGGAGTCGGTTCAATCCACTGCATCTGCTCAACATCTTCATTGGTCAGCACTGGCGTTGCGGTCATTTTTTGATATTGTTTATAACCAAAAATACCAATACCAATTATGCTAACTAGTAGAATTAAGCGGCTAATTAATGAGCTTGAACGGTGGTTGTCGTACCGATGAGGTTGGCTATTTCTATGACGTTGATCTGTGTGAGAAGCAGAACGAGTTGTATTGGACACTACCGCCACACCTTCAATGCTGGCTTTTACGGCTTTGACTTTGCCATCGGGCTGGTTCTCGCGATGAAATAGTATCTCATCACCAACAATGGGCTTTCTTGCCATGTGTTTTAGGGTTGAAATATGAATAAACACATCTTGATTATTGCCGGTTTCTGGTTTGATAAAACCAAAACCTTTTTCATTGTTCCAGCGAACTAAGGTGCCTCTTTCCATGGCGATATTTTTTCCTTGATGGTAATTATGGTGAATAAAAATCATGCTTCATAAATCGGCTCTATAATAACTATTTTTGCAGTATTTAAGCTAGTTATTTGATTAAGTTAACCATAAGTAGGATGATAAAAATTGGCTAACGATTAACTCAATTAAGTAAGCCTAGCGAGTCTATATCGGCCAAACTCAAAGCCAGTTTTTAGGGTGATATAGGCGTACTTAATTAGGCCATTATGTCAGCTGTTTATTTGAACCTGAAAATAAAGCGATAAGTTATCGCTATAAAAAATCCTTTAGCAACTTGGCTACGTATAAAGAGATCGACTATTTATCAAAAGGACTTAACCATGCGTTTTTTAATAATGATTACCAGCTTATTGCTGCTGAGTGCTTGCAGTACCAGTTATCCTAATCAGGCTATTACGGGACAAGTTTTTCCGTCTGTGTCTGGCCAAACTCTTGAAAAAGAGTCTATGACCTTGCCTGATGACTTAAAAGGGGAAATGGCGCTATTATTGATTGGTTACAAACAAGATTCACAGTTTGATATTGATCGCTGGTTGATTGGTTTAGATATGACCCAAACTCAAGTAGCGGTTTATGAGGTGCCGACAATACAGGGATTGTTTCCTAGAATGTTTAGTACCTTGATTAATAATGGCATGCGTGCAGGCATACCTAAATCACTTTGGAAAGGCGTTGTTACTGTCTACCAAGATGGCGAACAAGTACAAGCTTTTACCGGCAATCAAAATCCCAATAATTCTCGAGTTGTGCTCATAAATACCCAAGGTAAAGTAATTTACTTTTATGACCAAGGCTTCTCTGTTGATGCATTAAATAAGTTAAGAGCCTTGCTTTAATCGCGAAAATGTTGAGTATAAATCGGTCGAGATATGAATTATGACAGCCTCTTTACTGTCATATTTGAGGCCAGTAAGTTACATCTTGAAAAAATATGACCTGATAAATATCAACAATATGATGGCCTGTAATTATTTGCTAAGTGTGTTGTTGAGTTTGCCCCGTTGGAGTTTTGTTGGCAAAAGTCTCTGGGCAGGGTTTAATGGTCTAACGAGGCTTAAATACTGCCAATTAAGTTGTCATTTTGTGCGTTATCACTAGGGCCTGTTGATCTTTGCTGGTTAAATTTTGTTCGAGTTAAAAACGTTTTAATCGAGGCGAATGGATTGATGCCTAGTCATCTAAGCAAAATCCATTCAACAAAGAGTAAAACGTTTTTAGCCGAACCCTTCGGGCAGCGTTTGTTGGCCATTTTTACGGCGTTATCGACTTTTTATGTAGAATAACTACACCTCAAAGTCTCTGCCTTGTACAAATGGCCAGCAATTCGCTGCAAAAACAACCTTGAAAGGTCAACAGGCCCTAACTATCTAAGCGCTGCTAATTTGCAGCTCTCATTGAGGACTTTGCCATGCTGTACGATTTAACTGTAGTGCAATTCAGCAAAATGCTGAATAATTTAAATAATATTCTTGATAAGGCCGAGGCATTTGCCGCTTTTAAAAAGGTCGACATGGCTGTATTGCTGAACTCTCGCTTAGCGGCAGATCAATTTAATCTTATTCGTCAGATCCAGATCGCCTGTGACACGGCTAAAGTCGGTGTTGCCAGATTAACAGGTCAGCTAGACACTATGCCTAAGCATGATGACACTGAAATGACGCTTGAAGAGTTGCGCCAACGCATTGCTTCAGTCATTGAGTATCTTAATGGTTTTAGCGAGGCCGACTTCGCTCATGCTGCCACTATCCATGTGTCACAACCTCGTTGGGCAGGTAAATACTTAACAGGTTATGAATTTGCTATTGAGCATGCCATTCCTAATCTCTATTTTCATATCACTACGGCCTACGCGATATTACGCCACAACGGTGTTGAAGTGGGCAAAAAAGACTACTTAGGCGCGATGCCTTATAAAGTCCCGGTGATTTAACAAAGATACCCATTGGCGGCTATTGAGGATAAATAAGCTTATATAGCGTTTTTATCCTTTTATATCTGTGCCCAGAAGCCACCGTTTAAGCAATATATTGACCTGCTTTTTACGTTAGTTTTTGGGCATTGTTGTTTTATTTCATTGTCTATGATTCTGCTGAATAACCACTTTTTTATTTAATCTTAACGGCATTCGATGTGATAATTCTTTGGCGTAACAACTGAATTAATGTTGGCGCGATAGAGGCTAAAATCATTCCGCTCATCAATAAATATTGATTTGGAGTATATGATTCCCCCATTAATACTAGGCCGCAGACTATGCCCGCTATCGGGTTGGCAATGCCGCCAAAAGTGAAGTCGACTACTGACATACGTTGCAGTAACCACACATACATACTGTAACCCAGTACAGTGTTGAGCAAGATTATCCAGCTAATGCCGAAACCATTAGTCAGACTAAATTGGCTGACAACATTGATATATTGTTCCGGTGAAAATAGTGCCTGAACTCCAGAAAAAACGAATAGTAATATGCCGCCGATAATCAATTGCCAAGTGAGTATCGTCCACCAATGAATGCGTGAACCTAACGCTTTAGTCATTGTGCTACCGATAATAATGCAACTGATTGCAGCAAGCATTGCGACTAATCCAATGGGATTTAAGCTGATGGATCTTGGGTCAAACAGCATCCAAGCTAAACCAATTAATATCACTCCAGAAAGTGCTTGTAGCAGGTTGGGGCGTTTTTTACTGACTATCCAATGAAATAACATCGCGAAAACTGGCACTGAAATCATCCCTATTCCAGAAATAGCAGACGGTAGCGTTAGTGCCATGATAAAAATTAAACTGAAAAATATGGCAATGTTAATGGTGCCGAGCTTAATCAAAATAGACCAGTCTGCTTTATTCGGTAGGCTAGGTTTAATTGCCAGTAAAATTAGCCCTGCAGGCAGTGCACGAATGGCACCGAGTAACAATGCTGGCCAGTCAGGCAAGGTTAGCTGAGTCATCGCATAAGTGGTACCCCAAAAAAATGCAGGGATCATGGCAAGTAAAATATTCATAAAAACCTTAGCGTTCTACCTATTACATTTATTGTCTTCATTTAAAGATAAATGCAATTTTTGAAAATAATCAATAACGATAGTTGGTAGATAGATTAAAACGGCCAGTGTCTTTTAAGACGCTGGCCGTTTTTGTGCGTGTATTATTCAATAATGTCGTCTTATTTTCGTAGTAACACTTTTTATCATAATTGTAATTATGGTTGTAACTATGGTTGTAACTGGGCTTTTGCTGCTTCAACTTTTGAAAAATCTAAGCCAAGTTCTACAACAGCTTCTTTGATTAAGGCTGGGTTTTGCATCGCCATGCCCATCAACTCTTGTAATTTATCCGCAGGAATGCCTAATTGACCAATCGTCGCCATTGCTGCAAATGGGTTTTCAGTTAACGTCTGGAACAGCTCATTAATTTGTACGTCACTGATATTGTGTTCTTTGAAGATGGCAAGAATAGGATTCATTACGTTACCTTGTATGGTTGAAGTGAGAAACGCAATATTTTATCACGTTTTGCACTCTATGGTGCAAGATGGCTGTCGTAGTTATTCTCTGAATTTAAGCCATTGATGTTTGTACGCATCTCGATATAGTGCATTGCTGTATGTTTGGTTAATTCACACGGATTTTTATATGGATATTGTCACCCTTTGCATTGTTCTTATTATTTTGCAGCCGATAATTGTGTATTTCGCTTTTTTCAAAAATATTGCTGCTACCACTAAATATAACGAATTTTATCAATCGTTTCTTGTACTTCCTCCTAGCTTGTCTTTATTTTACACAGACCAATATTGGTCTGCGTTAGGCTTGTTAATTGGGGTGACTGTCGTTGGTATTGTGTTGGCCAAAATGATTAACCATAAGGCTAATCCTCCCATTGCTCTTGGTGCTTTAACTTCATTAACGATATCATGGTTCATATTGGTTGGTTTTGGTCACCTTGTGGCTGACGCTTTTTCAAGTTCTACATTGGTTGTATCAATCTTTGACATAATCACATCGCCAAAAGGGATTTATTCTGCGTTGTTAATGTCATTTTATTATTTAGCCGCGATGTTAGTGTTGATATTCATCCGCGTATTAGAGAAAAAATTTACGCCAAAGGAAGAGCTTAGTGGGGTGTTGCTACTTATATTAAGCTTTATTGGTGGCGCACTTCCCGCCATGGCGGATTATTTTGTGTTAAGTACTTTTCTCAATGTGTTTATTTTATATCTCAGTAGTGGTGTGATAATTCGTTCTGATGATGATAGTTCTGCTGGTGCAATTGGTTTTATGTATGCCTATTTATTTACTATGGGTGTAGGGGTTTGTTTGTTGTATCAAGGTGGCATGTGGCTTTATCGTGTTGTGGGCTAAAGGTGCGTTGTAAACCATCATGTTAACGAAAAAGGCCAGAGCACATATTGTGATGTGTTCTGGCCTTTTTAATTGTGTTTATTCGCTGTTAACTATGGTTTTTCAACCTTACAGCGTGTTTGCAATAAGGTTGTGGTGTTGCCGCTTTGTACATGGCGCAACAGGCAGTTGTCGCCTTGTTTTAACATCTGTATTGCATCAGGCATCTCGGTACTGCGCCCCATGATCAATAAGCCATTAGCATCTTTGTGCGGTGCACGTTCAATGACCTCTTGGCTGTATTGAGTAAAAGCGTTGTCGGCAATGATGACACCGCTGGCACTGAGCAAGCTGGCTATTGCTTGTTGTAATTCAGCATGGGTTTGACTATTCGGGTTTGTTAGCGTTGCAGCTTGCAATGGAGCTTGTGCCTCACTTTCGGTGGCAACACAGCCCGCTATAGTCAATATGCTTATGACTCCCATTAACCGTTTAAGCATTATTGCTCCAAAGCCGATGGCGTTAGAATACGGTTGTTTTTTAACACATTTTGATTACGTATATCTTGTAACATAAAGCCTGGGTCAACAAAGGTGTTGCGTGCTGGTGCGCGCGCTACGGCGGTTGCCGTCGCCGGGCAGCTGTTATTGTCGCGATAAAATAATGCTGCACTTAATAATCTTTCGTTGGTATCGCCTAATGCGTGTTCAAAGTCGTCTGCTAGCACACAACCTGGAACCTCGCTGTCGACTGTTGGATTAGTCGAAGGCACAAATCCGTCAGAATATTCACCAAAGCCTTTGTCGTTTACGCCTTTAAACTGAATGGTAAAGTACGTAGTGTCGCAGTTATCTGTAGGATAAAAACCGTAAGGTTTACCGCAAGTCGTATCGCCAAGTTGAATGACCTCAATATCAATACCGCGAAGGGCATTCATTAAGGCTTCACTGGCAGAACAAGTACCTGGAGTGGTTAGCACAAATACGCGTTTAAGATTTAATGTAGGCAGTGATAACCCGCTGCGCAGTAATGAAGTATTAAATCCGATTGATTCAGGGTAAAACGGCATCGGCGTTAATGCCTCACCCGTAACCGGATTAATTGTCGAGTATTTGTCGTTAAAGCTGGTACGTTCAAATATGTGGTTATTTGTGGCTTCGTCACCAGCAATCATGTAACCCAATTGACTGGCAAGGGCTAATAAACCACCGCCGTTATAACGAATATCTAATACTAAATCGTCAACTTGTGCGTTGCTGAGTGTCGTGATGGCATCGTATAACCCTTTTTCCGCGGTAGCTATGTGTGAGTTAAATTGCAAATAACCTACTTTACCGTTAGCTGTGTCAATAGTTCTGGTATTTTGTACTGGCGTTGACACGACAGTGTCTGCTGTTAGCGTTACGGTACGGTCAGTTTGGCTATCCAAATCACGGACAATAAACTCGGTTTGCTTGCCACTGATACTTGGGAATAACCCCGCATTTAAGATTGCAATACTGTCAGTGTCATTGGCATCTTCTACGCTAACACCATCAACAGCAATAATAATGGCTCCACGACTAACATTAGCATCACTGGCTGGCGTATTTGGTTCGTTATATGCCACAGTCACTAGTCTTGTTACACCGCTAGAAGCATTTCGTAAACTTAAACTCATGCCATAGCCAACTGAGGCGCCTGAGCCATTAAGTGATTCCCATTCTTCTGTCGACATTGAGAAATGGAAGTTGTCTTTGAGGTTACCAGTGTCAGATAGCTCATCCGTTTTAAGTAATTCAAAATATTCTGCCACACTATATGGTGCAGGATCGCGATCAATAATTTCGTCGTACCAAAGGTAAGTATCATTGCTCCATGATCGTAACCATAGCTGTTGGGTTAATGGCACACTGCATTGTTCGGCTAAGGTCGAGTAGCTAGCAAATTGGCCGGCAACCCATTGAGGTGAGCTAGAGCTATCATCTGGATCTGATGAACTGGTGCTATCCGATGAACCACCGCCACTGCAGGCCGTTAACAATAGGCTAGCGCCGATAATGAATGGAGTTAAGATACTGCTTGAGAGTAACTGCATTAATAATCCTTTATTTTACTCTAAATAAACGGGTTGGTTTATGTACTTTTGATTGACAACTTTATTACAATTGACTCAATTTGTAACTCAATTTTTAACCAAATGTGAATATTTTCTCATGTTAATATTTAGAACTTCATTGCCATGAAATAGAACATCATCGGTTATGTCTTTACGTTTATATTTGCTGTTTTACCCATGAGGACATTACCATGATGAATAAACATAAAATAAAAAGGGCAGCCAATGCTAGCTTCATTAAATAATCTCTCCACGCCGCATCGTCTGCAGGGTGGTGCATCTGGGGTCAAACTGTTGTTGATTATTTTAGCAACCATGCTGGTAACTGTGGGATTAACTTTTTTTATTATCCGCACTTATATCTTCCCGTCACCGCTTACTCCGGTCAGCTTAAATGCTAAAGAAGAGCAAAAATTGGATCAAAAACTGTCTCAGTTGGGCTGGCAAGTTGAACCACGCTCTAGGATAGCAGCATCAAGTGGTCGTGATGGTTCTGGCAATGCTGATCATGCTAATGTCGCCGGTGATGATTTAACCCCAGAAGCGTATCGTGAATTTGATGCTGATCGGCAAGTGACCTTTAGTGAGAAAGAAGTGAATTCGATGATAGGTCGCAACCCTGATTTTGCTCAACGTGTCGCAATTGATTTTTCTAATAATTTAGCCAGCGCTAAAATGTTGATCCCTATACCAGAGGATTTCCCCTTCATGGCTGGGGAGATTTTACGAGTTAATACCGGGCTTGATATTCATTTAGACGCTAATCGTCGCCCCGTTGTCGCGCTAGTGGGGGTGAGTTTAATGGGCGTGCCGATCCCAAATGCATGGCTAGGAAACATGAAAAATGTCAATTTGGTCGGTGAGTTTGGCGATCGAGGCTTTTGGAATGCGTTTGCTGACGGTGTGGATGATATTCAAATTCGTGATGGCGAGCTGTCTATTAAATTACGAGAATAAATCTTTAAACAGTGGGCTTGATATTAAGCCCATCTTCAACTCACCACAGGGCTATTCTTGTGCTATTACGTCTAAGTTTGGCTCATCGTAACGACAACTGGTTTAGGTTCAACTTACTCCGAGCAACACTTAATTCAAACAATACGTATTCAAGCAAAACGTCTTCTACGTTCGATTGATGTTAAGTGCGGTAGAGCACTTTTACCACATGCCAGCCAAATTTGGTTTTGACTAAATGCGGGGTAATTAACTCGCCATTGAAACAGACTTTGTCGAATGGTGGCACCATTTGGCCTTTTTTGAATTCACCTAAATTACCACCACTTTTGGCAGACGGGCAACTAGAGTGCTTTTTAGCTAACACATCAAATTTTGCGCCGTTATTAAGCTGCTTGATGATGTCTTCAGCTTGAGTCTGGTGTTTCACTAATATGTGTAATGCTGCTGCGGTTTTGGGCATGATGTAAGTCTTTGTCTCACTGTGATTAGCCAATTATTATACCTGCTTCGCCAACAAAATTGGTAATAGTTGCTATTTAGTTATTATTAACTCTTTTAGGGGCTGGGTTTTGCAATAAATCCTTGATCCAAAAAATTAATTGAAGACAAAGCACTAGGGTAAAGGGGATTGCGCCAACAATAGCAATTTGTTTATTAAGATTTACATCGTTAATACTCACAAGTGCGATGGTGATGGCAATAAGAATAATGCTCCATAGCAGTTTTGAATTACGACTTTCGCTGCCCGTGAGTAAACCAGCAATGTAAATTGAAGAGTCGGCGCTGGTGATTAAAAAGGTGACTAATAGCAACAATGCTGCGCCAGATAGCCAACTGCCCATGGGTAATTGATCAAAGAAACTAAATAATCCCAAAGTATATTGCTGGTTCACCGCATCCATCACTCGTTGTGCATAAGGTTGAGTTAGCACGCTACCAGCAAAACCCGAAAACCAGATAATTGAGGTCAACGTTGGCAGCAAAATGGTGCAACTTAAAAATTGTCTAATGGTTCTACCTTTGCTGATCCTAGCAATAAAAGGCCCTACAAATGGCGCCCAAGCAATCCACCATACTAAGTAGATTACCGTCCAACCTTGGCTCCATTGTTCTGGTTTTCCCATACCAAATGACATTTTCGGTAATAGTTCAACGTAAGTCACGGTCGAGTCAAAGATTAACGTTAAGGTTTGAATAGGATCAACCAGTGCTATCACCGCGATGAGTAGTGCGATCATAAATAACGAATTAAATTGGCTTAAGTGTTTAATGCCACGATTCAATCCCGCTAAGGAAGAAAGTGTAAATAAGGCTGCGATAATTAAAATCATTCCTATGCGAAAATAAATCGAGCCAATGTCGAACCCAAGTGACTGCACCACACCAGTTTGGATTAAGGCGATTGTATTGGCAAAAGTGCCAGCAATACCAAATACAATTGCAATAACCGCCATTAAATCAAGAATATTAAGCCATTTAGGTTTATCTGCACTAAAACTGGCACTGACCCGTAAACTGCGTTGTTTGTTATAGGCAAACCATGCCATAACTAATCCGGCCATAGCATAAATGACCCAAGCATTTAGTCCCCAATGAAAATAAGTAATGGCTAACGAGCCCGATATTGAAGAAAAATCTTGTTTTAGAAATTCAGGAGGATTAACAAAATGATAAACAGGTTCAGCAACGCCCCAAAAAATCAATCCAGATCCCATGCCTGCCGTAAATAGCATTGCCATCCAACTGATAAAGCTAAACTCAGTTTTTGCTTGTTCACCGCCTAGGCGAATTCGCCCAAGAGGGCTGACACTAATGACGGTTGCCAGCACTAATAATAAACTTGAAAACTGAATAAACTGCGAACCAAAATGTTGCAAAAAGAATTGAGTAAACGTACTGAAAATCGCTAAGGTGTTATAGGGAAACATCAATAATAACGTCGCAATTATTACCACCGGAAAGTAAAAACCATATTGAGGTTTAATCCAGCGCTGCAACTTAGTTTTACGCATTGATAAAGTATTAGTCAGGGTATTTAGCATGGATATTTAGGCTACTGAATAGAAGCGTTTACTATGCCGCACTTTGGCGTTAGATAACAGTACTGAGATTTGTGTCTCGACAGTTTTTTGAAGGCAAAAATGCATAGAAGCTAGGGTCGCAATGACTATTATTTGGTTAAATAGTATGATTATCAATCGTATTGCTCACCTAAAAAAACTGAAGTGTTACTAAGTAACTCGATCATTAGTCAATTGGGCAGTAAATAGATTACAGTATTAGCAAGTTTATAAAATACCGCGAGCAAATAACGAAAAGGAAATTTTAATGCTTAAGCGAATCATACCTTTATGTATAGCGAGTGCGATGACTATGGCAGTACCTGTTCATGCAGAAGAAGATAAATTTATTTGGTTAGAAGATGTCGAAGGCGTCAAGCCTATGGAATGGGTTAAGCAGCAAAATGCATTGTCTGCGGCTCACATTAAGGCTTATCCAGGGTTTGATCATCTGGTGTCAAATAGTCTAGATATTCTAAACGATAAAGCACGTATTCCGTACGCCTCCCGTATTGGCGATTTTTTGTATAACTTCTGGAAGGACGAGACCCACGAACGTGGCATTTATCGTCGTACCACGTTAGCGGAATACGCTAAGGCCGAACCTGAATGGGAAACAGTGCTTGATATCGATGCCCTTGGCAAAGCCGAAGGCGTTAACTGGGTTTATAAAGGCATGAACTGCCAGTATCCACAAAATGAGCGTTGCTTTGTGTCTCTGTCTCGCGGTGGTGCTGATGCGGCTGAAGTACGCGAATTTGATTTAACGACTAAGACTTTTGTTGGCAACACTCAACAACCATTTCTGTTGGCTGAGGCTAAGTCAATGCTAAGCTGGATTGATAAAGATACTGTGTTTGTCGGCACTGATTTTGGTGATGCGCAAAGCATGACAGATTCAGGTTATCCGAGTGTGGTTAAATTGTGGAAACGTGGCACACCTTTGTCTGCAGCCAAATTAGTGTTTAGAGGCGATAAAGCGTCTGTTGCAGTGTCTGGCTACGTGATGTTTGATGATAAAACTCCGTTGAATATCGTTACAGAAAGTTTAACTTTTTACACGGCTAAACATTATGTTTATCAAGATAGTAAGTTAGTGTTGCTACCTATTCCCAAAGATGCCGAGTTAAAAGGTTATTTTAAAGGTCAGTTATATATTGAGCTAAAAAGCGATTTAGTCACCCCAAAAGGTACTTTTAAGCAAGGTGCCATAGTCTATACCCCAGTTGATAAACTGATTGCGCAAAAGCCAGAGTTTAGTGAGTTGGTATCGCCAACGACGCATGCCTCTATTTCGCAAGTTTCATTTAGCCAGAATGCTATTTTTGTGACCTGGCTTGATGATGTAAAAAGTAAACTTGTACGTTACATGCAAAACGACAAAGGTGAGTGGCAAAGTAAACCAGTACCATTTGAAGCCAATGGCAGTTTAAGTGTGTTTGATGTTGAGCGTGATAGTGATGATTTTTTTGTTAATTACACCAGTTTTTTAGAACCAGCCAGTTTATATCGTTTAAATGGCGCAAGTCTAAAAGCCGATAAAATTAAAGCGATGCCGCAGCAATTTTCAGCCGATAAATTTATTACTCAACAGTATTTTGTTAAATCCAAAGATGGCACTAAAGTGCCTTATTTTGTGGTAATGGCTAAAGATATCAAACTTGATAGCAGTAACCCTACATTACTCTACGGTTATGGCGGTTTTGAAATTTCTCTTTTGCCAGCCTATTCGGCCACTATTGGTAAAAACTGGTTAGAGCAGGGCGGTGTTTATGTACTTGCGAACATTCGTGGTGGTGGCGAATATGGCCCTGCTTGGCATCAAGCAGCGTTAAAGCAACATCGTCATAAAGCGTATGAAGACTTTGAAGCCATCGCAGAAGACTTAATTGCCCGTAAAATTACTTCAAGTAAGCATCTTGGTATTCAAGGTGGTAGTAACGGTGGTTTATTAATGGGCGCTGCATTTACTCGTCGGCCTGAGTTATATAACGCCGTAGTGTGCCAAGTGCCGTTGTTAGACATGAAGCGCTACAATAAGTTATTAGCCGGTGCCAGTTGGATGGGTGAATACGGTAATCCTGATATAGCAGAAGAATGGGCATACATTAAAACTTACTCTCCGTATCATAATTTAAAATCAGGGGTTAACTACCCTAGAGTGTTCTTTACTACCTCAACGCGTGATGACCGAGTTCACCCAGGGCACGCGCGTAAAATGGTCGCTAAAATGGAAGATATGGGTATTGATGTGTTGTATTACGAAAACATTGAAGGTGGTCATGCGGGTGCGGCAGATAATACCCAAGCAGCCGAGTTAAGTTCGATGGCGTACGCATATTTAATGCAGCAACTTCGTTAAACATTGTTTTGAGTGATGAATAAAAAGGGTTTCAGCAGTGCTGAAACCCTTTTATGTATTTCCACATAATCATTAACAAATACGTTGTGTTTTTAGTCTTAAAAAAGAGCCGCAGTATGAAACTGCGGCAAATCGTACTAAGTTAATGAGCACAAAGTATCTCTTGTCGTCATTAGCCGGGGGGAGGCTGGATGACAATTAATTTGCGTCAACTAACTCAATTTCATTACTCGCAAGCGTGCCATTAATTTGAACCGCGACTTTGTAAATCATATCAGCATCATCTGACGCTTTACTTTGTAAGTCGAGATCACTCACATTAAAAGTATATTTACCTTCAGTATCAGTGGCTGCTAATGTCCCAGTGCATTCATCAGTAGTTGCACTATCGCATCCATAGCTTTGAGTGACATGCCAGCGTTTCCAAGCCTTAGGTTTTACAGATGGTGAGGCAGGGTCGGGAAAGCCGAAATAGACAATACTGTAATTGGCAGCATCAGTGAGCGCTTTACCTTCAGTATTAGCTAGGGTGAATGACAACGCTCCTGTTACGGCATCAAATGAGTCTAGTGACACTACCACGCTGCTCGCTTCATCAATTTTAACCGTGTCAGTTACCACTACAGGGTCTGTAACAACAGGATCAGTAACAACAGGATCTGTAACAACTACTGGATCTGTGACAACGTCATCATCATCGTCACTACTACAGCCAAACATTAGCAATGAGCTGGCTAATATGGCGCTAAGATATTTAAGTTTCATCACGCGCTCCTTAATTGAAGTGTCCAGTATGGCAAGTGGTACATTCCATATCGCTTTTAACACTGGCTGCAGAACCCATAGTTGAGCTTACACCATGACATGATTGACATGCTTGTGCTTCAGCTGATGGTTTAGCTTCAGGTAATATAGAAATGTCTTCACCGGCATACGCGCGGTTTAACAATTCAACAATTTTAAGAGTAATACTGGCAGATAGGCGTTTACAACGTTCACCTTTAAGTGCAAATACTTTACCTGATGCCGCAGACCAATTACTAATTGAAGAGTGACATAATGGGCTGTTGGCAATTGAGGTTGCGCCTACTTCTAATGATTTCTCATCAGTGGAACCAATCCCTGCAACAAATTCAGCTGAAGACAAAGGTAAATCTGTGCTTTCATAGTAGCGGAATGAGGCACCAATAATGGCACTGTTTTGGCCATTAATATCATCAAGAATGTTAATTAACATACCTGCGGCATTAAGGTTGCCACATAAAGTCCCTTGTCCAACAACACCTGCCCAACCATAACCTGCTAATGCTGTTGGAATACTAGCAAACTTGCTGGCATCAGCACTGCTAGATGCTGCAAGCATTGTAATAATTGCATGGAACACTTGGTGCATACATCCGCCGCCTGTTTCATAAGCTAGCTTAGCGGTTGCCATTGCATCTAATGGCACATATTTGAGCGCTTCTCCTAACTCTAAACGATAGTTACCATCTGCATCTGTAGCAGCAAATGCTGATGTACCTAATAGTGTAGCCCCCGCCGCAGCGGTGCTTAATCCAATAATTTGTGTCAATGCTTGACGTCTATTCATGCTCATGGTCATTACCCTCTTTGTGTCATCATTATTTTAGTATTCAAGCGCTCATGCTCTTGTTGGCTAGGCTTGCTTTGGTATTCGCTGCTAGATAAAAGCACTAGCAACTCGATGACTTAACGATAATAAATGAGGAGATTAAAAGTGTGATTTACAACAGATAAAACTGTTCTTTAAAAATAGCTAAATTGGCTGGGTATATACGGCATAGGAATAGAGTCTATAAATACTAAAAACAGTTTTTGTGTGAGGTGGATCTTATGATTTATAAGATTTATACGTATTTATCAGTGTATTTATTAACATTATTATTACGAAATAGTGTGACTTAAGTCACAACTGCACTATTGTTAGTCATTACGCCTTACAAAATGTAAGGAATAAAAGCCTGAAGATATCAGGATCACAGATTTCATAAGATTTTCTGCATACACTTTAAACATGATGATGAGTATTGGGGCCGCTGACATGCAATTGGGGCATTGTAGGTTTGATATAGAGAAAGGGGATTTGATTAATCTCGACAATGGTGAAGTTTGGCACCTTCCTAAGGCTGAACTGCATGTACTGAGCTTATTAGTTGAGTATCAGGGGAAAGTTGTTGCTAAACCCTTATTAGAATCTGGCTATGGTGATAAATCACATTTAAGTGGCGCTTCGGTAGCGCGAGCAGTGTTTACATTACGGTCTTTTTTGGGCCCACAACACGAATCACTTATTGAAACGGTAAAAGGCCAAGGCTACTTATTAAGGCATCACCGCACTCGAAAAGTCACTGAGACCATATTACCATCAATTAACCGTCGGTATGCTGGCTTGATCATCATAACGATAATAGTGTTGATCATTGCAAGTGTAGTCGCTGTGAAAGCAATGCAACCTAATGTCGTGCCTACTCAACCGTTGAGTACCAGCACAGTTACATTGTCATCGGGAAAGACTGTAGAGATACTGCTATTTTCACCCTCAAAAACCAACAATGAATTACTTATTGAACAAGGGCTACAAATACAACAAAGTTTTGCCGATTGTGATGTGAGCAGTTGGCAGTCGGTATTTTTATCACTGTCTCACGACAAGCAAGTGTTGAATATTACTATGCAAGGGGAACTCTTAGGTCAGTCTCTTATCCGTAATTTGAAAATCAGTGACTTACGGCAACCTAAACAATTTGTTAATCGTGATTGGCTTAAACAGGTGAATATTTGTGACACCATAAGTGCAAAGTCAGGCCAAACAAATCAGCGGTTGGAGTAATTATCTTATGTCTAGAAGCAGATTGTGGGTCGTCAATATCATTATTTTAGTCTTACTACTCAGTAGTGTGGCAATTATTTATAGACTCACTATACGTGTACCAAGTTTTATGCTCAGTTGCAGTTCTGAGCTGTTTCACCACCAAACGGCAGAGCAAGATCGTCGTCATTATTTATTAGTTGATTTGGTATCTAATGATGGACAAGCGCAAATTAACTATCGATATTTTGATTATGAAGGTAATTTAGCTGGCACATTATCAATGACTGGAACAGTGGATGATATTGATACAGATAATCAAATATACGATATATCGGTGACCACTAAAGAAGAATATCTATCGAGTAATCCTCAAGATATACCAGAACATTTGTCCTATTTGTCTTATGTAAGCAGCTTGAATCTGAACGAAAAAGGCTTACATTCACTAAGACTTCAAGTGCTTAAGCGAGATGAAGCAAAAGATTATGCGGTGGTGTTATTTCAACCGAGCAATACCGTGTGTGGTTGTCGTCTAGTGCATTAATTTGGTGGGTTAAATGAGTGTCTTTGTTGCGTTACTAAGGTTGATGAATGGCATCGACCTTTTTATGTTAGATACTTACTAAGCTAAATTTGCTTAGGTAGGTATGACTTCTCATATTGTGTTGAATATGGCTTAGTGTGGTTCTAATGCAAGATTAAAGCGCGACTATTTATCCTCAACTAAGTTGTTCCAAGGCTTGTTGTGTTAGTTTTTCGGTGTAAGGATTTATCTTCCAATGTTCAGCACTCCATCCTTTTATAAAACGCTGAAAGTCGGCCCAGGCTACGCAATATAATGCACGCCATTGCTGTTCAACATCTTGGGGTGATATTTGTGGATGATACTCCGTCAATCCTTGCGTTAGAGTGATAAAATAATGATTGAGATAATCATTAATTAAGGTTTCTGGCTCGTTATATTCCAGCACACTGCTTAATAGCATTACGACATCTTTCATGCCACAGCCTCGGCCAATATATTGAAAATCAACCGCGGCAGCGTGATCGTTAGGGCTAAAACAAAAGTTAGCTAATTTTGCATCACCATGTACCAAGGTTTGGTAGTGGCATTGATTTAGTGTTTGGTCTATTAGGCTGGCTGCCAACTTGAGTGGGCCGTGGGGTAGAGCCGCAAATTCGTCTGGGCGTGTATCTAAGTGCCAGTAAGTACCAATTGGCCATAGCCCTTTTGGGGTGGTGTGCATGTATTGAGCGTGAAAATGCCCCAACCAGGTTAAACAAGCGTATACCGTGGCAGGTGTGGCGGTTTTTCTGACTTGGGTAAAACCTATGGTCTGCAAGTCTTGCAACACTAATAGTATTTCATTGGCTTGTTGCTCAACATGCAAACATCGCGGTAATGGGCTCATTGAGTGTTTACTATGATCGTTAGCATAGTGTTGATACCAATTGACTTCAACTTGGTACGACTGCAATTTACGTTGATGCGACAGTGGGGTGTTCCAACCTTTAGGATGTGATTCTGGTTGAGGTAGGCAGATGTATTTTACAATGACAGATGAATACGGTTTACCTGTTACATATGCTCGAAACAATTGTCCATAACCACCCCATAACGGTTGGATTAACTCAATATGAGTTAATGTAGTCGCCCCAATAGCTTGTTTTACGCGTTGTAAAATACTGCTTGGAATACTCAAAATGTTCTCATGATAATTATTTTATAATAATGATTTTGTCATCGAAAGCTTGTAATGGTACCAATAAGCCTTATTGAATAAATGATGTATGACAAACGTTTCTTTGAAGTGTAAACGAAATGTAAAATATACAAGATTGAAAATGACAACCTTGTAAAATGAGTACTATTATTGGTTGGATTACACCGTAGGACGATTTAAGTCAAAACGTAACTCGTCTGAAATACCATAATAAGCAGATGGACCGCCAGCTCGTAATACTGGTTCGGCTAATGCCGTTTGATAAATACCTTCATTGCTTAACAAATGCTTTTCAATGTGTACAGCTACAACTTCGCCGAGTACTAACCAAGTATCTATTTTGTCACCATTAGCAGTTGTCAGTTGAATACATTGAGATAGCTTACACTCGAAGTTGACAGGGCTTTGTGCAATTCGATCCGCTTTAACAATATTACCCGCTATTGGCGTTAAGCCAGCAAATTCAAATTCATCTGCACCTCGGGGTAATGCTGCCGAGGTTTGATTCATTTGTGCGGCTAAACTGCGGGTGGTTAGGTTCCACACAAACTCGCCAGTTTCAACAATATTGGCGACACTGTCTTTCCATCCTGTGCTGGCAAACCCTATGATCGGTGGGTCATAATTAAAGCAATTAAAAAAGCTGTAAGGTGCAAGATTTCGTTGACCTTGGGCATTACGTGATGAAATCCACCCGATAGGCCGCGGGCCAATAATAGCATTTAGCGGGTTATGCGGCAGACCGTGGCCTTTGTTTGGTTCATAAAAATAGCGATTATCTGTATTCATTGGATGATGATCCCTTTCTTAAAGTATTACGAAGATATAAAAGCGGTCCACAATAAACGTAAGCCAACCACTATCATTAAACTGAGGATGATCTTTTTAAATTGTTTGTCGTTAACTTTATCTTGGATCCGTAACCCTAACCTAACGCCTAACCAAGCAATAGGGGCGAGCATGGCTGATACGATTAAATTACTGAGGTTAATTTGCCCCAGCATAGCGTAAGGGATCAGTTTTACGGCATTAACAACTGCAAAAAACATCACCGCAGTACCAAGATATTTTGTTTTATCTAAACGCAATGGAATTAAATAAGCATTTAATGGTGGCCCGCCGGCATGTGCTACGAAGCTGGTAAAGCCAGCCATGGTGCCACAAATTCGGCCAATAAAAGGCGACGGTTTACGTTGTGACCATTCACCTAAAGTTAACCCGTATAAACCAAAGCCAAATGATATTATCCCCAAAATACCCCGTAAATATTGTTCATTAAGGTGATCAAATAACAGGTAAGCTATTATGATACCGACAATGGCCGAGGGTAATAAAATCAATAACTGGCTGTTACTTTGTTTATTCCACCAAGATTTTACGCTTAAAAAGTCCATGTAAACAAGCAAAGGTAACATAACTGCCGCGGCTGCAGCAGGGCTAATCGCCAATGCCAACAGCGGCACTGTTAATCCGCCAGCACCACCGGCAAAACCCGACTTAGACATACCAGTAATTAGCACAGCAGGAATGGCCACTAACCAAAATAACGGTTCTGTTAACACCGAGACTCCCTATTATGCTTATTCAGTTTACGATTAGCTGATAGCTTATTATTTATAGTAGATAGTGCATTGATGGTTGATCACAAGTAAATGGGCCTGTAATGACAGCACTGCCGAGACTAATCAGACTGTAAATTAACAGAACAGTTAAGTCACTATATTAGTGAAAAACTAAGTGCTGGTGGCGGGATGAAATTAAGAATTAGCTGAAGATAGCAACGCGGGTGAGTCTTGTTCATCTGGGCGGCTCAACAGTCTTTGTTTTAACACCTCAAACTCAAGTGGTTTATCAAATAAATATCCTTGTAAATAATGGATTCCTAACGTCGTTAAGGTTGTAGCTTGTTGTTGATTTTCAACACCTTCAGCGATTACTTGGTAGCCAAGGCCATGAGACATCACCATAACCGCTTTAACGATATCAATGCCATTAATTTGCAGGTTGGTGATGAATGAGCGATCAATTTTTACGAAATTTATATCTAAATCTTGGATTACCGATAATGACGAATAACCGGTACCAAAATCATCAATCGAAATCATAAAGCCTAAAGCTTGTAGCCCTTTGACCATGTTAATTAATTTAAGCTTATCTTTTGAAAAGAGTGATTCAGTTATTTCAATATGAACGTCTCTTGGATTTATATTATGTTGATTGACAATATTGTGTACCTTATTAACAAAATTGATGTCTTCAAATTGAATTATCGACACATTAATGGATATTTTTAATCCTTGATTTAGTTCATGTAATGCAGATAATTTACGCATTGACTCTTCTATTACCCAATAGCCAATTTCTTTAATAGCACCGTTTTTTTCTGCCAACGGAATGAACACCTCTGGTGAAATTAATGCGCCTTCAAAATCCCATCTTAGCAATGCTTCGACACAGGCTATGTTACCCGTGCTAGATTCAATAATCGGTTGAAAAACAAGATGTAACAGCTTATCGGATACTGCCTGGGCAATGCCTTTGCTTAAATGAATTTCATATTTTATTTTTTGTTTTAATTGGCTACTAAACATCACATAATCGCCGGAGCCACCTTCTTTACGACTGTACATAGACAGGTCTGCCAAACTGATTAAATCTGATATTGATTGACCGTGTTCAGGGTACATGGCTATTCCAATAGAGCAGTCCATATCAATGACATGTTGAGAGGTTAAAATCGGTATGTTGATGCATTTTTTTAAAATGATGGCTAATTCTTCAAAGCGATAATGTGAAGTTTGATGTGCCATGATAATAAATTCATCTCCCCCCCAACGGCAGATAATTTCATCATGCTGACAAGCTTGTTTAATTCGCTTTGCGACCTCAATAAGTACTTCATCACCTACATTATGGCCAAAGTTATCATTAGCCTGTTTAAAACCGTCTAAGTCGAGGAAGAAAATAGCATAGTTAATATCGTATTTTATTTGTGTAAACTGATGATTAGCATTCTCAATAAAGGCGCGCCTATTTAACAAATGGGTCAGGGGATCATGTTGGCTAAGCTCAATAATTTTTTGAGTTCTTTGTATGACCTGTTGCTCCATACTTTTTAATAATTGATTATGTTCATTCCGCAGCTTAATAGAATGTTCAGTAAAGTTAGCCGCAGTTTTAGCTATTGAGAACATAACAAAGGCATAGGCGAGGCCTAAATAGCCTAACATTTGATGGGCCGGATTGCCGCCAACGATCATTTGAATTGAAAAGGGGGCCAGCAACAATAAGGTGTATGTTTGTGATACGAGTTTGTTACCCGATAATATTGTGGCTGCACCGCCCGCCATGGCTGACACAATGACCAAAGTAGAAAATAATTCTTCGATACTTAATTTATTGTAAAAAAATAGGCAAAAGAACGCCCAAAAACAAGCAGTGAGTATTGCTCCTGCGCTATAACGGTATAGGTCGTTTTGACTTCCTAATATGCCTTTATTCGCTCGTTTCAGCCAAAAGAAAGTATCAAAACTACGTAATAAAATTAATCCAGATAAACACAACCACCACAATAATTTATCATTAGTTGCGGAATGATTTTCAAATCCAAATGCTAGACCAGCAGAAGCGACTATGGTAACGGCAATTCCAGGAATTGCGCTACGGTATAGTAACTTTAGATGGTCATTCAGTATTTGCGGATCTGCTTGTGCAGTCATTAACATGTATACCGTCAGCATGATTGAATAATGATCAGTATACTTCCCATGCTCAAAAATACTACGTTTATAGTATTTTTTAAGTGGTGGTCACTTTGTTTTGAGACACTACGCAATAATTTAAAATAAAAATTGATATAGGTAGCCTGCCAACATGGCCATGGACAAAATTACAATAAGAAATGTTGTGACTAAAGTATTTTTAAAAATAGATTTAAGTAAAATAATCTCGGTTAAACTGGCGCCCGCGCTGCCAATAATTAATGCCATCACAGCGCCAAGCCCCATGCCTTTAGACGCTAATGCTGCACTTAATGGAATAACCGCCTCTGCACGTATATATAGAGGAATACCAATAACAGCCGCAACCGGGATAGCAAATGGATTATCTTTATTGGCATATTGAATAACTAACTCAGTGGGCATAAAACCATAAATTAACGAGCCAATAGCAATACCGCCAATTAAATAAGGCAGCACTTTTTTAAAGTCTGTCCAAGTAGTTTGCCAAATTTGTTTCCACTTACTGACAGGCTCTGCTTTACTGCAACATGATGTTTTACAATATTTTGTTGCAGGAACGATGAAAGCTTCGGGTTTAATATATTTCTCAAAGCCGAGTTTTTCTAAACTGTAGCCTGCAATAATAGATACTCCCATTGCCAAGACAAAATAAAATACCGTTACACTAATACCAAAGGTCACCGCAAATAAGCCAATAATAATCGGGTTGAGTAAAGGGCTAGCAAATAAAAATACCATCATGGTGCCAAAGCCTGCTTTTGCTCTTAATAAGCCTTTTAAAAACGGGATTGTTGAACAAGAACAAAAAGGCGTGATCGCGCCTAAAAATCCGGCGATAATATAGCCTTTTCCATGTTTATCACTGAGTATTGATTGGATTCTCTCTGGCGGAATATACATTTGTAAAACACCGACTAAATAACTAATCAGCAGAAATAACGTAGTTAACTCTAACGTTAAAAAAACAAACATATTTAATGTTTCTTGTAGCATATTATTGGTTATCATTATATAAACCTATATTTCTAGAATTACCGAAATGTAAATGTGTTTGATGGCTTAATCAAGATATTTCTAGTAATATCGAAATATAGAGTTAATTGGGATGTTTTTATGGATATTGAAGCGATTGCTAAGGCATTGAAAGAACTAGGGCATCCGACTCGCTTGTTGATTTATAAGTCGGTAGTGCGTGCAGGGTATCAAGGTATTGCTGTGGGTGGGTTACAGCAAAAGCTGTCAATACCCGGTTCGACATTATCTCATCACATATCTAGTTTAGTGTCTGCGGGTTTAATTTCTCAGCGCCGCGAAGGGAGAACACTTTTTTGTATTGCCGAATATGATACTTTGCAAACCGTGATTGGCTTTTTACAAGATGAATGTTGTGCAGATGAGCAGACCCCGACAGCATGATTAGGATAGCGGATTAAAGGAATAACGTCACAATGATAACATTGAGTGAATGGCAGCAGCAGGGACAATTCGAGCAGATTAACGGTCAACAAATATTTACTCGTCAGGCGGGAAGTAAACAAGCGCCAGTGTTATTGCTAATTCATGGTTATCCTAGTGCTAGTTGGGATTGGGAAGGTATGTGGCATACGCTCACTCAGCACTATAACGTTATCACCCTTGATATGTTGGGCTTTGGTTTATCAGATAAGCCTAAAGATGCGCTTTACTTGATAAGTCAGCAAGCCGATATTTGTCAGGCATTTTTGCACAAGCTAGGTGTCAGTGAATATCATATTTTAGCCCACGATTACGGAGATACAGTCGCACAAGAGTTGCTAGCAAGACAAGTTGATGACAATAGTCATACGCACATAGCAAGCGTGTGTTTTTTAAATGGAGGCTTATTTCCTGAAGCCCATAAACCACTATTAATACAAAGCTTTTACTGTCACCATTAGGGCCTTTGGTGGAAAAATTGATTAACAAACAGAGGTTTGCCATTAGTTTACAGCGAATATTTGGGCCGTCGACACCACCAAAGCCTGAAGTTATCGATACGTTGTGGCAGTTGCTAAACTACAATAACGGATTGGCAATAATGCATAAACTGATTAGTTATATGACTCAACGACAACAACATCGTGAGCGTTGGGTGGGGGCAATGATTAACAGTTCTATCCCCATAAAGCTGATCGCAGGCGTGCAGGATCCTATCTCAGGGCAGCATATGATTAACCGTTATTGTCAATTGATACCTAATGCTAATATCTGTGAAATGGAAACGTTGGGCCACTATCCACAAATTGAAGATGCAGACGCCATTAGCACGGCTTATTTGCAGTTTAGACAGAGTATTGAGTAAGCTAACGTGACAGTAGAGATCAATAAAGTTGTCATACTTAATTGATATTATTATTTCCTAATTAATTTTTACTATTGAGACAAACATCATGCGCGCCTTTGCCATCATCTGTGTTTTTGCCAGCGGATTATTTTCTAGCATTAGTTGTTTATCTGCGGGGTCAATCCCTACAGTAGCTGAAAAACCTTATGTATTATTGGTTTCTATAGATGGTTACCGTTTTGATTATAACCGCCTACATAATCCTAAGCATCTAACGGAATTTGCTAAGCATGCTGCTCAGGTTCGTCAATTTATACCGTCGTTTCCCACCGTAACTTTTCCAAACCACATTACGCTTGTTACTGGATTGTATCCCGCTCATCATGGCATAGTTTCGAACCATTTTTATAACCATGCTCTACAACAGCCCTATAGTATGAAGATTAAACAAGCAGTGACCGACGGTCGTTTTTACAATGGGGTGCCATTGTGGTCATTAGCGGGTCAGCAAGGATTAAAAAGTGCGACTTATTTTTGGCCTGGATCGGAAGCGAAAATTGCAGGCCAACGACCTGATTATTGGCTGGCTTATAATAACGATGCACCGAATAATGAAAGAGTAGATCAGGTTTTACAATGGTTTAATTTACCCGAAGCTGAGCGCCCACAGTTTGTGACCTTGTATTTTTCCGATGTGGATACTGCAGGGCATCATTTTGGCCCAACATCGAACAATACCTATCAAGCAGTGCAAAACATTGATAAAGCTATTGGACAATTATTGGCTGGAATACAAGCGCTACCTTTTGAGGTCAATGTGATTATTACTTCCGACCATGGCATGGCGAATGTTTCGGGTTTTCCACGCTTATATACCGATAAACTATTTGCTGGTAATGAAGCTTTAAAAGCCAAATTTAGTTTTAATAATGACGCAGCATTTTCGTTAGTCACCGCCATTGGTGATAATAAACAACAAGATTTAGATGCCTTAGAAGTGCTCACTAAAAAAGTCCCTGGTTTGCAATTTTATCGTCAGAAAGATATTCCTGCTTACTTACATTTTAGTGACAATCAATCGATCGAGGATGCCGTGTTAATCAGTAATCAACATTATATTACTAACACTGATGCAGGTGCTGGAGTGACAGGTAAACACGGTTATGATGCCAGTGTAATAACCGACATGAACACAGTATTATATGCTCAAGGGCCTGCGTTTAATCACGGCAGCATTGAGCAGGCTGAAAATATTCATTTGTACCCTTTTATTGCCCATATTTTAGGTTTAACGATAACCGAACCTATTGATGGTCAGTTAACCGTGTTAGCGCCTTTATTAGCTCAATGATGGTAGATGATGATTGTGGTTTAATCGCAATATTTACTCACAAATGGTCAATAGATTATAAAAGTTGTGTAATATAAAGTGAATGGATTGGCATTTTTTGTTGGCCAGTATGCCTATGTATTTATGGTTGTAAATTTGATTTTTTCGAGGTGATTAACACCTTCAATACCGCCAGTACCTGGTGTTATAACGAACTATTTTTCTCTCAATGCAACGTCCAGTTTTAACGATAAATTTAAATGAAATGATAGGGTTAACTGAATAGTCCTATTAATATAAAGGTAATGTGAACCATGACTACAGCAATAGATTATTATTTTACCAGCCTTTCTCCTTATGTCTATTTAGGCCACAGCACTTTTACCTCGTTGGCTAACAAGCACAATACTACCATCCACTATAAGCCGATAAAATTAGCCAAACTGTTTGCCGAATTAGGGGTGTTACCCGTCAAGCAACGCCTACAAGCTCGACAAGACTATCGTTTAATTGAACTCTCTCGCTGGTCTAAAAAACGTCATTTACCCCTTAATCTACAGCCCGCTTTTTTCCCGGCAGATCCAAGTTTGGCCGACCGATGCGCTATTGCATTACAGCAAGCAGGGCAAGATGTCAGTGAGTTTGTTGGGCATGTACTGGCCGCATGTTGGGCACAAGATCAAAACATTGCTGATGAAACGGTTATTCGACAAATATTAACCTCGCTTAAGTTCAATACCGACAGTATTGTACAGCAAGCTTTATCAAGCGAAATTGATGAAATATATGAAGTAAATACAATAGAAGCAATCGAAAAAGGCTTGTTGGGCGTCCCAACTTACGTGTACCAAAATGAACCATTTTGGGGACAAGATAGATTGGACTTGCTCAATGATAAGTTGAGTGAGTAAGGTTATTAAGTGATGAGTTAACGCAAAGTAGTAGTGACCATTAATGGCATTTTTACAGCGTTCTTTAGATCATAGTGATAATAAGCGTGATCAGTTGTTTAAATTTGTCGGATTCGACTATTAATGAGCGGACTGCACACGTAGGTTATGTTGCAATAAAACTGAGTTTTGGCATAAAGGGAAATGATTATCCTTGAATGCTTTGCTCAGTATTTAATGACAACACATTTACTTTAACCTTGTAATACCAATTAACACGCAAATAATACCGCCGGCCATTCCAGCCCACGCTTCGATAGGGGTATCACCATTTAATGCCCTGGTTACTTGAGAACTGGCAGCATCATAAATATTGTAGCCCCACAACGCTAAAAAAATACCCGCAATAACAAGTACAATCCCAATAATTTTACTGTTCATTTTTACTCCAAACGTTGGTGAGACAACTGTTGATAAGACCATAATTGATGGACCTAAAATTAACGAGGTTAATCAAATTAATAATACCTCGTGATAAGAAATGCCTCGTTAGCATTACTGTTAACTGCCAAATTATTGATAGCTTTTATCGAGTCCATTTTAGCTAAAATGGCATTAAAAAAAGCTATCGTAATATTGTGATTATCAGTCTTTAAAGTGGTTTAAATGCGTTAAATTCGTGTCTAATTTTTTCTATTCGTTCACGATTAACCCCAAAATCTGAGCGTCCAATACGTGAAGCCGATCTAACATGTATGGTTATTTTATCGGATGCAGTTGCTGGAAAATAAAACTCCACATCATCAACAAAGCGCATTATCTGAGAGGTAAACTCCACGCGAATATAATTGTCCTCGACCACAACGATATTTGCTCGCTCTGCAGCTTTTAGTATGTGTAAAAGGCGCACTTGCGCTTGTTGCTGTGTTCCGGTGAAATCGATCGGTGCGATAAAATGCTCTTCATCTGCAGCTTGTTGACTATTAACACAGTTTGGCGATTCAGGACACGGTGTTAACTTGTCATTATTTACGCCCAATGTAGGCACAGTGCCAGAGCAACCCATTAATAGCATCATGCTAAGTGTTAATATTGAAATTTGTTTGTACATTATTCATATCCTTTTATTTATTTTCGCGGTGACCGTAACTTAATACGCGAGTAATTTTCCATTTGTCGTCTACTTTACGCCAAACCATGACAAAGTCAGCTTTACCTTCGCATTGGTTGGTTTTATTTTGACAAAAGATATGCACCCCTTCGGTAATAGCACCAAAATCTTTAATCGAGTGGACGTTAAAAGATCCTTCAACCAATTTTCGAGTGTACTGACCACAGGCATTGTTTTTAGTATTGGCAATCATGCTGTCACGGTCCCACGTTACACCACCATTATCGTGATAAAACTCAACGTCAGTCGCAAAAAAGCTCGCGTGCTTATCAAGTTCTTCAGGTTTTTGACAATGATTAAATGAGTCAAACACTGCAGTATCAAGAACTTTCATTGTGTCTGCCAAAGCAATATCATCAGCCAATGAAGGCATTGAGATCAAGGCCAATAAAACCAAGTAAAAATTTTTCATTAAGTGCAATTCCTAATGTGTCAGTGGCAGTGTTAGGTGGTCAAAATTAGTGCACCATTTCAGGATTAGGAGAAGATCTTTAAAGATTGTGGCAGGTTTTGAATTGCTGCTCTAGTCTTTAATTAACTTTTAATTGGTTTGGTGGTAAATGATGTTTAAACCAAGACGAATTATCGAGAATTTAGACAATACCGTCATTTTCCATTACATCTCATCTTTTATGTACAGAACTTCATCATGCAAGGTTGATGATATGACGGGAGATAACCTGTTATATCGACATAAGTGGTTTTTAAGCTATTTTCTGCTAGCTATTAACTTCACTTATCTAAAATCTATTTCAGCATGCTTGTTTATAGGGAGAAATTTACATCTAATCATATTTGTCACTATGACTTATATGTTACTAGTTTGTGGAAATTCTAATGCGAGTTCAACACAAGATCCCGTGGTATTACCAAACAGTTATTATAGCGACTTATATTCTTGGAATATAAGTGGTGGCCTAAAACAGACACAATTAGGTAGAGGGATTAACGTTGGTAATTACTTAGATGCTCCTTTTGAAGGTGATTGGACTGGTGGTAAGGTATTGGTTGAGGAAGATTTTAAAATAATTGCCAAAGCAGGCTTTAAAAATGTAAGAATTCCAATTCGCTGGACTGCTCATACAGAACAAACCTTTCCCTACACCATAAATCCTATATTTATGAATCGTGTTAAAGAGGTTGTAGGTTGGGCCAACAACTCGGGTCTTAAAGCCATTATCAATGTGCATCACTACACGGAGATGATGCGAGCTACAAAAAAACAAAAATTGTCACACATTTTACGTTTAGAAGGGATCTGGAAACAAATTAGTGTGCAATTCCCACTTTCTGAATATTCCCAAGCTGATTTAATTTTTGAATTATTGAACGAGCCGCATGGCAGCATTGACGTTAATGATTGGAATGGCATTATTGAACGTTTATTGGCTGTAATTTGGGGGAATATGGACACACCGCAAGCAAATGAAAATACACAACGGATTGTCATGATAGGCACTGCTAATTGGAATGTACCTGATACCTTACCTAAACTGTCATTGCCACACTATGCAAATAAATATAATACAATTATTACAGTGCACAATTACAAACCCTTTCATTTTACTCACCAAGGGGCTAAATGGGTTAATGGTTCAAACAAGTGGATCGGGACTAACTGGCTAGGCACTGAGAGCGAAACTACGTCTTTAATCACCTTATTCGATAACATGACTCGTTGGAATTCAAAAGCTAATCGTAATTTTGAAATCTATTTAGGTGAATTTGGCGTCTATTCGCGCTATGCAGATCCCCTGCAGCAAAAAGCATGGACAGCTTTTATTGCGCGTGAAGCAGAAAAACGGAATATCAGTTGGGCGTATTGGGAATACTCATCGAGCTTTGGTGCATATGATAATAATGCTAAGCAATGGCGCCCACATTTGTTAGAGGCATTAGTTCCAGTACAACAATAATCTTGATTCACTGAGAGCGTCTTAACTCAATGTCCGAACGCCAGAAACAAAGACGATCCGTTATATGTTTAGTCTTTTGCTTTTGATGTGCAGAAGGGATAGCTTGCTTGTAACAAAGAGGAACCCGTGGGTTCAAAGTCCTATCTTTCGCTCAAATAAAAAGGCCTTATTTTTCGATAAGGCCTTTTTATTGAATGTGGCGTAGGGATAGAGATCTTAAAAATAGGAACCCTTGATGTTCAAAATGTTACCAATACAAAAAAGCCTCATCATTTCTGATGAGGCTTTCTCGTTAAATGTGGCGGAGGGATAGGGATTTGAACCCTAGAACGGGATAAACCGTTGCCGGTTTTCAAGACCGGTGCATTCGGCCACTCTGCCATCCCTCCGAACGGGGTGAATAATAAGGGTATTGACGAAAATGTAAAGCCTTGATGTGTTCAATGGCGCAACAAATGCACAAAATCACCTAAAACAGCTCACGATCGCATAATATTTATACTTATCACACTATTCATTTATTTGAATGTCGTTTTAGATTGCCAATGGCCTCTTTCATTGACTAGCAGTTTAACGAGAGAGGCCATGACAAGAATAACGACTAGTTAACCAAACCACGACGCTTTAATAAGGCATCAGTCGATGGTTTTTTACCGGCAAAGTCGATGTAGTCTTGCATTAGGTCTTGGCTGTTACCTTTTGACAAAATAGTGTCGCGGTATTTTTGGCCATTCTCTAATGTTAATCCACCGTGTGACATCATGAAAGAGAATGCGTCAGCAGCAAACACTTCAGTCCATAAGTACGCGTAGTAACCCGCTGAGTAACCGCCACCAAAGCTATGGCTAAAGTAAGTGGTTTTGTAGCGAGGAGGTACTGGAGTGTAATCTAAACCGTGTTTTGCTAAGGCTTGTTTTTCAAAGGCTGCAACATCGGTAATTTCAGTACCCGCAGCTATTGAGTGCCATTCCATATCCAGTAATGCAGCCGCTAAGTATTCAACTGTGCCGAAACCTTGGTTAAAGGTGTGCGACTTTAATACTTTTGCAAGTAATTCGGCTGGAATAGGTTCGCCTGTTTTGTAGTGTTTAGCGTAGTTAGCTAGCACTTGTGGGTCGATGCTCCAGTCTTCGTTTGCTTGTGATGGAAACTCAACAAAGTCACGTGCGGTAGCAGTGCCCGCTAGGCTAGGGTAGTTAACTTGCGAAAATAGTCCGTGGATAGCATGGCCAAATTCATGGAACATGGTGCTCACTTCGTCGAATGTCATTAACGTTGGTTGACCTTCGGCTGGCTTAGGAATATTTAGCGCGTTATACACTACTGGCTTAGTGTTTTTCAAGAATGACTGGGTAACCAGTTCGTCCATCCATGCACCACCACGCTTACCTTGGCGAGCATATGGGTCTAGATAGAATAAACCAATGGCACTGCCATCTTTGTTAAAGACTTCATATGCCGATACGTCTTTGTGCCATACAGGTAAGTCTTTACGAGGTTTAATTGTGATGCCGTAAAGCTTGTTCATGGCGAAGAATAAGCCGTCGTTAAGTACGGTATTCATTTCGAAGTATGGCTTAACTTGGCTGTCATCTAAGTCATATTTGGCTTTACGTACTTTCTCTGCGTAGTAAGCCCAGTCCCATGGTTCAAGTTTGAAGTCTTTACCGTCTTTAACGATTTCAGCTTGAATGTCAGCGGCTTCAATTCTGGCTTTAACCAAGGCTTTTGGCGCTAGATCATCAAGTATGCCGTAAACTGCTTCTGGGGTTTTAGCCATTTGATCGCCTAGGCCATAAGCCGCCCATGTTGGGTAACCTAATAGATTGGCTTTAGCTGCACGTAGTTGGGCAATTTTGATGTTTAAAGGCGCGTTAGTGTCCATGGCGCGATAAGCAGAGGTTTCCCATAGTTGCTTACGAACATCACGATTTTTAAGGCTAGACAGCAATGGTTGGGTGGTGGTGTTCACTAATGTGATCATGTAACCCGTTTTACCAGCATCTTTTGCCGCTGCTGCCAATGATGCGATGTCGCTGTCAGATAAGCCGTCAAGTAGGGCTTTATCTTCAATAACAATCACGTCATCTTTAAATGATTTTAATACGTTCTGTGAAAAACTGGTTTCCAGCTTGGCTAATTCACCATTTAGTTCACGCATTTTTGTTTTGTCTGCAGCAGATAGCTCTGCACCCGCGCGCACGAAACGGTCGTAATACACTTCAACTAAACGTAAATCTTCGCCAGTTAATGCGGCTTTATTTTTATAAATAGCTTGAATGCGGGAAAATAGTTTCTGATTCAGGTAGATATTGTCTTGATGTGCGGTTAATTTTGGGACGATTTGTTCTTCAATACTGGTGTAGTTGTCGTCTGAAATAAGCCCTGAAAGATTGAAAAATGCACGTTGAGTACGGTCTAAGATAGCACCGGTTTTTTCTAACGCGACAATGGTATTTTCAAATGTAGCGGGTTCACTGTTGTTGGTAATCGTAGCGATTTGTGCTTTTTGTTCTTGCATGCCTTGTTCAAAGGCCGGTAAATAATCGCTGGTGTTAAGCTTATCAAACTGTGGCGCCATAAAAGGTAATGGACTGGCAGTTAATAATACATTGTCGACAGTGTCAGCTGCTTTAGTCATTGTTTTTGAAGCATCTTCAGTTGTTTTACTGGTCATTGCGGTATCTGCTGATTGCTCTGAACATGCACTGAGCATCAAGGCCGCACTGACGGCAGTGGTAATAAGAGTTTTGCGCATTGAAATATCCTTGGGTCTGGGCCCTTTTGGGGTGTTTTTATGCCTATTCAAAATGTTGTTGTTACGTAAAGTAGAATAGTGACAATAAAAATGTAATGTCATAACGCTAATACAATACCAAGCCTATGGCTTATCGCATAGGTTAATGCTATTAACTTAGATTAATTATTGTAACTAAAATTGCCAATAGTGATGTTTGTTAGATTTTAGAACCTTTTGGCTGCAATTGTAGTGGCAATTTGTGGATATTCGCGTAGCTTAATAGCCATAGATACGTACGATGAGGGTGATAGATGAAAGCGGGTAAACACGATACAAAACTGCTCAAGCTCGCGATGGAGATTGGTGTGGGATATGCACAAAAGCGTGGTTTTGATGATTTTGGTAAAGGCATTTCGCCAAAAGATAAAGTGGAATGTATTTATCGGTTATTAGTGCAAGACAATTTAATCCAACCGTTAGCCGAAGATAAAGATGATGGTCCCAATCGTAAACATAAATTGATTTTATGGATCAGTAAACAATTGCCTAAAGAGCATGAGTTACTGAACTAACGTTACTGACGTGAATAATGAATTAAGCCCAAATGAGATAGCATTTCACTTGGGCTTTTTTGTCTTTAGCGTCTGTCTGTACAGTCGCTAATATTGATTTTATTAGCGCGACTCTATTTCAATAATTTTTAAGCTGATTAACTGCTTTTGCCATTGTTGCTTATTAATACCTTCTACCCAAAATGGTGTTGTTTGACGGTGCTGACCTTTGCGTAAATAGGTTTCTGGCATACGGAAAATAGCTTCCCACGCTTCTATGGTTTCGGTTTTGATTAAACCGCCTTGATCGTCAAAAAAACTGGCTTCAACATTGACGACGGTAACGTGATCGTCATTCGTGCTGTCAAAATCAAACACAAGTCCGAGTTTGTCGCCTTTCCATTGCGTGTTAGCTAGAGTCACTTTTATGCCGTCTTTAGCTGTGCTGCCAAGTAAGCTGGGTTGTGCCATTGCTGCAGCGGTTAAGCGTGTTGTGGCGATAGCTGGGGCAATTGAAGGTTCAACTGGTGTTTTAGCGCTAACTGTTGGCGTGTTTGCTACTGCAATAGGTGCAACAGCGGTTGCCGTAGATGATACTGATTTTGCCATTACAGCGGGTGAGGCCGCTACTTGAGTCACTACAACAGGTTGCGTAACCGTTTCGGTGATGATGTATTCCCAGGTGAAGTCGTCTTTTAAGCGAACATTGGCGCCATTTTCCAACGTGATCACTGCAACATCAGCTGCCATTGCTGCAGGGGCAAATAATAACAATAAGGCTGATGCAATCGCATTAAATTTGGTTTTCATCTATTCATCCTGATTGAGAGTCTTTAATCGCTTAATTCTACGTGTTTTCATGAATTAAATGGAAAATATTTTGATGGCAAGCCTATCGACTCATGCTGGACGTTATGAAGTGCCTTTTAGGCGTATTCAGTTTTAGCGTTAATGTCGCCAATGGTCATTTATATTAGTGAATGCTGAAAGTGATATGGCTCATAAAATACAACATTGGCAGCAAAAACGGGTTTTGATTTACAGAGTAAAGAGTAAACTCACCCATAACATGTAAACTTTATACATGAATAGCATTTGAGGAGTAGAGTTATGTTTTGTGTGCAATGTGAGCAAACCATTAGAACACCAGCAGGTAACGGCTGTAGTTACTCGCAAGGTATGTGTGGCAAGTTAGCGTCGACGTCTGATATTCAAGACTTATTAATTTATATGCTGCAAGGTGTGTCTGCTTACGCAGTTAAAGCCCGTGAGTTTGGCATTGTAGACAGCGATATCGACGCATTTGTCCCTAAGGCCTTTTTTGCCACTCTGACTAACGTAAACTTTGATGATGAACGCTTAATTGATTATGCCTATCAGGCACAAACCTATCGTGACCAATTAAAAGCGGCGTATATCGCAGCGTGTAAAGAAAAAGGCGAAGAGCCTGAAATGGTTAGCGCACAAGGTGAGCTATTACTCGCTACTTCAAAACCTGAAATCTTAGCTCAAGCGCCAGTTGCATTGCTTAATCGCGGTGAGGTACATGAAGACATTCTAGGCTTACGTTTATTATGTTTATACGGTTTAAAAGGTGCTGCAGCTTATATGGAGCATGCTCGCGTATTAGATCAAACTGACGTTGATGTGGCGGCTGAGTTCCATAAAATCATGGCGTTTTTAGGTGAAGATTCTATTGATGCAGACAAATTGTTTGCGACAGCAATGGAAATTGGCCAATTAAATTATCGCATTATGGCGATGTTAGATTTAGGTGAAACAACTTCATTCGGTCACCCAGAACCCACTCAAGTGAACACCAAGTCTGTTAAAGGGAAGGCCATTTTAGTGTCTGGCCATGACATGAAAGACTTAGAACTTATCCTTGAGCAAACTGAAGGCAAGGGCATTAACGTCTTTACTCATGGCGAAATGTTACCTGCACTTGCTTACCCAGCATTTAAAAAATACCCACATTTAGTGGGTAACTACGGTGGCGCTTGGCAAAATCAGCAAAAAGAATTTGCCACTTTCCCTGGTGCAGTTGTGATGACATCAAACTGTATTATCGACCCTACGGTAGGCGAATACTCTGACCGTATTTATACTCGTAGCATTGTGGGTTGGCCTGGTGTGACTCATGTTGAAGGTGAAGACTTTAGCGAAGTGATTAACAAAGCACTTGAGCTTGAAGGCTTTATTTACGATGAAATCCCACACATGATCACTATCGGTTTTGCTCGTAATGCATTAATGGCAGCAGCACCAACAGTAGTTGAAAATGTTAAAAATGGTTCTATTAAGCACTTCTTCTTAATTGGTGGTTGTGATGGCGACAAATTAGAGCGCAATTACTTTACTGACTTAGCGAAATCAGTTCCTGATGATTCAATTATTTTGACCTTAGGTTGTGGTAAATACAAATTCAATAAATTGGATTTTGGCGACATTAATGGTGTGCCTCGCTTACTTGATGTAGGCCAATGTAATGATGCTTACTCTGCCATTCAGTTAGCGTTAGCGTTAAAAGACATTTTCGAATGTGATCTTAACGATTTACCACTGAGTTTAGTGTTGTCTTGGTTTGAGCAAAAAGCGATTGTAGTATTGTTAACCTTGTTATCTCTTGGGGTTAAAAACATTCGTACAGGGCCAACAGCTCCAGGGTTCTTGTCTGAAAACTTAATGAACATTTTAGAGCAACAGTTTGGTTTACGCAGCACTACAGATGTTGAAACAGACCTAAAAGCTATGATGAACGTGGCGTAGTTAGCCATAAAAAATCGTGTATCTAAGTCAAGCTTATTTGCACGATAACGATTAAAGACGGTATAGCATTATCTATACCGTCCCTCTCTTTTTTACTGTGTTAAAGGTATCAAAATGAGTAGCTCTCCCTCTGTTGGTTTTTCTTTTTCTCAAGCACTTTCTGCCCAAGCCGCTAAATCACCTACCCCTGTTAGTGAGGCACCGCCAAAGGTTGAACCCGTTGCTCTTACCACCCCAGAAGCCCTTTTGGCTGCCGATAGCTGGCAACGAGGAGAGGTGCAACTGCGCTGTGTTGAAAAATGGAATGAAACCCACAATGTGGTTAGTTTTCGATTTCAGGGACTAACACCGGTTAAGTTTCATTTTAAACCGGGACAGTTTCTTACCTTTAAGCTAGATATCAATGGTGAAAAGGTTTACCGAAGCTACACTATTTCATCTTCACCTTCGCGGCCTTTTTCGCTGGTTGTCACAGTGAAAAGAATCGCAGATGGTTTGGTGTCTAATTATTTGGCCGACACCTTAAATGTGGGTGATGACGTTACCGTCACAGGCCCCGATGGTATCTTTAATTTAGTCGACATTGTTGCCGACAAATATTTGTTTTTAAGTGCAGGTTGTGGTGTTACGCCTATGCATTCGATGTCGCGCTGGCTTTGCGATACCACTACCGATAGTGATATTGCCTTTGTACACAGCGCAAAAGGTGTCAATGACATTATGTTTGCAGATTCAATGGCATCAATGGCATCACGAAGCCAAAAATTCAATCTTAATTATATGCTTAAGTCAGATGAAAATAGCCAAGTACTCACTGATAAACATGAGGCTACAGGCTTTGGCATTGGTCGCTTAAACTTAGAAAGCTTAATCAAATTGGTACCAGATTATCAGCAGCGTACTGTATTTGTGTGTGGCCCTGAATCTTATATGGCCGATGTAAAATTACTGTTGGCAGCCGCTGAATTTGATATGAGTCAGTTCAATCAAGAAAGCTTTGGTGAAAGCAGTGCTATGGGTGTGAAAGCTGCGCTGGAAAGTAATCCATCAACCGAGCAGTTTATGTTGAGCATTGGCGATAAAGAGATTCCGTTAACGGGCGATCAAACGTTATTGGATGGCATCGAGTCTGCAAAGTTACCCATTATCGCTGCTTGTCGCTCTGGCGTTTGTGGCGCGTGCAAATGTCAGGTTGTGTCGGGAACAGTCAAATCAACTAGCCAAATGGCGTTAACACCTGACGAAATAGCAGCCGGTTTTGTGTTGGCTTGTTCAACTAAAATAACCTCAAATGTGCAGTTAAAAATGTAGTAGACGTTAGATTTTTGGATGCTAAACATTAAAAAATCCCTTAGTGGTTAGGCTACTAAGGGATTTTTTATTGGCAGGAGTCATCATAACGTTTATTTATCTTCTGGAGACTAGACAGTTTTTAGTGATATCTCGTAACGATTGAACGTAAATTCACCATGTTGATATTGTGAGTGGTAGGTCATACCAAGTTTGGTGGCCACGTTTATCGAGGCACTATTGGCATTTGCAACATCGGCATAGACTATGTCTAAATCCATATGCTGTTTGGCATAGTCAATACAGGCTTGGTTAGCTTCTGTAGTTAACCCTTTTCCCCAATAATCTGGATGGAGCCGATAACCAATATCGACGGCATTAATGCGGGTTTCATTTTTAAATCCACAAAAACCAATCACAGTATTGGTGTCTTTAAGCACCATCGCCCAACGGCCAAAACCGTATTGTTGATATTCCACCAACCAAATGTTGCCAATGATGTTTTCGGCATCGCTTAAGGTATTACATACGCCTGCATCGCCAGTGTAACGATTGACTTGCTCTGGTGTATTAAAATGCAATACTGCTGGTGCATCTTCAAGGGTAAATTCTCGGATAATCAACCTTGGTGTTTCAGTAATGATTTTCATTATTTTCCCTTGTTATTGTTTTTATATCCCTATTGATTTAATCACTTTATCCCTTAATTCGAATTGAGATTACCTAAAACGAATTACAAAGTAGCTTAAGCTTATGCTAGGTTAACATACTCAATTCCCGACAATTAAGAATAACAATATGATCTGCTCCCGTGCTGCGTACCCCTTATTGGCGTTAGTGTTTTCAGCTTCGTCTTTATCATTTAATGCTATTGCAACACAGAGCGATCTTGATCAATCTGTTACTCAAGCGTTACCTAAACTTGAAAAGTTATATCTACATTTGCATCAACACCCTGAGTTGTCTTACCAAGAAAAAGCCACCAGTCAGCGGATGGCGCAAGAGTTAGCACAATTGGGGTTTGAGGTGACAGACAATTTTGGCGGTTACGGTGTGGTTGGCATATTGCAAAATGGCAAGGGGCCAGTGGTGATGATCCGCGCTGACATAGATGGATTACCCATTATAGAACAAACTGGTAAATCTTATGCGTCCACAGTGACAACGCAAGATGCCAGCAACAATAAAGTTGGTATTATGCACGGCTGTGGTCACGATATTCACATGACCAGTTTGATTGGTACTGCAGAGCAATTAGTTAAACATAAAGCCGATTGGCAAGGGACCTTAATGATGGTTGCCCAACCAGCAGAAGAAGTGGGCGGCGGGGCCAAAGCGATGCTTAAACAAGGCTTGTTTAGCAAATTCCCAACACCCGACAGTATTATTGGTTTGCATGTGAGCGCGTCAATTCCTGCGGGTAAAGTGGGCACGGTAAGCGGTTATGCTTTGGCGAACGTTGATTCTGTCGATATTACCATAAAGGGTAAGGGTGGCCACGGGGCTTATCCGCATTCAACTATCGATCCTGTGGTACTTGCTGCACGCACTGTACTTGCACTGCAAACCATAGTTAGCCGTGAAGTGTCACCGTTAGAGCCTAATGTTGTCACTGTGGGGTCTATTCATGGCGGATCGAAACACAATATTATTTCAGATGAAGTGAAGTTGCAGCTGACATTACGCTCGTATAATCCTAAGGTTCGTGAACAACAAATAGCGGCGATTAAACGTATTACTACAGGTATTGCGATCAGTGCTGGTTTGCCAGATGATTTCATGCCTGTGGTGTATGTGCATGACGATGAAACGATCCCTTCAACCTACAACGACCCAACATTAGCCGCTAAAGTGAAAGCCAGTATTGAGGCTGAATTGGGCAGTGATAATGTGTTGGTGGCACCACCGGTAATGGCGGGTGAAGATTTTGGTTTATATGGACTCACACCAGAGAAACGTCCTATTACCTTATTTTGGCTCGGCGCTGTTGATCCTAAACAGTATCAAGCAAGTGTTGCATCTGGCGATACATTGCCGTCTTTACACTCTAGCCAGTTTGCGCCAGATTATCAGTTAACTATCCGTACTGGGGTTAGAGCTATGACAAAATCCGCGATGGATTTATTTAATCAAACAGCGCAATAAACTTGAACGTTTACATTCAAATCAGTTTGCACCCGTTTATCTATGCCGTTAACTATCCTTACTGGGGTTAGGGCAATGACAAAATCCGCGATGGATTTATTTAATCAACCAGCGCAATAAACTTGAACGTTTACATTCAAGTCAGTTTGCACCCGGTTATCTATGCAGTTAACTATCCGTACTGGGGTTAGGGCTATGACAAAATCCGCGATGGATTTATTTAATCAAACAGCGCAATAACAAAAAATGTATAGAAGGGCGTTATTTCGTTATCAATAAGTGTAATAGTCGTATAATGGTGGTTATTGTTACTTTTGGAACTCCTTACTTTTTGGAACATGGGCATTATATGATTATCTTTAGCACTAACCTTGGCGATTTTACTGTAGAGCTTGATATGGAACATGCGCCAGTCACGTCAAAAAACTTTTTAAAATACTGCCAAGATGGTTTTTATGAAGGGACTATTTTTCATCGGGTCATTAAAGGTTTTATGGTGCAGGGTGGTGGCTTAACAGCCAAAATGAAAGAAAAGCCAACTCGCGATCCTATCACTAATGAAGCCAATAAAGGCTTAAAAAATGTAGTGGGTACTTTGTCTATGGCGCGTACTGATGCGCCGCATTCGGCTACAGGGCAGTTTTTTATTAATGTTGCCGACAATGATTTTCTAGATCATACAGCAACGACCAATTCAGGCTGGGGTTATGCGGTGTTTGCAAAAGTCACTGCGGGTATGGATGTTATTCAGCAAATGGAGCGAGTCAAAACCACTACAATAGCCGGACATGATGATGTGCCGCGTGAGCCTATTGTGATTGAGAAAGTGACTATTATTGATGAGCCGACTATTGCATAGAGCTAGCTTAAAACTAGCGCAGATTTGCGGGTTAATGAGTTGCGTTTCGTTACCCTTTGCTACCTTTACTAATCAAGTCAAAGTCAGCGCAATAAAAAAGGTTCGACAGTAATGTCGAACCTTTTTTGATCAGCAATTAAACTGGATTAAAGCGAATAACGAATACCAAAGGCAACGCCGTCATCTTCAGACAGTTCCATTCTGGCTTGTTGGTCTTTGTCGCTGCTAGTGAAGTCACTGTAATCTCGGCGAGCTTCTAAATAAACAACGGTTTCAGGGTTAAACACATAATGTAAACCCATGACCACAAATTGGCGTTTAAACACATCATTTGGATCGGCATTGTAGTTAGGCTGAATAACATAATCACTGCCAGCATCAAGGATGTTATATGACACAAACGTACGGATGTTGTTGTCAAACATATACGAGAACAAGGATTCAACACCGACGGCTTCATCAATTAAACGGCCAATATTGTCGGTGTCATGATTTTCGTTTTTGTTCACGTTGGCGGCGGCATAAAAGCCATTTTGATCAAAGTTACCCCAAGTGATACCCATACCGTAAATGAGATCAATGGCAGTGGATGCGCGACCGTTACCAAAGGTCACATCAAACTCACCACGGTTAATACCCGCCGTTAGGACTAATTCTTCAGTCGCTTGGTAAGTTACTGCACCACCATAGGTATAGTTATATTCAACTTGCTGAGCTTCTGCTGAACCTGTTGTCCATAAATCTTCACAAGCTTCTTGAGTAATGTCTTCAATATCACAGGTATAGAACTCACTGTTTTTTAGCTGAACTTGTACAGCGAAGCTAACATCGCCAAAACTATTACGATACTGGACGGTTTTGTCACCACGACCGACACCGTTTACCGCGCCATCATCTTTGTTGTAAGTGTAAACACCTGCCGTGTTACCGTCCCATACAAAACCATAGTTTGTGCTGTAGACCACGTCATACCAAGCACCCCACTGCTTGCCAATTGTGATACTACCGTAAGTGTCATGTGCAAGACCGACATAACCTAAACGGTTGTAAAAAAACTCATCTTGAATTGACTCAAAGCGGTTGTTATAAACAATGTCTGTGCTGCCCACAGGGTTTACACCCCATTCTAATTTTGCATACGCTTTCCAACCATCTTGTAATTGACGATCAAAACCAAAATTAATGCGTGACGCGCCGTTAACGACTTCAGTTTCACCTTGAGTATTGATCACTCGCGCATCGACAAAACCGCCAATGCTAACTGCGTTCACATCATCTTTAAAAATTTCGGTGGCTAATGCCGAAGGTGTTACCAGAACAGTTGAAATCAACGCTGCAACTAAAGTTTTATTCATTTTAATCTCTTGTCTTGTTGTTTGGATAAGCACAGCTTAGTTCATTTAACATTCTTTCTATTGAGTCGACGGAGAGTAGCAAACCCTCCATCCACTCATAAAGTGAAATATGTTCACAAAAGGCGATATATATCATAAATTTCATCGTTCAATGGTTTAGCAAACTTTTTTGTTAATAATTAGTTTGTATTTTGTTGGTTATTGTAAGGAAATGTTGATTTGTGGTTTCTTATGCACTTAAAGTGATTTTTTATTGTGCCTTAAAAAACAAATCATTTTTAGTGGTTTACTTGATGTAGATCGTTACATTATTTCACCAATGTCCTACGCTTAATTTAGGGCCTGTTATTGATTTTATCGAGGGTGACATTATGAACATGACTTTGCAGTTTCACGGCGCAACTCAAGAGGTTACTGGATCTTGCCATTTACTCACAGTCAATGGGCAGCAAGTGTTGCTTGATTGTGGATTAATTCAAGGGAGTAAAGCTGACTCGTTACGTAATCACGATCCCTTTCCATTCGACGCGTCAAAAATTCATGCAGTGGTGTTAAGCCACGCACATATTGATCATTCCGGTCGTCTGCCTTATTTAATTAATCAGGGGTTTACTGGCCCCATTTATACTCAAAAAGCCACCGCGGAGTTATGTGATGTCATGTTACGTGATGCGGCCATGTTGCAAGAGAGAGATACCGACAGACAAAATAAAAAGCGTGCAAAAAATGATTTAGAGCTGCTTGAACCGTTATTTACTGAGAAAGATGTCGATCTCGTGATGGCGCAATTTGAGGTGGTTGATTACGGCCAACGCGTGCAGGTTGCCGATGGAGTAGAGGTTTGTTTATCCGATGCAGGACATATTTTAGGCTCTGCTGTGGTTGAGTTATGGTTAGGCAATAAACCCGAACAGAAAAAACTGGTTTTTAGTGGTGACTTAGGTCGTGCAGGTATGCCGATTTTGGGGGACCCAACATTTATCGAACAAGCTGATTTGGTGCTAATGGAAAGTACTTATGGTGATAGGTTACACCGAAGCTGGCAAGACACATTGGTTGAACTGAAATCAATTTTTAAAAGCACTATTCATGAAGGCCGCGGTAATATATTGATCCCCGCATTTTCTGTCGGCCGCTCACAAGAGCTACTTTATCTGTTTCATTTGTATGCAAAAGAGTGGGATTTATCGCGTTGGCGTATTTGTTTAGACAGCCCAATGGCGATAAAAGCGACAGAAGTTTATGTTAATAATTACCCATTAATGGATGAAGACTTTAAACGTTTTACCCGTCAATCTCCGGGACAACATCCGTTATTATCTTGTGCTGAATTCATTAACAGTACTGAAGAATCGATTGAGCTAAACGATATTCATGAAGGGCTGATTGTGATTGCCGGTAGTGGTATGTGTAATGGGGGTCGTATTCGTAATCATTTTGTACATAACTTATGGCGCAAAGAAACTGACATTATTATTTGTGGCTTCCAAGCGATGGGCACACCCGGACGATTATTAGTCGACGGTGCAGAAGAGCTGACCATTCATGGTCAAAGTATTAAGGTTGCTGCAAGTATTCATACTGTAGGTGGTTTATCTGCCCATGCAGACCAAGCCGAATTATTGTCTTGGTATCGTCATTTTGAGCAATCACCCGCGGTGATATTGGTACATGGTGAACCAGAAGCACAGCAAGTATTGATTGAAGCACTGAATAAAGACCCCGCGACTAAACCGAAACATAGCGCTATTGCCAAACGAGGAGATTGCTTAGACTTAAATGCTTTACCTCAGTTGGTGTGGCTTACTACGGCAAGTGAATCCAATGAGCCATCAGAACGTTGATTCAAGTGAACGTGGGACTAGTGGAATAATAATTAGCTGCGGGCTAAGCATCAATTTCGTCTTGCAGCTTTTCAATATCATCTAAAATACGCATAAACTTTTGCCCAAATTCAGTTACCTCGTATTCCACTCTAGGGGGGATCTCGGGATAGTTGATTTTATGTAAAATGCCGAATTCAATATTTTTCTTCAAGCATTGATTCAACACTTTGGTGCTGAGACCTTCAACGGATTTGACCATTTCACCAGGACGATTAATCTTGTTCGCCAATAGCTGATACACAGTTAAGGACCATTTACAGCCGTAAATGGTTTCGACCATGCGGGCACTTTTTTCTGGGGCCGATTTTCGCGCAAATAATTTTTCGTTTGTATTCATTAATATGTACCTAAAAGTACCTATGCAACCGATTTGTACTTACTATTCAATCGGATAGTTTGCCAATAAGCTTACCACACTTACTCTTATATTAGGTGTGAACAAATGACGAAGTTAACTCAAGAAACAGCGCTTATTATTGGCGGTACAAGTGGTATTGGTTTTGAAACTGCCAAGCAATTAGTTGCTCAAGGTATTGATACCATTATTGTTGGTAATAAAGCGGATAAGCTCAACGAAGCTGTGATACAACTGTCAGCACTAGGCCGTGTAAGTGGATTTCAAACTAACTTATACGACAGCCAAGATCTTGCGCGTTTGATCAATATGATCGACTCAACCGATAACAAGATTACGTATTTAGTTAATGCTGCTGGGTACTTTAGTCCCAAGCCATTTTTAGACCATCAAGTGAGTGATTACGATATTTACATGGAGCTTAACAAAGCTATTTTTGTTATTTCTCAAGCTGTTGCCAGAAACATGGTTAAACATCAAGGTGGCAGTATTGTGAATATTGGTTCTATGTGGGCTAAACAAGCCATTAAAGCTACGCCATCAAGTGCGTATTCTATGGCTAAGGCCGGTTTGCATGCACTGACACAACACATGGCAATGGAATTGGCTGCACATAATATTCGTGTCAATGCAGTATCGCCAGCCGTGGTCAGTACGCCAATTTATCAAGCCTTTATTGAACCTCAAGATATGGCTAGCGTACTTGAAAGCTTCAATGAATTTCATCCTATCGGACGAATTGGAAATGCTACCGATGTGGCAAACAGCATAGTGTTTTTATTATCAGATAAAGCATCTTGGGTGACGGGTGCAATATGGGATGTTGATGGTGGCGTGATGGCTGGCCGTAATTAATAGAGGCATCTATTTTTTTGAAGTATGAATGTTTGGGGAGCGATCTTCATCGCTCCTTATTATCAGCTAACTTACCCCCAGTAGACTTAATCACACTTAATAAGCGTTAATATTTCATTCTATAAATCGCTATGACGCGTTAAACTATATGCAAATAAGCGATATGAGCTGCGTGATGAAGTTAGTTAAAATAGATAAAACCCGATACCGTTCGAATAATAACCAGATGCAGATAGGCTTGGTCGCTATATTGATTATTTTGTCACTAGTGTTTGGCCAATTGATGATTTATTTTTTGGGCGTAAAACCGATAGCGGGCGCTGAATCGACGGGTAATTTTCATTTGAATTTTGGTGGGGTTATTTTAGCCGTAATGGTGTGTAGTTTATTGGTGCGCAACTTTCGTCACAAACCCAAGTTTTACGAAGTGTATTATGTATGGCAACTCAAGCAATTGCAGAACAAAATCTACCGCAAACTAAAAGCGATTCAACAAGCCGCCAAAAATAATGATCGCGATGCGTTAGTGATATTGAGTTTTTATTATCAAAGCTTGGCGTTAGTATATGACTTAGATAACAACACCTTAACCATGTCGAACGTAAATAATGAGTTAGATAAACTGCAACAGCGCATCGATGCAGCAGGGTTTACGATTGATGTGGATGAGTTTTCTCCCGAGATGCTACAAGCCTTTTAGTACAACCTATTCATACCTTAAATAAGGAGCCATGATGTCAATACTGGCAGATATTCCTTTTTCATTACTCGAACTCGCGCCGATGCGTGAAGATTCAACCGTATCAGAAACCCTACAAGACAGTTTACGTTATGCTCAACATGCCGAAAGCCTTGGAGTAAATCGTTTTTGGTTAGCCGAACACCACAATATGCCGGGCATTATTTGTTCTGCTACATCCATTTTAATTGGTTACATTGCTGGTGGCACAGCGCGAATGCGTGTTGGTGCTGGGGGAATTATGTTACCCAATCATCCACCGCTAGTGGTGGCAGAGCAATTTGGCACGTTAGCCTGCTTGTATCCTAATCGAATTGATTTAGGTTTAGGCCGTGCTCCGGGGAGCGATCCGGTGACCAGCTTAGCACTCAACCGTGATAATAAACGGGCGGAACATTTTCCTGATGAGGTAAGCGAGTTGCAATCGTTACTTGGCCCACGTGAACAGCGCCAAGATACTAACTATAAAGCGGTGCGAGCGATCCCTGGCGAAGATACTAATGTGCCAATTTGGTTATTAGGTTCTAGCTTGTTCAGTGCACAGTTAGCAGCAGAACGTGGCTTGCCATATGTGTTTGCAGGCCATTTTGCACCGCGTTTTCTGTCAGAAGCTATCGCACTTTATCGTCGTGAATTTACCCCTTCTGCAGTGTTAGCTAAACCTTATGTCATGGTCGGCTTACCTTTAGTTGCTGCACCAACAGATGAAGAAGCTGAGCATCTTAGTACTACCTCTAAACAGCGTATTTTAGCGTTAATTCGTGGTCAAGAAATGTGGCTTAAACCGCCAATCGCTAGCATGAATGGTTTGTGGAGCGAGCAAGAAAAGAACTATGTTGATAGCTTTTTAAGTTTGTCTATTTGTGGCGGCCCAACAACCATTAAGCATCGATTAGAGATGTTTGTTGAGGAGCTTGGAGTAGACGAATTGATGTTTACTAATGACTTGTATGACAACGAGCATCGTTTACGCGCCTTGGATATTTTAATGAGCGTGAAGTAATAACGAAGCCAAAGTCAGCTAGTTTATTGAGTAAGTGCTAAGTTGCTAGTTACTCAAAACATAAAAAACCAAGACTGATGTCTTGGTTTTTTTATGTTTACATCAGCAGAATTAACTCAAAAAACTTAAATAGCTTGGCCATTTACAGTCAGTTTAACATCGATGTTGCCACGCACTGCATTTGAGTATGGGCAAACTTGATGAGCTGTTTTAACCAGTTTTTCAGCTTCTGCTTGGTCGAGTTCAAGTTCGACAGCTAGTGCAACTGTGAGTGCAAAACCACCATTATCATTAGCGCCGATACCTACAGTCGCTGTAGTTGGAGCCGATTTGATAGCCATCTTAGTTTGACTTGCTACATGTAGAATTGCGTTAGAAAAACACGCAGCATACCCTGCAGCAAATAACTGTTCTGGATTAGTAAACTCACCGCTGCCACCCATTTCTTTTGGGTAACTTAATTGTAAGTCGACTTTTTTGTCTTCAGTAGAAACTTGGCCATTACGACCTGCTAGTGCTGTAGCTGAAGTGGTGTATAACGCTTTCATAATAGACCTCATAAAGTATGTTAAAGATGTTGGTTGTATCAATTCAGTCGATTGCTATGGCTTATATCTAGATGCAGTAGACTTCATCATCAATCAATTTAAGTTGTGCGCAATCTAATTGTGTTTACTATAACGCTAGATTCTTATTATGGCAACTAAATTGTGTGCAATTTAATTTGTGTGAATTTGTATTTACAGTCACCTGACGGTGTTGAACCTTTATCCGTAGCTCAATATCATTTTGATTAGCTTGTCATTCTTCTGTCACCTTTATGTCATCATTAGCTCTCACAATAGCGTCTCATTAGACCTCTTAGGCTTTGCTAAGCACAGCCATATAAACAATTAATGATAAAAAGGATAGGCTATGAAACGGTTTGTGACTCGTCGTGATTTTCTTGCAATATCAGCCAAAGGTGTAGGTGCTGTAGTCGTGTCGTATGGATTAATGGGCTGCAGTAGTGATGATGACGATTTAGTATCAGGCCAATTTTTACAAGGTGTCGCCAGTGGTGATCCTGCAACTGATGCAGTCATTTTATGGACCCGAGTGACACCCGATGTAGAGGGTGATATTACCGTGTCATGGGAAGTTGCCACCGACAGTGATTTTAGTCAGTTAGTGACTAATGGCGAAACTGTTACGAACCAAAGCCGAGACTATACCGTTAAAGTTGACGCGGTAGGACTTGAAGCTGGTCAACGATATTACTATCGCTTTAAAGCTGGTGACACAGTATCGGAAATGGGCCAGACTCGTACATTACCTGAGGGCAGTGTTGATTCGGTAAAGTTAGCGGTAATGTCATGTGCTAATTTCCCAGCAGGCTATTTTAATGTGTATGAAATGGCTGCGCAGCAAGATGATTTAGATGCTGTGGTGCATTTAGGTGACTATTTATATGAGTATGCTCGTGGTGAATATGCCAGCGAGCATGCCGTTGAGTTAGATCGTGAAGTGTTACCAGAAGGCGAGTTGTTTTTACTTGAAGATTATCGTACTCGTTACAGCCAATATCGTAGCGATTCAAGCTTACAAAAACTGCATGCTAAAGTGCCGTTTATTACCGTATGGGATGACCACGAAGTAGCAAACGATACTTGGAAAGACGGTGCCGAAAATCATAATGACGGCGAAGGCGATTTTGATGAGCGCAAACAAGCTGCACTACAAGCTTACTTTGAATGGCTGCCAATACGCCCTTGGAGTGAAGGTAACCATGAAGAAATTTACAGAAGTTTTAATTACGGTAACTTGGTTGATTTGCACATGCTCGATACTCGAGTATTGGCTCGCGATAAACAGCTAGAGTACGGAAATTATATTGACTCTGCTACAGGATCATTTGACAGCTCGACATTTGCAGCTGATGTGACCGATACCAACCGTACATTACTTGGGCAGACTCAGTTACTGTGGTTACAGCAAACGTTATTGCAGTCTACAGCTAAATGGCAAGTGCTAGGTCAGCAAGTTTTGATGGGTAAAATGTTAATGCCTGCGGCTATTGCTACTCAACAAATGAGTATTCCACAATTTGCTGAGCTTGCCGGGTTAGCTCAACTAGCGGCTCGTGCACAAGCGGGTGACTCAACATTAACGGTTGAAGAGCTTACGTACTTGCAAGCGAATCAAGACAAGTTAACCCCAGAGGTGATAGCGCTATTACAATTGCCTTCAATTCCATACAATCTAGATGCGTGGGACGGCTATGCCTATGAGCGTGAAGTGATTTATGCAACGGCAAAATCGCTAAATCAGAATTTAGTCGTTATTGCTGGTGACACCCATAACGCTTGGGCAAGTGATTTAACCGACATCGATGGTGATGTGGTTGGTGTCGAGTTTGCCACTAGCTCTGTGTCATCACCTGGGCTTGAGTATTACTTAGGCTTAGCTGATGATGAAATGCCAGCAACAGAAGCGGCGATAGTGAGTTTAATTAGCGATCTTAAATACGCAAATTTAAAAGATCGTGGTTATTTATTACTGACATTTACTCAAGATGAAGTGCGCAGTGATTGGCAATATGTCGACACTATTTTAGATAAGACTTTTACTCAGTTAGATGCCCGTGGTTACAGCGCTACGAGTACCGCAGGTAGCCCAAAAGTCACGTCGGTGTCTTAATGCGTTGATGTGAATTCGCCGATACAATTCAGCCACCGTAAAGGTGGCTGAATTGTTTATACACATAATCAAATCATTAACGTTAATCTATAGTCAATACCACGATTTTTAATGGATGATTGTCATCAAATGCGGGAAAGTCTGGATGGCAAGCTAACCATTGAGTTGCGGTCACTTTACGGCCTTGTTTTTCTACGCAGCGTACAAGACTGTCGTACCATGCTTGACGCTCAACTTTAGCGACATTATTACAACAGACAATTTTACCGCCAACTTTTGTTGTTAATACTGCTGGTTTAAACAAGCCTTGGTAATCATTCACTAAGTCGACAATCCCGAATGCACTTTTAGCAAAACGTGGAGGATCTAAAAACACTAAATCGAATTGAGTTGCGCGCAGTTTAGGGTATTTAGGCAGTTTTTGATTACGACGACCACCAATGGGTAAACCCGCTAATTGACGTAATGCCGGAAACGCATCACTTTGCACAAATTCACACACATCGGTGACATTGTTTAGCTCAGCATTTTTTTGCCCAGCAGCTAATGCAAATGATGAAAAGTCGACATTCATGACTCTACGAGCACCGCCCATTGCTGCAGCAGTACCAATACCACAAGTGTATGAAAATAGGTTTAATACCGTCTTGTCTTGGCTATTGTCGCAAACATATTCGCGGCCAATACGCATGTCTAAAAATAGCAGTGGGTCTTGACCTTCATGACGCAGTTTGGAAGTAAAGGCAATGCCATTTTCATGGATAACTTGTTCTGATTGTGAGTAGTCTTGGGCTTCATTTTCGACATTATTTACCACACGAGAATGACTGCCTGAGCGATCGTTGTAAACGATATGGTAGTCTGCGTGGGCGGTAAGTATGCTTGATATGTCTTCAAGTTGTTGCGCCGTTAATGTTTGATGAAAGGTTTGGATTAACCATGCATCACCGTAACGGTCGATATTTAGGCCATTCTCACCTTCAACAGTGCCATGAAATACCCGATAACAATCGGTGTTATTTTGTTTTGCTTGCTCAATAAAACTCGCACGTTTGGCTAGTGCTTCGGTTACAACAGCTTGAATCGACATGGATGCTCGTTAAATGGTGGGGCAATTGGCGCGGATTATAGCAAACATTCTGGCTTAGTGAAGTTGCTACAGAGACTATTAGAGGGGCGCAATTAATCTGGTAGATGCACTTTAAAGGTTTTGTCGGCAATAATTTTGCCATTTAATGTTAGTGTCATGCGCCAATTACCCACTTTATAAATACCAATCCGCATTGAAGTTTGTTCTTTTAGCGAAAATTATTAGCGTGGTATTCGCGGCAGTCTTTTGAAGCCATAGTTGTTCTCGGCAACTGCTCCTGCGTTGCTCTACCTCCTGCATCCATGCAGTCGTACGTTAAGAAAGACTAACAAAGAAGAGCGCACTAATAAATTCGCCCTTCGGGGCGGTGTCACAATACCAATTACTGCCTCAAATGCCCTCGATGGAGATGACTACACCATCAGTCATTTGAATTGTACTTGGCACTGTGACGACGCCTAAAATAGACCATACTTCAATAAGGATTGGTATATTGGTCCCCAAATACAATCGCCCAGATAAAAGCGCCAATCATTTTCTTTGATATAAACTTCGCCATCAAATGGTGGGCGGATATGGCCGTTGTCATCTGGTATATCGGGATGATAAATACAGTAACTGAGTACTTGGTTTTTGGCTTTTTTGATCCGAGTAATAAAGCCAAATTCGGTGTCGATAATCGCGGGCACATGAACGGTTGCCTGTAACAAACGCGGCAAGTCATCACTTTGAGTGTCCCATTGACTGAATATGCCGCTGTAAATAATACTTACATCAGCTTTTAACTTACTCAAATCTTATCCTTTAGCATTCTCTTTTAGGTATTTAATTGCCGCTTGCAGCGCAAAGTCATACCCTTGCGCACCGAGGCCACTGATAACACCTTGGGCTTTATCAGAAAAATACGAATGATGCCTAAATGGCTCACGGGCATGTACGTTAGATAAATGCACTTCAATAAACGGAATAGCTACGCCGAGTATCGCATCACGCAAGGCTACACTCGTGTGGGTAAACGCGGCAGGATTGATAATAATAAACTGTGCATCGGTAGCATGAATCGCATCAATAAGCTGGTGTTCAGCATTTGACTGAATGTGTTCTAAGGTTACGCCAACTTTACTAGCCGTTTCAGTGAGATCGCTCACTATGGTGGCTAGGGTTTGATGGCCATAATGCCCAGGCTCACGGCGGCCAAGCAAATTAAGATTAGGGCCGTTGATAATTAAAATTTTGGCTATGCTGCTCATGATACTTCCTGTGTGGTGGGCAATAAACTAAACACCTTCATTCTTACTGAAGATAACCGTTTGGTAAACCTCAAAATCTTCAGCTACCAAGGAAAATTAATAGTCTGACTTATTTTGACGCATGGCTTTGGTGGCACCACGTTGTTTTTTTGTTTCAATACGTCGCGTTTGGCTGCCTTTTGTTGCTCGAGTAGGTATACGGGTTTTTTGCACAATACCGACACTTTTTACTAACTCGATAAATTGTTCTAACGCGGTTTGGCGATTAAAATCTTGGCTACGAGATTGCTGACATTTAATGATGACTTTGCCACTTTTAGTAATACGGTGGTCAGCTTTGGCTAATAGCTTTTGTTGATAAAACTCAGGCAAAGACGATGAGGCAATATCAAAACTGAGTTGGGCTGCGGTCGACACTTTATTGACATTTTGACCACCAGCACCACTTGAACGAACAAACTGCCATTCAATTTCATTGTCTTGCAATATGACTCGTTGGGTAATTTGTATCATCTGGTTGTGGTGGTTCCCTTAAATTAGCTATTAATTTTTCTATAGCATGAGAATTTATTCTATCTTTCTAATATTTATTTTACCGTAGTCTCAGAAATTTTTCAGCCTTGTCTTGTGTTGGCATTTTGTCGTGATAGATCCGTGATGCTTGATATAAAAAGTCTGACTAGGATCTGAGATATTAGATATTTAATGAAATGAATAGAATAGTTTTGTTATCATACGACCATTGCTGCTTTACACGATAACATCACCGTATAAAGTCTATTCTATGGCCTGATCACAAGGCTGGAGTTGCCGTTATGTTATGTCAAATACCTGATATTACCAAAGGTGTCATTAGTTTATTTGTCAGTGGCCGTTTATCGGCACACGATTATCGTACTCATTTACAACCCGCCATTAAGAGTTACCGAAAAGACTGGGACCAAGTGTGTCTTTATATTGAAGCCGATGTGTTATTGGAAGGCTGGGAGTTTGGTTCGCTCACTGGCAGTGGTGAAGTACAGTTACCCGAGTTTGATGCTTTAGTATTTGTTGGCGGCCCCGATTGGGTCGGCAATGCAGTTAGGCTTATGGGGCCGTTTATGCAAGGCGAAGTTGCATGGTTTTCATTAGAGCATAAACAAGATGCGGTAGCTTGGATTGCCAAACGCTCTCATCGCTAGAAGCAACTTAATGGCTTATTTACTACGTTATTGCTTATTTGGGTAAAAAACTACCTATTATAAGCTCCACTTTGTAGTAAATTGTCACTAACTACTGCAAAATTCATCTCGAAAGGTCAACTAACTCTAATGTTGATTTTATTATTTTAGGAAAATAGCTTATGTCATTATCAAAATTGTTAGCCGCATCAAGTGCGTTATTGTTAACCCTTAGCTTAACGGCATGTGCACCAGAAGTGGGCAGCGATGCTTGGTGTAAGCAAATGAAAGAAAAAGAGAGTGGTGATTGGACTGCCAATGAAGCAGCTGATTACGCCAAATACTGCGTATTTAAATAATATCATTTTCTCTGTGATGGTTAATATCGCTGCACATCTATTACAGGTTGGCCACTGCAACGAAGAACAAAATAACTATCGACATAAAGCCTACTCGCTAGGTGATACTCAATTTTAAGCCTAATCATCCGATTAGGCTTTTTCATTTTAATTAGTAAATTGCTTAAAAATAATACTTGCTTATTTAAGATTACAACTGTAATTTAAATGAATAGATTACATCTGTAATCCATTTTTAGCCTAACAAGTTCTAACAACAAATGAGCGGTATAGCATGAAAGAAATCAGCAATAGTGAATTAGTCGTGTTGCAACAGCTTTGGCAACATTCACCATTAACCTCGAGTGAAGTGGTTGATGCGTTAGAGAAAAGCCATGACATGCATGAAAAAATGGTTAAAACCTTACTTAATCGTTTAGTCAAAAAACAAGCCGTCAGTTTTGAAAAACAAGGTCGAGTTTACCATTACTCACCATTAATTGCTGAGCAAGACTATACCGTTAAAGAATCGCTTTCTTTTGTGGATCGCATGTTTGCTGGCAAGTTAACCCCATTGGTTGCCGGTTTTGCGCAGAAGAACAAGCTGTCGGCAGAAGATGTCGCCGAACTGCAAACCTTACTTGATGATTGGCAAAAGGAACAAAAGTGACGATTAATTGGTTTATGGAACAAACCATCTCATTGAGCGTGGTGTGTTTAACCTTGCTGGCAATGCACAGGTTGTTATTGTCTAGATTTGGAGCGCACTATACCTACTTTATGTGGATATCAGTGCCACTATTAATCATTGCAGATTTACTGCAAATGATATTGCCTCACCACGTTAACTGGTTTGGCACCAATAACGCAGCCTCAATCATCCAGCAGTATTATGTGTTTGCTAGCGATACCGCTGCGTTGTCGGCAAGCTTACTTGACCTGTTATACCTGCCTTATCTCTACGGTGCCGTTATCACGTTATTAGTCGCTAATATCGTGATGGAATACAGCTACTTGCAACGATTAATCCAGCGTGGGCGTCAGCTAGATATTCCCTCTGTAAAGCTTAAGGTATTAGTCCATCCAGACATTGAATCACCTATGCTCGCAGGGTTTATTACTCCCAGTATTTTGGTGCCAACGAGCTTTATACAACTAGATGAAAGTCAGCAGCAAGCCATTATTCAGCACGAGGTTTATCATTATCAACGTGGTGATTTATGGGCAAATGCCTTGGCTTATGGATTAACCGTTTTGTTTTGGTTCAATCCGTTGATGTGGTTGAGCTACCGCCGATTTAGACAAGATCAAGAATTGTCATGCGATGCGCAAGTCACTGCCGACATGAAAGCCCAAGCTAAAATTGCCTATAGCAGAACACTATTGGCCTATTCACAGCATGCGCCGTTGAGCATGTTACACACCCATTATGGGGATAAAACCATCTTAAAAGAGAGGATCTTACAGATGAAAAAGCAACATGGGAAAAGCACCTTAGCATTGATTGGAATGACACTTGCTATTGGTGTTGGTGCCTTTATGTTTAATCAGCAAGTATTTGCAGGCAATAATCTTAGCGTTGAAAACAAAGCCGATGCTATGGCAATGCCTGTGATAAGAATTGAGCCTAGTTATCCAATTGATGCCGCTAAAGAAGGGCTTAATGGTTATGTTCAAATGTCATTTGATATCAGTCAAAATGGAAGTGTGAACAATGTTAGGGTGACTAAGTCGTCGCCGAAACAAGTGTTTGATGCATCGGCTGTTGAGGCGCTTGAACAATGGAAGTATCAACCCTCTGCGAATGGGTTTAAAGACCTACAAGTACAGTTAGACTATGTTATCCATCAGCCTGAGAAATCAGTTGAGAGAATCACTGTAAAATAACGAATATTAAAGATGCTGAAAATGATTCAATGCCTCATTGCTATGGGGCATTGAATCATTTTTATAGATCAGGCTTTTTGGGTTGCAGTTTTAGCCCTAGTTTATTGGCGAGCGGCTCAATTGCGGTACCTTGGATGATGACCGAGAACAACACGATGAAAAATACCATGTGGATCATTTCACGGGATCCCTCTACACCAGCCGCTGCGGGAATAAGCGCAAATACAATTGGGGTTGCACCTTTTAATCCGATCATAGAAACAAACAAACGCTTGCGCCAATTGGCTTGTCTAAATGGCAAGTAGCACAGCTGCACAGCTAATGGGCGTGCGACGACAATAAGTAATATGGCAGGTAGCAGCGATGCTATAAATACAGGCAATAATTGCTGCGGGAATATCTGTAAACCTAAAATGATAAACATTAATGACTGAGCTAACCACGATAAGCCATTAAAGAAATGCTTACTGACTTCGGCGCCCTTCTTTAAATAGTTACCGATTATCACCCCTGCAATATAAACCGCAATAAGTTCGTTACCACCTAATATTTCGGTGCTTGATACTGTGATGGCAAAGCTGGCTAAAATAAAAACGGGGATAAGTCCAAATTCAGGCAGTTTAATGTGATTAAGTGCCCAAACGGCCATTTTACCCATTAATAATCCAATAATTGTACCTACACCAATTTGTTGTCCTAGAGTAGAAAGTACCGACAGAACCGTGGGTGTGGTATTGGCACTATTGATAATATAGTCGGTTAGCATGACTACCATTACTAATGCGATGGGATCGTTGGTAGCCGATTCGAATTCTAAAATAGTGCCAGTACCGTGTTTTAATTTGAGTTTTTTTGACTCTAAAATAGAGAATACTGCCGCCGCATCGGTAGATGACACTACCGCGGCAAACAACATGCAAGTAATGAGGTTAAAGTCGAGTAACGCATTCAAGATAAAACCAAAAATAATGGTAGTAAGGATAACGCCTGCAGTAGACAACATTCCGCCTTCTTTCCAGGCAAAACGAATGTGTGTCATTGGGGTGTTCAGACCACCAACAAATACTATGGTGTTTAACGCGAGGGTACCAATGAGTGAGGTAAGTTGAAGATCATCATATACAAAACCAAATTCACCATTGCCAAAAGCAAGGCCTACGGCCATGAAAATCAATAATGAAGGTAAACCCAATGTTTTAGACGGGTGATGGAGTAAAATGCCAATCGCAATAAGTATGGAGATCCCTAAAATAATGATATCTGGTGGCATATGGGCACTCCTTGTGTGATGAAGATTGTACTTAATGGCTATTTTAGCATTAAATTAGCCCAACTACGTTTTATAAGCATTTTTTAATTATTAATCTCTAAAAAGTTAAGAAATGAGATAAGTAAGCAGAAATCAAAATATTTGGCTTATTTGCTCTCTCGGTTAGTTATTGGGTCGGCATTGTTATTTGATACCGATAATGCTTAATACAACATTGGTGTTTGAAGTATAAGGTAAATTGTTGTTAGCTGTTGTTAGTAGTTGCCGTGATTTGGTTTGTGCACGGTATACCAAATACCAGTTAACTGCTCTGTGCTATTTGCTCTGTGTGAATCATCCTGTTTTGTTATATAAACAATGATAACGTTATTTTTTTGTCTATTTTGTTAAAATATTAAGCCTACCAAAACGCCTTCTAAGCCGCAGCCGCATTAAGTTTGCATATTTCTGCAATGTAAATGAAATGTGAGTGTCACATAAGCGCAGTCTTTTTGTCATTTTCGCAGGTTAGTTTGTCATCCAGCCAACTAACTCACACGCTTAAATCCGTCTTCGGAGATGACAATGGAACTGAAAAACATTTTTAAACTTACTGCGCTTTCTACTGCCCTTGCTGCAACATTAGGGCTTGCTGGTTGTGGTGGTGATATTAATATCAATGCGGGTAGCGATACTGTTACACCTACTACGCCAACCACTCCAACTACACCAACTCAGACAGATCAAGAAAAATCATACAGTGGCTTTGCAACTAAAAGCACTGCGATTACTGCTGTGGATGGAAAAGAAGTTTGGATCTTAGAGGGTACGTTAGCACCTTCTACTGAATCATCAACGATTACCACCGGTGGCCAAGATGGCGACAAAATTGTATTGGGTAATGACGTTGTATGGCAACTTGATGGCGCAGTAATAGCGGGTGGCGACAATGCCGATGCTGTTGAGTTATCTATTTTACCAGGCACCAAAATTTTAGGCGGCAGTGATTCATACTTAGTGGTTAGTCGTGGTTCAAAAATCATGGCTGAAGGTACTGAAGCTGCTCCAATCGTATTTACTTCTGTTGAAACCGCTCTAGGTGAAGAAGGTAAAGCTGGCCAGTGGGGTGGTTTAGTGTTGCTGGGGAATGCGCCAGTCAATACATGTCCTGATTTAACCAATTGTTCAGCGTCTTTTGAAGTGGGTAACCACAGCTACGGCGGAAACGATACTGAAGACAGTTCAGGTTCAATTAAGTATGTACGGGTTGAGTTTGGTGGTTTCAAAATCAATGACACCCAAGAAATGAACGGCATCAGTTTTGCCGGTGTGGGTGCGGGTACTGAAGTTGACCACGTACAAGTTCACATGAATAACGATGACGGTTTTGAATTCTGGGGTGGCAATGTTTCAGTATCAAACATCGTATTGACTGAAAACTTTGATGATTCGTTAGATTGGACAAACGGTTGGCAAGGTAGTGCACAGCACGTTTATATTCGTCTGGCTGATAATGCTTCTAACCGTGGTATTGAAGCCGACAGTAACAGTGATGCCAGCGCAGTGCCTATGTCAAAACCGACGTTAGCTAACGTTACTGTTCAAGTGGCTAACGGTACGAATAGTGGTGGTGACGATGCAGAAGGTATTTTATTCCGTAAAGGCACGGGCGTTAATGCTTATAACATCCTAGTTAAAGGTGATGTTGATTCTGGCGAATGTTTAGAAGTTAACGATGACAATACTGTTAACAACGCCAACACTGCTGAATTAACGATGCAAAACAGTTTAATTGATTGTGTTGAGCCATTTAAAAATGCCTCGGCTGATGCTGCTGAAGGCCGTACTTTAGCACTAGATGTAGAGGCTTGGTACAAGGGGCAAGACGGTAACTTAGTTGCGGCTGCTGATTTAACTGATTACATGCCTAACTCATCTTCAGTTGCATTAACAGGTGGTAAAGCAGATTTAGCTAACTTAGATGATCGCCTAGTTGATGCCGAATATATTGGCGCATTTGACGGTACTAACGATTGGACCACAGGTTGGACTACGGCTATTCACGATGACGTAGACCCAGTGGCGACAGAATTACCAGTATTGACGTCTTGCCCTGTAGGCACTACAGCTTCAGCGGCTACTGATGGTTTATACAAAGACTCATCTGTTACGCTAATTTGTATCCTTGAAGGTAATGTGTTGAGCAACACTACCTTGCTTGCTGGTCAAAACGTAATGTACAAAATTGATGGTGGCGCAGTGCTTGTCGGTGCTGACAAAACTACATCTGCAACATTAGCTATTCAAGCGGGTACTAAATTATTTGCTACATCTAACAGCTATATTGCCGTTAGCCGTGGTTCTAAAATTATGGCTCAAGGCAGCGCTGAACATCCAATCGTAATGACTTCTGAAGAAGACATTATTACTGGTGCAGAAGGTGAACGCGGTCAGTGGGGTGGATTGGTCATTCTGGGTAATGGTTTAACCAATACATGTCCTGATCATAATGCCTGTTCAGCGTCGTTTGAAGTCGGTGACTTCCCATATGGCGGTAATGACAACGCAGATAACAGCGGTCAAATCAGCTACGTAGTGATTAAGTATGCTGGCTTTAAAGTGAATGATACTCAAGAAATGAACGGTATCTCATTTGCTGCAGTAGGTAGCGGTACCCAAGTTGACCATATCCAAGTACATGCTAACGGCGATGATGGCGTTGAGTTCTGGGGTGGTGCAGTTAACTTGAAATATGTCTACCTAACTGAAAACTTTGATGACAGCTTAGATTGGACTAACGGTTGGACAGGTAAAGCACAGTTTGTGTACATCACCCATGAAGATGGCAATGCAAACCGTGGTATTGAAGGCGACAGCCATAAAGGTGCCACAGATACGCCAGTATCAGCACCTATGTTAGCTAACTTCACTATTTTACCTGGTACAGACACGGCTAACGGCAGTGGCGATAAAGGTGAAGGTATCTTGCTTCGTGTTGCTACAGCAGGTGAGTTATACAACGTGCTAGTTCAAGGCCGTAAAGGCACTACTGCTGAAACAGAGTCTGGCGAGTGTTTAGAGCTAGATGGGACTTATGAAGGCTTGGTTGATAACGTAAACAACAGCACCCTGACTATGTCTCACTCAATTATCGACTGTAACGAGCCATTTAAATACAGCTCAGATAATGCCGCTACAGCAGATGCTGTAAATGTAGAAACTTGGTTCTTAGGCCAAGATGGTAACTCTACAACAGCAGTGACTATTACTGACGGTATGCCAGCAGCAACGGATACAACGCTACTGGGTAATGGTAAAGACTTAAGCACAGAAGATAGCTTCTTCGAATCAACCAACTTTATTGGTGCATTCGATGGCCAGACTGACTGGCGTCAAGGTTGGGCTTACGAGCCAGAGTAATCACCTCGATAACGTAAATCTGTGACCTATTAATAGCCGCTCGAAAGGGCGGCTATCTCTGAACCGCATACAGGATAGTATAAGTATGAAAACCAAGCCGAGTTTTACCGTTAATAAGTTAAGCCTTGCCATTCTCTCTGTTATTTCTGCGGCGACATTATTAACAGCTACCCCCGTATACTCGCAAGAACCAGAACCTGCACGTGACCCAGGTGAAGTGATTCCAATTGAACCGATTGAAGTGATATCAGTCACAGGACGTTTACGTAGCTCAGCTTCAGAAGCTACCGAAGAGCGTCGTGAACAAATTGCTGTAGCCGATATTATGGGCTCAGAACAAATTTCAAGAACCGGTGACGGTGACGCAGCCGCAGCGCTTCGTCGTGTTACGGGTTTGACCTTAAAAGATGGCAAATTCATTTATGTTCGTGGTCTTGGTGAGCGTTATTCAAGTACCTCGCTTAATGGCGCGACAGTGCCATCACCGGATCCAACCCGTAATGTTGTACCACTAGATATGTTCCCTGCATCGATTATTGAATCGTTATCGGTGCAAAAGTCAGCGTCTGCCAATTCGCCAGCGGCCTTTGGTGGCGGACACGTTGATATTCGTACTAAATCTATACCTGCGGACTTCTTTTTTAAAGCGTCAGTGGGCGGTCGTTATAACACCAATGACTCAAATGACAGCTACACCTATAACGGTGGTGGCGATGATTGGACTGGCCAAGATGATGGCACTCGCAGTATACCGAGTAGTATTAACAACACCATCAACCAATATGGTGGTATCAGCCCAATCGACATGGTAAGTGGTTCAAATGGCGGTTTAGATTATTCCGCAGCACAACAAGTTAACCGTGAGTTGGCGTTAGATATGTATCGCGACATGACGATACATAGCCAAAGTACAGACCCTGCAATGCGCGGTGATATCGCCATTGGTGATCGTTGGGACATTACCGACGACATTATTTTTGGTGCGTTATCAGCTGTGTCATATAAAAAACAAGCTGAAAACTATACCAAACGTGAAGTTGAACTTGACGGCGACAGTAGCCAAGTACAAGTTGAAAACCAGAAAGACATCGTGGGTACAGACTCAATTGTACAAGTGTCTGGCATGCTTAACTTGGGTTTAGAGATTGGTTACAACCATAAAATTGAAACCTTTACCACCTACTTGCAAGACACCTCTGATGATGTCTCGATAGGACTTGAAGAAACCATTGATACATTGGGTGAGCCTAATGCATTGCAAGTTTATTCAATTGACTATGAAGAGCGCACTTTAATCAGTAATCAGATTAAAGGTCATCACTTTATTGAGTTGTTAAACGACGCTGAATTTAATTGGAAGTTTTCTGATGCACGTTCAGAACGTTATGCGCCTAATGAAGTGTCATATACTTATAACGTGATTTTAGATGATAACAACCAGTTATTATCACGTAATCTTAATACTCAAGATGCACCCAAGTATGTCTACAGTCGCTTAGAAGATGACAGCCAAAACTATGGTTGGGACTTTATGTACCCGATTAATTTAGACGGCGCAGTGGTTAAACTGACTACCGGCTATGAATACTTTGAGCGCACTCGTGAAAGTTATGCCACTCGTTTAGGTTTTGATGTCGATTTAAGCCCTACTGATACCAATGGCGCTATTTTATCCGGTGATTTTAATGATATTTTCTCTGATGAAAACATTAGCAATAACACCTTAGGGCTAGAGCTTAAAGACGCATCAACTGACACGGAAGACTACATCGCCGCAGAGAAAAACGATGCTGCGTTTGTGAGCATGGATATCGATTTCGACGATGTTTGGCGAGTCTATGCCGGTATTCGTTATGAAGACTTCCGTCGTGTGACATTACCGATTGACCCAGAAGGTGAAATATCTGATGAAGGCGGTCGTTATGATCTTACTGACTATGTGATCGCTGAAGATGGTTGGTTCCCATCGCTGTCATTAACCTGGAAACAAACCGATACCACTCAATGGCGTTTTGGGGCGAGTAAAACTATCGTTCGTCCAGATCTTCGTGAAGTATCACCGGTTCGCTTCCAAGATCCGGTTACTGGTTTTGACTTCTTCGGTAATCCAGAACTTGAAAGCTCAGACATTCTCAATCTTGATTTACGTTGGGAATACTACTCTGATACTGGCAACAACTTCAGCATGGGCGCATTCTATAAAGATGTAGATGCACCGATTGAACCGATTCAACGTATTTCAGAAGCGGGTCGTCAGCTTAAGTTTTATAACGCCGAGTCTGGTTATGTGTACGGTCTGGAAACCGAGTTTCTACAAGAGCTTGAGTTTTTAGGCGGCGAAGACAGCATTTGGCAAGACTTCTTTATAGCGGGTAACCTAACGGTTGGCGACTCAGAAATTGATATTGCTGCCAATGGTGAAATTGACCCGACTAATAACACTCGTCGTATGACTGGCCATTCACAATGGGTAGCCAACTTACAGTTAAGTTACGATTCGTCAGACAGTTATCACAGTGCCACATTGGTGTATAACGTGTTTGGTGAACGTATTGCTTATGGCGGACGAGGTGGTTTGGATGATGTATTTGAAAAACCGTTCCATAGCCTTGATTTTACCTATACTTTATTCCCGAGCACTAGCACCACAGTGAAGTTAAAAGCGAAGAATATTTTAGGTGAAACCACTGAGTATCAACAACAAGATATTGAAGTTTATGCCAAAGACCCAGGTACAGAGTTCACCTTGCAGTTTAGTTATGAGTATTAATACACTTAAACAACAAGGTTGAAAAACGTACCTTTTTAACGGTATGACTCATTATACCAATAGCTAAAAACTGATAAGGCCACTTTCTTCGCAACAAAGAAAGTGGTCTTTTGGTGTGTAACTTCAGTCATCCCATAGTTTGTGAGTCTTTTAGTTAAATCAATCTTTTTGAAAACATTGTTGTTAGAATACGCCTACTTTTTTGTAAACAGCAGTCCGAGTTAATAACCATTATGTTTAAACGTTCTTACCTGTTTTTATACTTAATATTGGCTATCTCAACCAGTGCATGTGCTATGCCGATAGGCATGACCCAAGCGGGTAGCATTACTGCTCCGTCTATTGACGAAGCCAGCGGATTAGCTGTGTCGCGTATTAATGATCAAATATTGTGGCTGCATAACGACAGTGGTGACACCGCAAGAATTTTTGCCATTGATACCCAAGGTAATCAACTGGCGATAGTTAACATTACAGGCGTTAAGAATAACGATTGGGAAGACATCGCCTCGTTTGTTTACCAAGGTGAATCGTACTTATTGATCGCCGATGTGGGTGATAACCAAGCGAAACGATCGAAGTATCAATTACACCTAATCAAAGAACCCGATTTAAGCCAACTGAATGGACCAAAAATACTGTCGGTTAAACCCAGTTGGAGCATGACATTTACTTATCCAGATGGCGCCCACGATTGTGAATCTGTAGCTGTTGATCTAGCTAAGCAAAAAATACTGTTACTGACTAAGCGCGATAAACTGCCAATATTATTTGAGCTGCCATTAATGGCTCCGTCAGGGCAAAACGCTTCAAATAATTCATCGGTTGAAATGGTTAACAAGCAAGCCAAAAGGGTGGGTGAAATCGCGCCATTACCCACGGCTATGCTCGATTACGCCAGTATTTATACTTGGATTGGTTTTGCCGGCAAGCCCACAGCAATGGATATATCAGCTGATGGTTTATCGGCTGTGGTATTAACTTACACCCACGCGTTCTATTTTACTCAACCACAGCCCAGCGATTGGTTAAGCTTGTTTGCTACACAGCCGCAACAGATAATGTTGCCAAGCATAAAGCAAGCCGAGGCTGTGGGTTTTAGCCAAGATGGTCACAGTATTTATATCACCTCTGAACGACTGCCAGCACCATTGTATAAAATGGATTTAACGCCTTATCGTAATCAGTAATAGAATCGCTTTATTTACACAAACCCAGTAAAGCTATCATTCTTGAGTGCTTTATCGGGGGGGCAGATCTTGCTTTTAAGATATAGCTGATTGCAGTAAAGCTAATGTAAAAGCACATTTAGGCTAAGAAGATTGGGATATTTACAGTACAGCTATTGAGTTTGATATTGCTGTTTTGCGTCTTCAATCAGTTTTTGCCACTGAGGATATTCAGCAAAGCTTTGTTGTAAGTCGCCCCAAGGTGTTAGTGCTTCTGCCATCGTCGGCGCGTTGTTTTGGCGAGTTTGGTATAAATAATAAAAGGCTGAGGCACGATAATTAGCCGCGCAATGCACAAGCACTGGTGCGTCGCCATTTTGCTCCATCAGGCTGTAAAATTGCGCTAGATTTTCTTGTGTAGGGTGCTGCCAGTCCACACTAATATTGTGATAATTCATACCGAGCTGAGTGACGATTTGCTGCTCATTTTGTAATGCATGCGGGTTGTCATTAGGAATAAGATTAATCACTGTTTTGATACCTGCTTGAGCGAGTTGTGCAAATTGCAGCTCTGTGGGTAAGCCTGCGGTAATGACTTGCTGGTTATTAAATTTAATCGCTTTTATGTCGCCAAGTTTACTGGTGTCGATATTAGCCGTACTCTGCGTACTGAACGCTCCCGCACTAAAAAAGACACAACACATTAATATGCTGGTGGACAGTAGGTTATAACGTTGCAGTATATTCATGTGATTCCTTGGCTTGATGTGATACGTGATAACGCGTGCTGAGTTTTTTACTCTGTTCAAGTTAACGGCGCCATTAATGATAGTCAAATGTGATGAAAATTTTGGATTGGCTGCTAACCAGTAAAGTTTATTCTGACTCCATTAATTTCAAACGAAAATGAACACAAAGCGCTTTGTTGCGTACCACTGGAAGCACGCCGTTCGTTTGCTAGAAACATAAAAATTACTCAATGTGTGTGGGTAAAATCGCTTCTATATATACCCCTACCGTCATCACATCCCCCTTTATGTTATCCATACTGTTTTTATATACAGTTATAATGAGTTTTGATTGAATAACAACAAAACGTAATTGAAAATCGAACTAAAGTAGTACGGTGAGAAAAATAGAATAATTCTAATTTATTGATATTGTTTAATTTAATTTTTTAGCATTTAAATTCGACACTTTTAACGCGCAAACGAAGTTTTATATTGGAGGTTCAGAGTCATTAAATTGCTTTACATCAATGAGATAGAGAATGTAGGATGATATAAATCAATAACTTAAACGGTCGGCTTTATTGTGCGAGCCGTTCAATAAGCTGTTAGGAGCAAAGGACGTGAGGCGTATCCATTATGAATCGTAAATTGATTCCAATAGTTATTCTTTTTATTTGGCTCTGCCAAGCGGGTTCGAGTAGTTTAAAGAACATCGAATATGCAGAGGTAATCTCTGGACTATCGCGCACCTCTGAGCTTGGCGAATGCAACATAGCTGTCGATATCACGAGATCTTGGCCGTTCTCTTGGACAGCACGTTCAGCGAGAATAAATGTAAAAAATCAGAATGTGGCTTTAACTTCTTTTACAAGTAAATTTAATGTGCCTGATAGAACATTCCTAAAATCACACAATACCAATTATCACTTTACTTGGAGCCGTCAATTAGAAGACCAGCTTGTTGCGTCTTTTGTCGATGTCGAGATGAAACCAAATGGTAGCGTCCATGCTGTTAATATTGGTAATTGCCCTAACTATTCAGATAATAACGAATTAATAGGGAACTTAGAGCATTGTAATTCACCTGTACAGATAATAAAGTGCACCTAACAAGCGCCTAAACTCCGACAATGTTTCGTTGTCATGGTTTTGGCAAACAACGCAAAAAGCCACGCCAACACATTGCGTGTTAGGCGGGCGTTATATGCCAAGGAGAGAGTGGTGCTCTCAAATAATATATTTTTTGTAATCTTATGTTTTATATTTATTACTATAAGCACTCTGTCTGGTTGCGTTAGCATTGATAATCGATTTCTAGATATAAATAAAAATCATTACTATCGAAATTGGCTAATAACAGTTAAAGAATCTTATGGTGAGGGAACATATTTTGTTTTTGAAGCTGTTGATTTCTCAGTGACAGGTGAAAGTACTCCAAGCTTGGAAAGGTTAAAAAAACTAATCCGTTTAAACAAAAATAAACCTTTAGGGTGTAAAAAGTACATGAAGATTATTGATGAATCAAGAAACCTTTATGAAGGTGGTGGAGAGTCAATTTATATACGGTGCGGAAATTAACATATAAGGTACTCGTTGTAATTTAAGTAATAAAAAACTTAAATTGGCAACTATGAAAAGGCATATAACGAATAAGGATAGGCCGCGCGAAGCCGCGTCCTATCCCAAGTGTTGAACAAGCCCGAACACGTGAGATGTGACTCTTTATTATGTAATTAACAGTTCGAGAAAACGCGCTGTTTGATGTGATTGTTAGCTAGCTACTTTTCAGTAGGCAGCAAGTTTCCTTAGCCTCTTTGCTAATTAGTTAACTCGCTATATTTCAGTATCTTAAATTAACCCTCCACGGTATTCAGTTAAGCCATTATCCTTATTATCATTTTCAACATTAGGTTCAGGGTATTAAGTTTGTCGGTCGTTTCACTATGCCCATAAAGTGCATTGGTTGCTGACAACAGGGGCAACGGCGTGTTGCTAATCTGCGCTTTATCTCGGGAATGATTGGAAATACAGCCCCAGCAACCGCCAGCATCAGTTGTATTTGTAGCCTGAGTTTTTTGGCATTGCCTCTGAGTAATCCATAGTCTCTCACTCGTCGTAACCCTTTCGGTAATACGTGTTGCAGTATTAACCAGAGAAATTCAGTAGCGGGTAAGGTTCGTACTTTTGTAGACTGAGTTTGACTGTCTTTATACTCAAAACTAACAAGCCCATCGACATCACTTTTGATGCTTTTATCTGGCAGTACGCCGCGATAAAGATAGCGTGATAGATATTGCAGTGCAGGCAAACCTTTACCCATATGCTGGCAATCAGCCACCCACTTTTTCGGCAGTGAGGTTGGCAGTTTGAGATTCAGTTTTGCCAACTGTTCCAGTAAACGTGCGCGCCACACTTTAGCCAAATTGAAAGCGTTGAACAGGTATTTGCCCTTATTCTTTTTCCAGTGTTGTTGGGTTTTGTTGAAACTGCCCGCTGGAATAATAAAGTGAATATGCGGATGTAAATCTCGCCGCCGGCTGTGAGTATGCAGCACGCCAGTGAAACCAATATCACCGGCAAGTTTTGGTGAGTTAAGTGCAAAGTCTTTGAGCACACTGGCAGCCACTGAAAACATGGCTGGATAGAGTGCTTCCGGTTGATATTTAGCCACCACACGCAGCTCATATGGCAAAGTAAATGTCACCATAAAGTAATCGACAGATAACAATTTAGCCTGTTGCTTAGCTAACCAATCCGCTGTGGTGTTGTACTGGCATTGGGGACAACTGCGATGACCACATGACAGCGGGAAATCTGCTGTATGAGTGCAACCCTGACAAACCCAGTGGCTAGCTCTTTGGGTGTGAACGCGACAGCTCAGCATGGCATTAATGGCATGGCGCATTGATGTTGTTATTTGGCCATCATAAGCTTGATTAAACGCATCAAGATGGTCACGTAAAATATCGATAAACTTCATATGTCACACTCCCACTTCAACACCAAATTATTAGTGAGCTGGTTAACCGACAAGGCCGTGTTTTTACGGGTAATATGAGTGAGACGTGTATACCTTGCTGTGGTGTTGAGGCTGTTGTGACCGAGCAAGTGTTGTACTGAGCGTAAATCTAATCCTTGCTCTAGCAAATGAGTCGCATAGCTGTGACGTAAATTATGTGGACTGATAGATTTGTGAATGTTGCACTCAGAAATCACTTTTTTCATGGCCTTTTGAATACCACCGCGGTCCATCAGCGAGTCTGGCTTGCCATCTTTACCGGGAAATACATGCCGAGGATGGCGATGGGTTTGCCAGTAATACCGAAGCGCTAACAATGTGCGTTGTGGTAAAGGTACTAGCCTATCCTTGCCGCCTTTGGCGTCACGAACATGCACCTGCATCAACGCTGAATCGATATCGCCAACCTGTAATGAAATTGCTTCACCGAGGCGCAACCCCATACTGTATAAGGTTAAAAAGCACACTTGATATCGCAGCTTATGGGTGAGGCTAATGACGATTGAGACTTCGGCAGGGGTTAGAATATCCGGTAGGCGTTTGACCTGCGGCGGCTTAACAATGTTGAGCCACTCCCAAGATTGATTAAGGACATACCGGTAGAAAAACTGTAATCCATTGCGGTCGAGTTTTACGGTACTCCAGGAGTGAGAGGCAATTAAATCAGCAAAATAACGCTTCAAATCATCGGTTGAAAGGTTATCAGGGCAACAGTCAAAATAAGCACTAATGCGCCTAACTGCGCGACTGTACGCATCGATGGTAGCAGGCCGCTTGCCTTGCAGAGTTAAATTGGTAAGATGTTGTTCATAAAGAAAATCAAAGCGTTGTTGTTCATGAGTGTCCATGGTGATACTCCTAGGTAATGCCAAGGTAGGCAGGGTCTAGTAAGTATTTATGATGGTGAGAAAGATGGGCTTTTATCTTTTCTGCCGCAGAGCGGCTTCGTTCAACAAGCTGTTTAAACAGGACAAAATTCAGTTGGCTGTTTTCGTCCCTCAACATTTTAGCCAACTAAATTTCGCCTCTTAACAGGGCGTTAGGATTACATAGAAAATGAAAATAAAGATATTGTTCACCGTATTCTTGATTATTTCCTCTCTCCCCATAGTGGCACAGGACAATATCTTAACTGCGGGAACTGATTTTCAAATATCAATACCATCCGACTGGGTAGAAATTCCAAGAGATGTACTTGACCAATATGAGAAATCTGTAAAAAATGCTACTGGTCAGGCTCAAACGTTCGAATACGGATATCAATCAACTAGTGCTGTAAATTGGTTCGAGCACCCTTATGCTTTAGTTCAGGTTAAACGAACTGGACGAGTCCCTGAAGGACAGCTAAAGCAATATAAAAAAATCGAAAATGGCTTTGAAAAAGGTATCAAGAAGGTCGAAGAGTCTGCTGGTGACTTATTAAGTAATGTGAGCATGGGAGAAACTTTATATGACCAAGATAAGCATATTCTATGGTCCGCGATGTCGATGGAAGTAGCTGATATTGGGAAAGTCAAAGGGCTGATCGCGATCAAACTTACTGAATATGGAATTGTTCAATTTATGGGCTATGGAAAAGAGGACGGGTTTTCTAAACTTAAACCAACATATAATAATATGATACATAGCATCACCGTTGATCCATCTGATGTCTATAAGCCCCGCATTACTGACAACGCACCAACTCTATTTGGTATTAATTTGGGGCAAACCTTAATTGCTTCGATTATTGGCGGCCTAATTGGTGGAGTTTTTGGATTGTTTAAATATTTAACGAGAAAAAAATCCTAACAAATAAGGATAGGCCGCGCGAAGCCGCGTCCTTATCCCAAGTGTTGAACAAGCCCGAACACGTGAGATGTGACTCTTTATTATGTAATTAAAAGTTCGAGAAAACGCGCTGTTTGATGTGATTGTTAGCTAGCTACTTTTCAGTAGGCAGCAAGTTTCCTTAGCCTCTTTGCTAATTAGTTAGTCTAATTAATATGGCCACCCAAGATTGTTAAAAAATGGGTGGCATAGTCAACAATTTGCGAGGCGACCGTCCGCCCCATTATCGGAACGACGGTGAAAAAGTAGGGTTAATCTACTTGCATCCAATCGACTTGAACACCAGCTTGCTCAAACATATCTTGGCTGACTTTAATCTTATCGCCCCAGCGCGAGAGGAAATCGTCGTTGGGTTGTGGGCTATGAACGGCACGTATAAAAAACATGGCCACCCAAGATAGTTGGCGAATATTTAAGCATTGGTCTAGTCTTTAATTATCTTTATTTACTTGTAGGTAATGAATGATGGCCAGACCAAGACAAACTATCGTTAGCTTAGAAGACACTCCTTATTATCACTGTTGTTCACGTGTGGTGCGTAAAGCCTTTTTGTGTGGTATCGATAACTCGACAGGCGAGAATTTTGAACATCGGCGTGAATGGGTTGATTCTCGTATACTTGAACTTGCTACCATTTTTGCTATTGATATTTGTGCTTATGCAGTGATGAGCAATCACTTACATGTCGTTGTTAAAGTCGATGCAGATAAAGCAAAACACTGGTCAGATAAAGATGTGCTGATACAGTGGCATAAAGGTTTTAAAGGTACCTTACTGACACATAAATTTGTAAAAGGTGAAGACCTGAATGAATTTGAGTTAGAGACGGTAAATGACTCTATCAACCAATACCGACAACGCTTAGTCGATATCAGTTGGTTTATGCGCTCCTTGAGTGAACCGATTGCCAGACAGGCCAATAAAGAAGATAAATGCACCGGAAGATTCTGGGAAGGCAGGTTTAAATCTCAAGCTTTGCTTGATGAAGCCGCAGTGTTAGCTTGTATGGCCTATGTCGATTTAAATCCTATTCGTGCCAGGATGGCTACCACCCCTGAAAACTCAGGCTACACCAGTATTCAACGACGTATAAATTCAGCGATTAAAGGTGAGCAACCTGCAGAGTTATTACCTTTTGTTGGGAATGAGCGTTTAAACATGCCTAACGGGCTAATGTTCAGTGTGAAAGATTACATAGTACTAGTCGAAGATACCGGTCGGATTATTCGAGAAGATAAGCGAGGCGCTATTAGCTCAAGCAGCCAAGACATACTGAATAGATTAAATATTCCTGCTGAAAACTGGTTGAAAATCACCACAGAGTTTGGTGCATTATTCAAAGGTGCGGTAGGGGCTTTACCTGCATTAACACAATATTGTGAACATCTAGAGCGAAAGCGGCGACAAGGCGCATCAAACTGCCAGCGTTGGCTGTGTGCGTAAGCATTAATTCCTCAAAACCATAATTCAACTTATCCTTGATTGCTATCAAGATTTTCTGCTGTGCTTAATTCCGCGAATGTCGGATAAATAACTCATTTAGCGTTAATGTTTTAGCCATATCGATTGAAATTGATCTGTTGAGTAAATCAAGCAGAGCTCTCGCCAAAGAAATGAAAACGAGCTATGTTACTTGTTCAAAAAATGGGTGGCATGATTAATTGCATAAAGCAGCAAGGAAGCGTTATGAAACACCAAGAAAACTTTTTTAACTGGCTTTGGTTAAGCATCTTTTCAATTGCAACAGCAGCGGGTATTTTTCAGTTAGGTCACTTAATAGGTGTTGTTGCCTATTCAAACGATTTTAGCTTCAATTCAGTTAATATTTTGCAAGTGGGACTAATTTGTTCAGGTATTTGCGGAGTATCTGGGTTAGTTAGAACCATCAAAAAATTGAAAGTTTCATATCAGTATAACGAACGAGTATTTTAACAAAGTGATTATCAACTCCTCAAATGGGACCAAGTAGGGACCAAGTATCGAGGATTAATGTGTTATTTCAAGACAGAGTAAAACTGTATGGCCGTTTAATGAGTGACAAAGGTATTTCCCATAATGCCTATGCACCGCTGTTTTATAGGTATTTATGGAAGTGTGGTATAAAAATAAAACCACCTCATGTCACCAAATTTAGTCATAACGTTATATTACAGACAATATTGTTTTTCACTGTATTCGCAGTTTTTTTATCTGGGGTGTTAGTTTTTGCAAATAGTCTTGGGTTAAATGAACCGGCTAGTTCACAAATCATCATGCTTTATTTTACATCGTTTCTAGTTTCAGTTGCTTATGGGGTGATGGTTTCGCTCTATATTCTGCAAATACGGAAATAAATAGTATCCCAAATTGGTCAGAACTAAATTGACAACCTTGCTATCAGATCTTGTTTCTAGAATAGGTGTGGGCGAAACGCCACGACGTTAATTTAGTCAGAGAACTCTGACTATTCTGACTTAATCTACTTGCATCCAATCGACTTGAACGCCTGCTTGCTCAAACATATCTTGGCTGACTTTAATCTTATCTCCCCAGCGCGATAAAAAATCTTCGTTGGGTTGCGGGCTGTGCACAGTGCGCAATCCAGTTTGGATAATCTTGGCGGCGCAGTTTGGGCAAGGAAAGTGGGTTACCCAAATCTCACAGCTACTGAGATCTCGTTTGGCATGCAATATGGCGTTTTCTTCTGCATGGAGCGTTTTTAGCAGCTTCATTTCACGGTTATCGGTTTCCGCACTATCAGATATTCCGTGAGGATAACCATTAAAGCCTAAAGAGACGATGCGGTTGTTTTCGGTGATCACCGCACCAACTCGGGTGGAGGGATCTTTACTCCAAGATGCTACGAGCTCGGCCATCTGTAAAAAGCGTTTCGCCCATTTTGTCATCATCTTATTGCCGTTCCTATGCTTTATGTAACATGTTAACTATCACTTCTACTAGGCGCTATTCTCTATGCAGAACAGTGATAAATCAACCTTCAATATTCTAATCTTAAACTCACTTACCCTTTGTTATATAAGTAGGGTCGTAGTGCGCCTGTATAGCAGAATTTGACTGCCCATTTTTTAGGTTGCGTTTACTTATTCCAATGAGATAGCCCAGGTTATTCGTTATTACCTACTCTTCATTACTAAGAATAAAGTTGCTAATCGCTTTTGAAATTAGGTCTTTTTTCATTGAAGTGCGGGTAACGGGTTCGTTGAACCAGAAACTCATGGGCTGATCGAAGCCGATACCGTGCATGTAGTTGTAGATTGCTTTACGCAAGCCTTCTCCAAGCATTTCATGATTTGTTCCGGTTGGGTCGGTGAAGTCGACATCGTTTTCAGCAAATAAAATCTCAGGGCGTTCAGCAAGGGTGATACCAAATTGCTCTGGGTTTATGCCAATCGGGCTGTGAATTGTGGCGACAAAACGGTGCCAGTAGGCTGACTGGAAACAACCTTGCTCCATCATCTGCCGCACCATTTCTAGCGAGTCGATGGTTTCTTGCTCGGTTTGTGTTGGGAAGCCATACATCAAATAGGCGTGAACCATAATACCGGCATCACTAAAGGCTTTGGTAACATGGGCGACTCGCTCAACACTCACGCCTTTTTTCATCAGTTTTAATAGACGATCAGATGCCACTTCAAGGCCGCCGCTAACCGCGATACAACCAGAGTCTGCAAGTAATTGGCAGCGCGCCGGGCTAAAGGTACGTTCAAAACGAATATTGCCCCACCAGCTGATCACTACGCCGCGTTCAATGAGGCGTTTTGCAAACGCAAATAAGGTTTTTGGCGGTAAGGCTTCATCGACAAAATGGAAGCCAGTTTGTCCGGTTTCTTCAACCAGCTCTACAATGCGGTCAACCAAGGCATCGGCGCCAGCGGTATCGTAGCGGTCGATATAGTCCAAGCTCACGTCGCAGAAGCTGCATTTACGCCAGTAACAGCCATGGGCTATGGTCAGTTTGTTCCAGCGTCCGTCACTCCAAATGCGATGCATCGGGTTAAGCATTTCACATAAAGACAGATAATCGTTCAGTGGCAGGCCATCGTAAATGGGTGCGCCAACTTCACTTTGTGGAATATCGTGTAGCTCGGTATTTTGATTGAGGTGAACATAAGGTTGGCCATTTTCATCTTCTGCGAGGAAATAGGTTCGCACTAAATCGTCAATCTCACGCTTGCCTTCAAAGTATTCCAGCAGAGTGATGAGTGGGCGTTCGCCGTCGTCCAGGCAGATAAAATCTATAAACTCAAATACGCGAGGATCTTTTAATGCGCGTAGCTCGGTATTAACAAACCCGCCGCCGATGACGATAGGAATGTCTGGATTAATGGCTTTACAGGTTTGCGCAATACGTAAAGCGCCCAACATATTACCGGGAAACGGCACAGTTAATGCGACGACGCTAGGTTGCGTGTCTTCCAGATACATTTCGACCAACTGCTCCAAAATTTCAGAGCTGAAACTCGGTTCACCCATTAGGGTGTCGTAAAGGTTGTCAAAGCTTGGATTAGCCGCCGCTAGCTTCTCGCCATAACGGCTGACTTCAAAATAGGGATCAACACCTTGAGTAATAACGTTCGACAGATCATTAATAAACAGGGTGGCCAGATATTTGGCTTTATCTTGTACGCCTAAGTTGCCAAAGGCCGCTTGCAATACGTCACCAGACACAGCTTCCATCTCAGCAATAGCATCAAACGCTGGGCCTTCGGGTAAAAAACGGCGGGTGTTAATGCGCATTGCAAGGCTGGGGTCTTTGCCCTGTAAAAAGCGAATGGCAGGTTCTACAGTGAGGTGATAACGCTCAAATTCAGCCAGAAAATTAAAGATAACATCTGGTAGTTCGTCGTCTTCAAAGTGTTCGAAGTTTTCTTCTACGTGCTGACGAATAATGTCCAGCGCAGGTGCTGTCATCATCTCAAGGAAAAGCTCAATCGCAGGATCTCGCTGAACCGCCTCATAGCCGCGTGAGCGTAAAAAACCGGTTAAATACGCTGTTGCTGGATACGGTGTATTCAGCTGGGTCATCGGTGGAGTCATTAGAAGAACGGTCATAGCCTGCCTTGATCGTAAAAGCGGATAAAAATGAGGTCGTATTCTAACAGTAAAAACGCTTCAAATCCCTTTAATTCCGGCTTTCATCAGGCTTACTGCTTGGCATCATGTCTTTCGGTGTGTGATGACTATTGCAGGGAGAATGTATTTTTTGAGCAATATAAGAGGCTAATTGCTTAACAATGAGCAATGTTATTCTCATGTCATTATGGGGTTTAGCTCGAGTAGTTATTGCCCTTGGGATAATGGCGATAACTACTAGTATGACATTGCCGTTAATTGGCCAGAATAGACTTTAGATAGCCAGAGCCAAGTTGGCGCATTTGCTTTTCACCCCAAGCCACTCTTTGGCGCAGGTATGGGGTTAAATTGTTAGGGTTTCGGTTGCGTGGACTCGGCAATAATACCGCTAACCGCGCAGCTTCGTTGTTGGATAAATAACGGGCCGATTTATTAAAATAATGTTGGCTAGCCGCCTCTACACCATAAATACCTTTACCAAATTCAGCGACGTTTAAATACACCTCTAAGATACGTTTTTTACCCCAAATAGCTTCGAGGCTCACGGCCAACACGGCTTCTAATCCTTTGCGAACAAAGCTTCTCCCCGGCCAAAGTAACAGGTTTTTCGCGGTTTGTTGGGTGATGGTACTGGCGCCACGAAGGCCCTCGCCATCGTCGTATTGGTTAAGAGCTTTACTGATGGAGTTAACATCGACCCCGAAGTGTTCGGGAAACAACTGATCTTCTGCGGCAACCACGGCTAATGGCATGTGTGCTGGCAGTTCATCAATGCTTATCCAGTGCTGACTCACCGGATAATCACTTTGCAGCATAAATGACGTCGTTGGTGGTGGCACAAATCTCAGCAGCAGTATCAATAGCGCCAGTAATAGCAAGAAACGCCACATGACAAACCATGCCCAACCGAAAAATCCTCGTTTACGATTTGTCATTCACTGCCTCGTGTTTAGTTTGCTTTTGGGGTTTTGTTGGCAAGAGTATAGGATATTGGGCGTTAAGGCCAAAGGCTAATCAATGGATGAACAAAGTCTCAGTTGATATAGCCTTTTTTGTGGATTCTTTATGAAGAATTAGTGTTCAGACAACACGGCCTGAATATCTGCCATGCTGGTTTGCCATTGATGATAGTCAAGCGTGATGGGGTACGCACGATTATCAACCACTAATACTAATGATGGAAATCCTTGGATTGGCAGTTGACGGGTAAAGGCTATTTCTTGTTGTAACTGTTGATCAATATCTTCACTGAGTAGTTGCTGTTTAAACATTGCTGCATTCATATCCAAGGATTCAGCTAATGTACACAATACCTCAATATCAGATGGGTTTTGTGCCTGTAGGTAATAGGCCTGTTGAATGGCACTGATCATTGCACGTTCTTGACCAAATTGGCGAGCAATAATACTGGCTCGGCAAGCTGGGTAAGTCGAACGTTTTGGCTGACAACGTTGCCAAAAGTCATGGTTAAATTCAGTTCCCAGTTGTTGTGTAATATTTTTCCAGGTTTGTTGTAACATTTGCTGCATCGGTTCTGGCATAGGTTCAGTAGAATCAGGAGCTAAACCACCGACCAAATACTGTAGGCTCAATTGCTGGCCAAACTGTTGTTGTAGCTGAACTTGTAAGGCATTCCAAGTGGGGCCATATCCCCAGCACCAACTGCACATTGGATCATGAACATAATACAGTGTCGGATTAAGCATAGTTGTTTGAGTTGATTCAATTGTCATATAAATTCGCTATTTCATTCATATTCAGTCCGTAGACTATGCCATATAAACAACAAGTTATCATTCTTGACTAACATCAAATCATTAGCATAATAATATGGAGCAATAACATGACAGGGAATACTAGGGCTTTACTGAGCGTGGCGTCGGTAATAACGTGCCTAATATGTTTATCAGCCTGTAATAGTAACGATAGCGATAATACAACGTCGGTAGATATTGATAAAAGTATTAGTGCTCAAGTTGGGCCTAGACCATTGTTTTTAATTGATCAAATGCAAGATAGTGAGTTAAAAAATCAATTAGCTCAATGTGCTTCAAATTCATTCTATCGTACTGACTTTTCAATTGGCCATCGTGGTGCGTCAATGCAATTTCCTGAACATACCAAAGAAGCTTATCAAGCTGCTATCGATTCGGGCGCAGGTATTGTGGAATGTGACGTGACGTTTACCGCAGATAAAGAGTTAGTTTGCCGTCACTCGCAGTGTGATTTAGCGACTACCACTAATATTTTAGCTATTCCTGAACTTGCCAATAAATGTTCAGTGCCTTTTTCACCAGCGGATGCCGCCAATGGCGTTAGCGCGACAGCAACCTGTTGTACGAGTGATATCAGCTTAGCTGAATTTAAAACCTTAAAAGGTAAAATGGATGGCTTTAATCCCAATGCCACCACAGTAGAAGAGTTTATGGATGGCACGCCAAATTGGCGCACCGATTTGTATGCAGGTAATGGCACCTTAATGACTCATGCTGAAAGTATTGCCTTGTTTAAAGCTGCTGGAGTAAAGATGACCCCAGAGCTTAAGTCGGCCAGTGTCAGCATGCCATATGATGGATTGACCCAACAAGATTATGCGCAAAAAATGTTAGATGAATATGCTGCGGCAGGTGTGGATGCATCGCAGGTATTTCCGCAATCGTTTAATTTAGACGACGTAAAATATTGGATCGCCAATGCGCCAGAATTTGCAGAGCAGGCGGTATACCTTGATGATCGTTATGATCTGAGTGGTTTTGATCCGCAAAATAGTACAACCTGGTCACCAAGCATGGATACTTTAGCCGCTGATGGAGTAAAGATTATCGCGCCACCGTTATGGATGCTGGTGACCTTAGATGCTAACAAGGCCATCGTGCCTTCTGAATATGCTAAAGCGGCCAGTGCTGCAGGGTTAAAAATTATTGCGTGGTCATTAGAGCGTTCGGGTCCACTTAGCGAAGGCGGTGGCGGTTGGTATTATCAAAGTATTGCAGATGCCATAGACAATGAGGGTGATACTTTTGAACTGCTAGATGTACTGGCAAAAGATGTTGGGGTAATGGGTGTGTTTTCTGACTGGCCAGCTACAGTGACTTATTACGCTAACTGCATGGATATGTAACGGCCAACAGTATTCTTGTCTATTATCTGACAAGGAACCAGTCAAATACTTAAAGAAGGTGCCGACATTGTTGGCACCTTTTTTATGCTAATCACTATACTCAAGAATGAGGCGTATTTATTGTTCACTCAATCAAGTTATAAATTAAGTTTATGAGGGTGTTGGTGATGATAAAAGCTAAGGATGCTTTTGAGGGAATTAGCGAAGTTACTGAAATAGTTTGGAAAAAGATATTTTAACGCTGTTATTAGCCTTTAGTCTATATAGATTGCCTAGGATGTCAGTGGTAGTGTAACAACACAATAAAATTCATAATCATATAAAAAATAAGGATATTGTAAATGAAATTAACCAAACGATTTTGCATGATCGGCGCAGCAGCTGTGTTATCTATCAGTACCGCAGTGATGGCAGCACCGACCTTTATTAATATTCTCACTGGTGGCACTAGTGGCGTTTACTATCCTATTGGTGTGGCTTTATCTCAACTTTACAGCAATGGCATTGAGGGCTCTAAAACCTCTGTGCAAGCAACCAAAGCATCTGTCGAAAACCTTAACTTATTACAAGCTGGTCGCGGTGAGTTAGCGCTTGCGTTAGGTGATTCTGTATCGGCTGCATGGAAAGGTGACACAGAGGCTGGTTTTAAAAAGCCGTTAGACAAATTACGTGTTATTGCGGCAACTTATTCTAACTATATCCAAATTGTCGCCAATAAAGATGCTGGTATTAACAGCCTTGCAGATTTAAAAGGCAAACGTATTTCTGTCGGGGCGCCTAAGTCAGGTACTGAACTCAACGCACGTGCCATTTTTGCAGCCGCAGGGTTGAGTTACGACGATATGGGTAACGTGGAATTTCTACCTTATGCCGAATCTGTTGAGCTGATTAAAAATCGCCAACTGGATGCAACTTTACAATCATCTGGTTTAGGTATGGCAGCCATTCGTGATTTAGCCGCAACAATGGATATCAACTTTGTGGCTATCCCTGCAGATGTTGTGGCTAAAATTAATAATCCTGCTTATCAAGTTGGGGTGATTACGGCTAATACCTACGAAGGCCAAACAGAAGATATCAGTACGGTAGCAATTCAGAATTTGCTTGTAAGTCACAGTGGTGTATCGGACGAGATTGCGTATCAAATGACTAAGTTGATGTTTGAGAACCTAGACCGTTTAGGTACTGCACACTCGGCTGCGAAGGCTATCAGTTTAGCCACGGCGGCCAAAGATCTGCCTATTCCATTACACCCTGGTGCAGAACGTTATTATAAAGAAGTGAATGCGCTATAGAATATGAGTCCTTTGATTGGCGCTTGTTTGGTAACCCAGCAAGCGCTTTTTGTATTGGTTGTATTTTTTATTCTTTAACTTAGGATAATAAATAGCGTTGCTCAATTAAGGCCATTATTAATCGTTTACTTATTTTTTCCCAAAGTTGAGATTATTTAGTGATATAAGTGTAGAGGCATTTCATGAACGATCAAACCAATAACCTGACAAACGAGCATGAGCAAGGCCTTAGCGCCGACACTCGTAATTGGCCAAAAGCCTTGTTTGCTGTAGCACTTATTTTTTCTATTTTTCAAATTACCACAGCGGCATTTCATCCTGTTTCGACCCAAGTATTACGCGCCGTGCACGTGGGTTTTTTATTATTAGTGGTGTTTATTAGTTATCCAGGCATCGGCAAGAGTCAGCCATGGCAACCATTGGCGTGGGTGCTCGGTTTAGCGGGGATGACAACCGCTGTATATCAATGGGTATTTGAAGCAGACTTAATTCAACGTTCTGGTGACTTAACTCAAAATGACATGATAATAGGTGTCGTATTGGTCGTGTTATTGTTTGAAGCAGCAAGACGGGTGATGGGGATTGCACTGCCGATCATTTGCGGTTTGTTTTTGGCTTATGGGTTGTTTGGTGAGTATTTGCCTGGTGAATTGATGCACCGAGGCTATGGTTTTGACCAAATTATTAACCAGTTGGCCTTTGGTACAGAAGGCTTATATGGTACACCAACCTATGTATCTGCGACCTATATTTTCTTGTTTATTCTGTTTGGTGCCTTTTTAGAGCAGGCTGGAATGATCCGCTTATTTACCGACTTTGCTATGGGCTTATTTGGCCATAAAGTAGGAGGGCCTGCAAAAGTGTCGGTGGTGTCATCGGCACTCATGGGTACCATTACGGGTTCGGGGGTGGCCAATGTGGTGACAACTGGCCAGTTTACGATTCCATTAATGAAGCGTTTTGGTTATCGCTCTGCTTTTGCGGGTGGAGTAGAAGCCACATCCAGTATGGGCAGCCAAATTATGCCGCCGATTATGGGTGCCGTAGCCTTTATTATGGCTGAAACCATTAACGTTCAATTTATTGAAATTGCTAAAGCGGCGATGATCCCCGCAGTATTGTATTTTTGTTCGGTGTTCTGGATGGTGCATTTAGAAGCTAAACGCGCCAATTTATCTGGCTTACCCAAAGATCAATGTCCTGATCCGTGGGCGGCAATTAAGTTGCGTTGGTACTTACTCATTCCGCTATTTATTTTGATTGGTTTGTTATTTTCCGGTCGTACACCGCTGTTTTCTGGCATGGTTGGTTTAGCACTCACTGCGATTGTGATTTTAGGTTCAGCGATTATCCTTAATCTATCATCAGCCGCAATGCGGTTTGCTTTTTGGATAGCGCTAGGGGTGTTATGTGCTGGCTTTTTCCAGTTAGGCATTGGGGTAATGTTTGGCGTTATCGCTATGCTGGTGGTGATTTGTTGGTTTGTTAAAGGTGGTAAAGAAACCCTAACCTTATGTTTGCACGCGTTAGTTGAAGGTGCTCGTCACGCTGTGCCTGTTGGTATTGCGTGTGCATTGGTTGGGGTGATTATTGGGATTGTGTCACTTACGGGTATAGCATCTACGTTTGCAGGTTATATTTTAGCCGTCGGGCAAGATAATTTATTTTTGTCTTTATTGCTGACGATGGTGACGTGTTTGGTATTAGGCATGGGGATCCCAACCATCCCTAATTATATTATTACCAGCTCCATTGCCGCCCCAGCATTATTAGATTTAGGTGTGCCGTTGATCGTGTCGCACATGTTTGTGTTTTATTTTGGCATTATGGCTGACCTTACACCACCGGTTGCATTAGCGTGTTTTGCGGCGGCACCTATTGCGAAAGAAAAGGGTTTAAAAATAAGTTTATGGGCTATTCGAATTGCTATAGCAGGGTTTATTATTCCGTTTATGGCGGTATATGATCCGGCATTAATGCTTCAAGGTGGCGGCATACTGGATACCATTTTTGTGGTACTTAAAGCGGCGGTTGCGATTGGCATTTGGGGTGTGATATTTACAGGGTATTTATTACAAAACCTTTATTGGTGGGAGCGTGTTTTAGGTTTTATTGCTGGTGGTTGTTTGATTATGGCGACACCGTTAAGTGATGAGTTAGGCTTTGGTTTGGTCGTGGCATTTATTTTACAACATTTATGGCGTGCTCGTAAGTTACAACGTTTAGCACAGGATAAATAATGTTAGGTTTATGCCTAGGGCTAGCAGGTTCAATATGGGCTCAAGTGCCTGCAGAGCAAATGACATTGTCGTGGACTCATACTATTGAAAAAATTCGTTGGGCGGAAGATTATCGCTTAATTAATGAGGGGTTTATTTTAGAGCAAGCAAGGGTTAAAGGCAGTGGTGCCGGGATGGAAATTCCTGCCGATGCGGTGTTAAAAGACGGCAGCTGGCATTACAAACCGCATTTACCCGTGTTGCCAATACTAAAGTTAGGTCGCACCCCAGAAGCAGGCGATTATCAGTTATGTGTGTCATCGACTCAGACCGAGCAACAGTGTCATCCAATGAGTTATTGGATTGGCGAGCCAACGGCAAAGCAACCATCAATAGAGCTATGGGGTTGTGATATACCTGAATAATGAACGGTAATGAGACAGATTAATGATTGGCATTAGAGCATAAAAAAGCTGAATCAATTGATTCAGCTTTTTCTTTTTTTCAAGACGTTCACAACGATTTACTTTGCAAACACATCTTGTAGTGCTGGCACCACTTGTTTTTTACGGCTTAGTACGCCGTCTAGCCAAACACGACCGTTGACGGTAGGTTTACCATAAGCACGCTCAGTCAAGTCTGGTAAATCAGAAACCACTAACATTTCTGAACCTTCTTTCATGATGTCGGTTAGCAGTAATAATACGCTGTGGCGATGACCTTCGACTTTTAATTTAGCAATATCTGCTTCTAAGTCAGCTTTGATATCGTCAAATACAGACAAATCGATAACTTCTAATTGGCCAATACCGACTAAGTTTCCGTTCATGTTGAAGTCTTTAAAGTCACGCATTACTAGGTCACGCGCAGGCGTGCCTTCAACTGCTGATTTTACTTTAAACATCTCCATACCAAGTGCTTTAAAGTCTTCAATACCAGCAATTTTAGCTAAGGCTTCAACACAGCGAATGTCAGCTGTGGTGCAGGTGGGTGATTTGAAAATAACGGTATCACTTAAAATGGCACACATCATGATACCAGCGATGTTCGCAGGGATTTTTACTTGGTAAAAATCGTACATCATTTTGATGACTGTGTTACTGCAACCTACTGGACGGATCCAACATTCTAGCGGAGTAGAAGTGGTTAAATCGCCTAGTTTATGGTGGTCAACAATGCCCACGATAGTTGCTTGAGCGATATCATCTGGCGCTTGAGTAATTTCTGAATGGTCAACAATATAGACTTCTTCACCCGCGTAACTGGTTTTGTATTCTGGCGCTTCAAAACCAAATTTCTCTAAAATAAATGCGGTTTCTGGTGATAATTCGCCTAAACGGGCCGCTATTGCTGGCTCACCGATTTGGTTTTTTAAATATGCTAATGCTATAGCACCACAAATTGAATCTGAATCAGGGATCTTGTGACCCACTACATACATTGCCATTGAAAGACTCTCCTATAAAGTTGCCCTGATTTTAACAAGGATTGATCTTCATCGCATTAAAAAATACCACTTCAAAGGTTCAACTTACCATATGAGTGTTATCAATGATGATATGTGTCTGTAATTGACAAAAAAAGCCCCGAGCGGAGAGTCTCGGGGCTTTTTCTATTTTACACAGGGTAAGTGTATATTTGTCTTTAGCTTGGGGGCTACAACGCTATTGAATTATCTATTCAGTAGTCTATTGAGTCCATCTTAAACGCTCTATCTTAAGTGCTAATAGCTCTGTATAGGTGTTTATTGTGCTTGAATACCGTGCTCGAATTAACTTTAGTAGGTTTCATTCAAATAGCGATTTTATTGCTCATGAATATTGTTAATGACTTATTGCTAGTGGTTTAGCCTTAGTACTGAATATTTGTCATTGATTAAAATGGCATCGCTATACCCGTACTTTTATCACCACTTTACGAACTTGCTGAGTTTTAGCACTAGTGCCCGGCATATGGATGTCACCAGGAAAAAATAAAGCAAACATGCCCGCTTTTAGAGGAATAAACGCCGCATCATGCCGGTTAGATTCATAGTCGTATTCTGCATAGTCATGCTTGTCAAAATAGGGCTTAGAAGGCGTTTGATTAGCTAAGGGCAGATAGCCAAACTCTTCTTCGCCACTCACCACATATTGCACATCAATATATTGTTGATGCACTTCGAATGGCTCTATTTCTTTAGGTTTAGTCTCATAATCATTAACGATAACGAAAATATCTTTACCTTCAAGTGAGTAACTTCCGACTTCAAGCTGGCTAAAGTCTGTGCTCGCGAGATGGGCTAGAGCTTTGGCTAGTCTCGGGCTCAGTTGAGTGTATAAGTGACGATTTGCAAGAGTATCAACAATCATAAAAATTCCGTAAGATAAAAATCATAAAAGCATGCTAGCGTATTAACCCTAAAGCATACCGTTTTACCAAGATAACAGCATTACAAATATAATAAGGATTGTACATTGCCTGCATTACGTTTACTTGCTGGACCAACAGCTTACGAACAACTCGAAGCGAATGGCTTAGACCAATCATTATTTACGCAAATTTTTGCGGCCTCTGGTGGCCCTAAGTGGCTGGCCATCGCAGGCTTAGATAAGTATTTATTCAGTGAATTTTTTCAGGGACGCGAAGACCCACTCTATACCATGGGTGCATCATCGGGTGCGTGGCGTTTGGCCTGTATGGCGCAACAAGATCCACTCGCGGCTTATGCAAGGTTAGAGCATTTTTATATTCATCAGCGCTACGATAAAAAGCCTTCCCGAGAGCAGGTTAGTGCCCAAGTATTGCAAATTGTGGATGGTATTTTAGGTGAGCAACAAGGTGCGGATATTATTGCTAACCCATTAATTCGTCATCATATGGTGGCTTGTCGTGCTCGCCATTTAAATCGCATTCATGCCAAGTTTGCTTTAATGATGGGCTTGTCGATGGCGGCGATAAGCAATGTGGTAAACCGTAAAAGTTTAGGCTGGCATTTTGAGCGGGTGATATTAAGTCATAAAGACGATGCGTCACCTTTTAGGCGATTGAAAGATTTACCCACTAAACAGGTTAAGTTGACCCAAGACAATATCCGCCATGGTTTATTGGCTAGCGGATCGATCCCGTTATTGCTCGACCCAGTTAATGATCTGCAAGGATCGCCCAAAGGTCAATATTACGATGGGGGAATAACCGATTATCATTTTGATATGCCATTACCTGCAGCAACTGGGCTAAGTTTATATCCGCACTTTTATCCTTATATGAGCCCTGGCTGGTTCGATAAATCCTTGTTGTGGCGTAAAGCGAAAGCCAATTACCACAATGGATTAATTTTAGCGCCGAGTAAGCAATTTATTGCCAGCTTACCCTTTGGTAAAATTCCTGATCGTGAAGACTTTAAGCATTTAGATACCGAAAGCCGGATTGCTTATTGGCAGCAAAGTGTACAACAAAGCCAAGTATTAGCCGACGAATTTGCCAATATTGTCGCTTCTGGCACGATAATGGACCGTATTGAACGTTTATAAATTAGCGTAGTAATTGTATGTTTTTTGCTCTTTTTTGAAATGTAGTCGTATAAAATAAGGTCTATTAAATAGAACCTAGTGTAAACAGGCCCTAGTGTAAACAGTATCTAGTGTAAGCAGTGGTGATGTCGGCAATCTGTGTTATTTACATTTTCTCAAGTTGTTGAATTATTAACCACTGCTACACTTGTTTTATTGATTTGACTTTAGCTCAGTAACTTCACCTTTGGTGTCGGAGGCTGTTATGCGAACAAAAGAAGTGGCATTATTTATTCAAGATGCAGTGCTATTACCGGGTGGACGACTTGAAATTAGTGTCGTGACTCCCAGTGATTTGTGCGTGGTTGCCGATGTGCTAAAAGGTTACTATGAGTTAGCATTTGCCCCTTTAAAAGTGAATAGTGATTTACCTTGTTATATTGCGGCGACTCAATGCAATATCATTGATTTTAATCAGTTAGATAACGGTTGTTTAAGTATTATTATCGAAGGGTCACAACGCCTTAAAATCTTATCGGCGGCAAAAAAACGTAATGGTTGCTGGATAGCTCGCGCACTACCTTGTCCTAATTGGACCCAAGAACCCATAGTGGGTGAGTTTGAAATAATTAGCGCCGCACTGGAGCAATTTTATCAAGTGAATCCTAATTTACTGGAGTTATATTCACAAACTCATTTAGAAGATGCTGCGTGGGTCAGCCAACGTTGGTTAGAGGTTTTACCTATGTATAATCGTGATAAGCTGATTCTAGTTGAACAACCTAACTGTCATAAAACCATGGATTTTGTGTTGCACTTACTTAAATCCTATGTGGATGTGTAGGTTTTTTTATAAAGAATGCTACCTACCGATACACGCTAATGCAGATACATTTATAGGCTAGCCTGATAACATAGTGCTATTGTTTTTTGCATCTCATTTCCTTAATAGCCCTTTTATGCCGAATTTATCAAATCCGCACGATCAATCATTGTCTTCAACTACCGCTATTGCAGCGCAACCATCGTATGTCGTGTTGCCGCGCGTGAGTGAGTTAGCGGGTAAGCAATACCACACGGTACTTGAATTTTTGATAGAGCATTTTAAGCAAATTGATGCCAGTGTTTGGTTGCAACGGATTGAAGCTGGCAAGGTGCATTGGCAAAATGGTGAGTTAATTACTGCAGACAGCATCTATCAAGCCACTGCGCGGGTATATTATTATCGTGAAGTGCTGGCCGAAACGAAAGTACCGTTTGCTGAGCAAGTGTTATATCAAGACAATGACACCATTGTTGTTTATAAACCGCATTTTTTACCTGTAACCCCTGGTGGTAATTATGTTAATGAATGCTTAGTGCATCGATTACGTATCGCAACTCAAATTGATACCGTTGCACCAGCCCATCGGCTCGACAAAGATACTGCTGGGGTAATGTTAATGACATTAAACCCGCAAACTAGGCATGCCTATCATCAGCTTTTTTTAGATGACAAGATCACCAAGGATTATCAGGCTATTGCTACATTAACGCCGCAGTTGTTGGCTCAATTAGCGGATAACACAGTGATACTGCCAGTGCATTGGACGGTTAAAAATCGGATTGTTGCAGCAAATCCCAGCTTTACTATGCAGGTAGTTGAAGGTGAGGCCAATAGCCATTCAGAAATCAGTTTAGTGGCGGTAAAAGACGGCTTTGGTTTGTTTGAGTTAAGCCCGATTACGGGTAAAACTCATCAATTAAGAGTGCATATGCAAAGTTTAGGTATGCCGATTTTACATGACCGATTTTATCCAGTTTTACAGCCTAAAGGGCCGGATAATTTTGATAAGCCATTACAGCTATTGGCTAAACGATTACGTTTTACCGACCCTATTAGTGGTATTTCGCAAGATTTTCAATGCCAGGGGTTAAATTTTTAGTTTGTTATTTATCCCGAATTCAGAACATTTAGTTAATAAAAAACCGCCATCGTAAAAGTTGATGGCGGTTTTTTTGTTTTACGCTAGTCGTTTACACTAGTTGCTTATAGCATTGTTATTTAGCTTTAGTGTGTTTAACACCTTTGCGATTTTTCATTGGATCACCGTCATAACCTAGGGCTTTCCAGTCTAAACGCTCACCTTTATTGTGGCAGTCATTACACTGTAACGCCTTGTCTTTTGGTGACACCATGTGGTTGATACGCCACCACATCTCAGTTTCAACAAAACCATGCTTACCACTGTATTTGAGTCCTTTTTCTACCATGGTTGGGTTAGCTTCCATTCCCAATTTGGCTGCTAAGTCCCAATCAAATTCAGTCCAGTAACCACCTTCACCATAAACTTTAGGTGTTAGTAAGATATTGAGTTCGGTGTCATAGATTTGCTTACCTGTATGCACTTTAAAAGGATAAATCTTAGCTTTAGGGTCGCGAATATCTCCGAGTGGGAAGGCAAGTTTAAGCACTTTAGTCGGGTCCATTTTGTCGCCAGGCATGTAAGCATCGGCGCGGCCATTAAACCAAGTGTATTGTGGTATAACGTCTTTTTCCCAAATAAAGCTACCTTTCTTTTTATTGAAAGTGTGCTTGCCGTATTTATCTGTCGTGTCAGGTAGATCTTGTCCGGCTTGTGACCAATCCCAACGCATTTTTGTTGGTTCAACTTTAGAAAATGTTGGTATGTGACAAGTTTGGCACGCTACTGTTTGTGAGTGTGTATTGAGCGTTTTATTTTTGTGAGGTGCTGCGTCATGGCAGTTTTCACAACCAATATTGTTTTCTCCTCCAGGTGATACGCCCATCGCATTACCAGTAATCTGGTGATTTTCGGTGACATGACACGTTTGGCACTGGAAGTCATTACCGTCTGCGTCCATATGGACATCGGTAGCTTTGTCTGGATAAGACATTGATGAGTCTAAGTCGCCATGTTTAACTGCATCACCACCGCCACCATAAAAGTGGCAAGTACCACAGTTATCACGTACGGGAGTACCCACATTCTGTGCTACGTTGGCTAAGTTGACTGTGGCAAATACTTCGCCCGCAGCAACAGGATCTTTAATGTAAGTTCCTGTTGTGTCGTGGCAGACTAAGCAATCCACTTTGGTCATGTCTTTAAAATCAAATGTAGAATCTTTCCAGCCATAACCTGCATGGCAACTAGTACAACGTGGTTCGTTACCCGCTATTGCAACACAAAAGTTATTGATACTGTTCTTTTTACCGCGCATAACTGTGCGGCCAGGTAATTTTTGCTCTAATTCCCAAGTCCAGTGTGAAGATTTCATAAACTCTTCGGCATGTTCCTTGTGGCATGTTAAGCATTGTGTCGTCACTTCAGGGCCATTAGCAAAAGGCCCTGGCAACGCCTCTTTGTGGTTAAAGGCAGCCTGTGCGCTACTGCTTAATATCAATAATACAGCCAGTGCTGATGATATTTTCATGATAATTATCCTCACCCCTGAGCTTGCACTCAGGGGCACTAAATTAGAAGTTCAAGTTAGAAGTTAACTGTTATTGATGCATTGACGTCATAGGCTGTGTCGATCACTGGTAACATTGAGTATGCAGTACCGGCAATTACATCATCAACTTTCTGTGGTGCACCTACTGGTGAGCCACTTCCGGTATATTCGTAGTCGTAATACAAACCTGCTAACTTGATGAACATCTTAGGATTGATATCAAAGATATAATACGCTTCGGCAACATGACCGCGAGTAGCTAACTTACTGCCAATAGGGTCGTCTTGCGCTTGGGTGAAAGGACTCCAGTATTTTGAACCGTAGTTATATTCCAAGCCGAATTTTCCGTATGGAGCAGGTACTTGTATACCCATATACACGCCGTAACCATTTTTAGTGTCATTATCAACTGTTTCTTTTGGCACCATAATGATTTCAGTAGCAGTGCTATTCAACTCTGCTTCAAATACTGCATCGCTTAACATACCACCGAACAAACCTGCATTACCGCTAGGTTCAGCACGAGTCCAACCAAGTGAAGCAAACATTTTTAAATCGTCATCAGTTTCATAGGCATAACCTAATCCACCTAAGTACATATCACCAATTACACCACTTGGTTGTACACGAGTAACGAAGTTAAAGTTTTCAAACTTTTGCATGTCTTGATACATTGTTGGGGCAAAGATACTCGCGAGTTGAGTAGGGAATGCCATGGTGCCTGTAAAGCCATCATTAACATCTTTAGCACCGAACAAAGTTAATTGTAGGAAGTGGTTACCGTCATTGATGACGTCGATATTAAACCCGCCTAGGTGAGTGTCTTTGGTGATAATGTCACCGAACAATTCGCCATTTCCGTATTGAGATTCAAAGCCTTGACCATAGCAGAAGCGTACCGTTTGGCCTTCAATACCCGTGATATCACCCAAATTGTAACCTAGGGTTAAACCGTCGAAGTTGAAATTGACTAAGTGACCTGATGGTGTGCCGCCTCGTAGCTCATTTTCACGATAATGACTTGGTGGACCATATGTTGAAGGGCGACGTCCGATAGAAAGGTAAGTGCCGCTGCCGTTAATGTCTTTCCAGTTAAAATAGGCACGCTCTACTTTTAACTCATCACCACTGGTGCTGCCACTACTTGTGCCGTCCATTGTGAATGAGTTCCATGAATCAAATACTTTAACTCCAGTAGAGTCTCCCCAGCTCTTAAACATGGTTAAGCGTCCGGCAAAGCTGACGTTGTCCCATACTTTTGCATCAATATTTAGGCGTAATCGAGTGGTGTAAAAAATATCATTATCAATATCTTGTTGAGTTTTTTGACCTAACACCATTGGCATCACGCCCTGTAGCTGGCCGCTTTGAAATGCGGTGGCTAGATCAGGGTTGGCCATCATCATTTGGCCTAATAACGAGGTAGAACTACTCGGGTCACCAAATACACCTGACATGGCTTTTGTAGCGAAGTCAGTAAAATTGACATTCATGGCCGGGTTCCAAGTGACATTTTGGTAATGTAATGAATGTGCTTTGGTTCTAAAATCACCAGTAATGGATATTCTGTCTAACGCAGTGTGACGCTCGGTTTTGTCAACTCGCGAATTTAAATCATCAAGATCTTCGTTAATAGTCGCGAGTTGTTGTTTTAGATCGGCAATCTTTTGTGCATCAGTGTCTGCCGCTAGGCTAGCACCACTCATAAAGAGTGCATTTGCAACGAGTATTGATATGAGAGTTCTCATAGTCTTGCTCCCCCAATTTGCCAAATGAATTAACTCAATCTGGCAAATTTTTGTTGTAAAAATCCCTGAGGCGAAGCCCCAATTTTTTGGATTGTTTATTTGCTTATGTTTTGCTTAGAGCGAAAGGCTCTCAGCTTTTATGATTTAGCCACAAGTTGCTGGCTGATCAGAATCGGCTGCGTGGTCATATAAAAACTGTTGAATGTCTTTCAAGTCTTTTTCTGATAGAGCCTCAAAAACGGCAGGTTTAGCTTTATGTTTATCTCGAGAGAAAAAGCGATCCCATTGACTCATAGTTTTAGCCATCGGAGTAAGTTCTGGGCCTTCACTATCGGCGCTGTGGCAAGCTTTACATTCTTTTTTGTAAAGATGTTTGCCTTTTTTAGGGTTACCACCTTCGGCTGCCATTGCTTGGCTACCTAGTGATAATGCAATAGCGAGTGCGATACCAACTTTAACGTATGTGTTCATCATTTTATCCTCTATAGGGCTTCTTATTAGTGGTGCGTTTGCAATTTATGTTTATTTCTTTGCTGTGAATAATGTTACCTAAAAGTGAGTAGTGTTAATTTGAAGTAGATCATGTTCATGAGAAAAATCTAATTGAAAAAAAGTTAATTGAATCAAATCTAATGGACTTATGTGATGTGGATCTCTTTCGTGACAATATTCAATTTGCTATAGAGATAAAAAATTTCGCAGTGGATTTGGAACAACAATTATGGATAGGGAAAAATAATTTAGTGTATTATTTTGGTGGAAGCCTTTAGGGGAAAATTTTTTTGGGTAAGGTTTAATTACTCATAATGAGAGAATAGTTAGCTCATTATGAGTTACTAGGTTGATTAGTTGATTAGTTGATTAGTGCGCTGGTCGATTTAACCACTAACAAAGTCGCACTGATACTACATAATATTAAGGTCACAATGCGGGTTTTATTTTTATCGACATGGTTAATTAACAATCCAGAGACCAAGTAACCGGTAACAACGGAAGGGAATAACATTAGCGACAACCACAAATGTTTCATCTCAACCAAGCCGACTATGGCTAGAATAGCTAAAGCAATCAGTGAACTGAGTACGAAGAATGCAGACAGTGCAGCTCTAAATTTACTAGGATCTTGGCCTGCAAGTAAAATCGCCATAGGTGGACCACCAATGGCGGCGATGTTGCCAAATATGCCCGAAAATACCCCCGCGATAAATAAACTGATGCGATTGATGGGGGCTGTAATGCGATAAACACTTAATATCACAGCAATAAATACAATAGCGGCAATCACTAAACCTAATATGGCTTGTGGTGCAAACAGTAATAACCCAGCGCCTAAAAATCCGCCGGGGATCCGCCCGAGCAAAGCATATTGTAAACCATTAAATTGCAGGTGGTTGCGTTCTCTAAATAAGGTCATTGCAGAAATGGCAAATCCCATTGCAATAATTGGTACTGGCACTAGTTGAGGGTTAACAATATACAGCAGGGGACTAGCAACAACGGCTAACCCAAAACCAATTAAGCTCTGGGTTAACGCGCCTAAAAAAACGATAATTGATGCCAGTATCAAGGTTGTAGGATCGATAAACGACATCATATGTTCTCTTTTAAAACAAGACTACTTCGTATTAGGGTAGTTTCCAAGTCGATGACGTTGTCACTAACCTGTGGATTATTCCAGCTCTTCCCATTCGATGCCCATATCATCCATTATCTTTTTAGCTTCACTTGGAATGCTGTCCGGTTCATCTTTTGATAAATCACCGTCATAAGGTAATGGTTGACCTGTATATGCATGCAAAAATGCTTCACATAGCAGTTCACTGTTAGTTGCATGACGCAGATTATTGATCTGACGTCTAGTGCGTTCATCTGTTAGTATTTTTAATACTTTTAGCGGTATCGAAACTGTAATCTTTTTTACTTGTTCATTTTTTTTGCCATGTTCGGCATATGGGCTAATATATTCGCCATTCCATTCAGTCATTAACTTACCCTTAACGATAAATACGGTGCGGATTTTAAACCGTTACAAGCTCTAGTCAAATTATTGCGACTATTTAACCTCGATGCAAATAGATTTCTTGATGTTTAGACGTCTACGCGTCTATTTTGTTGACGGATGCAGAACTTTTCGGTAAATTTGGACGTCTAGACATCTACTTGTGTGTTTGTGACATTTTAGGAATCAATTATGACAAAACATAAAAGCGCCACATTGGCCGTTCGCCAAGGTATTGAAACAGACACACAACATGGTGCAATTGTACCGCCTATTTATTTATCGACTAATTATTCATTCGATGGTCATAATAATCCTCGTGAGTTTGATTATAGTCGTTCAGGTAATCCTACTCGGTGTATTTTAGGGGAGGCGCTCGCCAAACTTGAACAAGGTGCTACTGGTGTGGTGACCTGTACTGGTATGGCGGCGATTACTTTAGTCACCAGCTTACTTGGCCCTGATGATTTATTGGTTGTACCGCACGATTGTTATGGTGGCAGTTATCGTTTATTTACTAATTTGGCGAAAAAAGGCCAATTTAAGTTGTTAGTTGTTGATCAAACAGATAGCCAAGCATTGAGTAAAGCCATTGCCCAGAAACCTAAAATGGTGTGGTTAGAAACCCCCTCAAATCCTTTACTTAGAGTGATTGATATCGAAGCCGTCAGTCATGCTTGCCATGACGTTGGCGCGTTGGTGTCGGTAGATAACACCTTTTTATCACCGATATTACAGCAACCTTTATTATTAGGTGCTGACATAGTGATCCATTCAACCACTAAATACATCAACGGTCACAGCGATGTCGTCGGTGGCGCGGTTGTGGCTAAAGATCCTGAATTAGGTGAATTATTGCATTGGTGGTCAAACACCCTTGGGCTGACGGGGTCTGCGTTTGACAGTTACTTAACACTGCGTGGCCTACGAACGCTTGCTGTGCGAATTCGTGAGCATCAACGTAACGCGCAAAAGATTGTTGAGCTACTCAGCGCTAGTGATGTGGTTACCAAGGTTCACTACCCGGGTTTAAAAGATCATCCAGGTCACGACATTGCGGCAAAACAACAACAAGGCTTTGGCGCTATGTTAAGTTTTGAATTGCAGGGCGGTGAAGCCGAAGTGGTTGCCTTTTTACAGGCATTGTCTTTGTTCAGTATTGCTGAAAGTTTAGGCGGAGTGGAAAGTTTAGTCGCCGTTCCGGCCACTATGACCCATAGAGCAATGGACCCACAAGCAAGGCAAGAGGCTGGTATTAAAGAGACTTTATTGAGACTATCAGTCGGTATTGAAGACGCTGAAGATCTACTTGCCGATCTGAAAGCTGGTTTAGCTGCCGTAGCGGCAATTAAATAAGCTTAATTTGAGTTTATGTTAGCTGTGGTTTGAGTAAAATAACAAAATATGCATTTGTGGCATGATTAAAATGCAAAAAAGAGTTCATTGCACCACTATTTATTGCATAAAGCGTTAATTGCAACAAGAAGCCGTCGCAATAAAAGTCGTAGTTGTTTAAGGAGTCAGTAATGGCGCGAAGTCATTTACATAAGTTTGGTGGTTCTAGTTTAGCGGATGCAGACTGCTATCGCCGTGTTGCACATATTTTGCTTACCCACGGTCAAAGTGATGATCTTGTGGTGGTATCCGCCGCCGGTAAAACGACTAACTTCTTATACAAATTACTGAGCCTTCGTGACAGTGGTCAATTGTGGCAAGAAGAGCTACAAGTACTGATTAGTTATCAGCAGACGTTAATTGAGCAATTACTGTCAAATGAACAAGCACGTGATTTACGTGAACGTTTGTCGACTGATAAATCTCAGTTAGTCAGTTTGTTGTCCTTAGAACAACATAATGATTACCAATTAAACCATGTGGTGAGTTTTGGTGAACGTTGGTCCGCTCGCCTCATGGCTGCATTGTTACGAGAAATGGGCGTAGCAGCCAGTAATGTTGATGCATGTTCTATTTTAGTTGCTGATGAAGGTGCTATTCCTAATATTTTAGTGGCGCAATCGCGTGAGAAAGTGCAAACCTTATTAGCTCGACATCCACAAGAGCGTTTAGTGATAACGGGCTTTATTTGCGCAAATAGTCATGGTGATACTTTATTACTGGGCCGCAATGGTTCAGATTTTAGTGCCACATTAATTGCCAGTTTAGCGGACATTGAACGTGTGACGATTTGGACCGATGTTGAAGGGGTCTTTAATGCCGATCCGAATAAAATCAATGACGCTAAGTTGCTCAAGAGTATGTCTCTAGCAGAAGCCGACCGTTTAGCGCGTTTAGGCTCACCCGTATTACATTCTCGTACATTACAACCATTATTTAATACCCACGTTAGCCTTGCTGTGCGCTCAAGTTATGCCTCGCATACCGATTTTACGCTTATTGCGCCGCAGAGTTCATCGGCCAGTGCTCCTGTTGTGACTAATTTAAACGAAGTGGTATTGATTGGTTTTAAAATGGGCTCTGCTCTTGCACCTTTACTGACTATATTTAATGAGGCAGGGCTAACGCCATTAGCCTATTGGGAATTAGCTCAACATAAATTTGAATTAGCATTTACCCTCGAAAGCCAAAAGCAACTGTTGGCATTATTGGCTCTGCATGGCAATGAACTATTGATTGACGACGTCACAGTGCAAACCGACTTAGGCTTAGTGGCATTAGTCAGTGCCGATGCGCATCACTTTAGGCGCAGTTTTGCCCGCTTATTAAGTCGTGATGCTAAGCCGGTTTATCAGGATGCACTCAGCTTAGTGACTTTGGTCCCACAAGCACAGGTCAGCTTACTGACTCAAAAGGTTCATCGTCGTTGTGCAGGACCTAGAATGCGTATCGGCGTGTTACTTTTGGGTGTCGGTAATATTGGAGAAGCATGGATAGAGTTATTTAAGCGTGCACGACCAACTTTAGATCTTGAATTAGAAGCCTCAGTTGAACTAATCGGTGTGGTAGGTTCGCAAAAAGCATTGATTTCAAATGATGCGATTGACCTTGATAACTGGCAACAAGATTATCAAGCCAACGCCATAGAGTGGAATTATGATCAGTTATTTGAACAGCTGGCACAATTGTCTTGTGACGAAATTGTCGCGTTAGATATCAGCGCTAGCGCCACATTAACACTGCAATACCCACAATTATTTGCTCGTGGTATTCACGTGGTTAGCGCCAATAAATTAGCAGGCTCTGGGCCGCTCCCTTTTTACCGAGAACTAAAACAACAGTTGAGTAATCGTCGCTTATTTTGGCGTTATAATGCCAGTTGTGGTGCTGGGTTACCGATACAACATGCGTTAAATGATTTGCGAAACAGTGGTGACACTATTGAAGCTGTCGGTGGTATTTTTTCTGGCACCTTATGTTGGTTGTTTGAAAACTATGATGGTACGAAACCCTTTTCTGAATTGGTATTAGAGGCTAGGAGCTTAGGGATAACGGAACCCGATCCTCGTGATGATTTGTCCGGCCGAGATATGCAGCGTAAGTTACTTATTTTAGCCCGAGAGATAGGTTTGTCGGTTGAGTTAAACGATATTGGTCTTAACTCGTTAGTACCTAAAGCGTTAGCCGAGCTATCATTAGAAGACTTTTTGCCTCGTATTAGCGAGTTAGATGATGATTTATTACAGCAGTATGTTGCAGCTGCCGAGCAAAACAAAGTGCTGCGCTATGTGGCTTCATTAGATAAAATCGAGGGAAAAATGCAAGCTGAAGTGAGTTTGCAGTGGGTTGATAACAATCATCCTTATGCTAATTTAACCCCGGGCGATAATGTGTTTGTTATTCGCAGTGCGTTTTATCAAGGCAACCCATTGATTATTCGTGGCCCTGGCGCTGGGCGTGAGGTGACTGCAGCTGCGGTGCAGTCGGATTTAGTGCATATTTGTAAAGACTTACTTCAAGAGTAGTTTTGTTGAAAAAGGCCATTAATAATGGCCTTTTTATTGTTTAGGCTTTATGGCCTGCGGCCACTAACGTCGTGGCGCTTCATCCACACCAGACCAATAGAAAACCAACGGCTGTCTCTCTTGATTCTTGGTTAATAAATTAACTCAGTCACCCGCAACATTTTCCTTATTTGCGTAAACAACAGAAGGGAAAGGGTCGCTATGGGGATTTATTCAGCTTTTAACTTCATTTTTTCCTATCTGATTTTCATCAAGTTTTTTGGATTCTGAGCTTGTTCTATTGATTAAGGTGCAACTATTCCTTGATAACTGTTTCCTCTAGGGTTAGCAATGGTCATAAGTATAAATAAGAATTATTAATTTAATAAATTATGATAATTTTTATTTATATTTTGTTCGCCGTAAGATGGCTCCATCGAAACAAATGACGAATCAGTCAATAGTATTTTTGGAGTTAGTTATGAAAATGAATCACGTAGGTTTAATGGTTGGCGATATGGATACAGCGGTTGAGTTTTACACTAAAGCGCTGGGTTTAAGAGTTGTAATGGGTAACACTAAGGTTCAAGAAGAGCGTGAGACTGCTATTGGCAGAATGTGTGTGGCTGTATTTGGTGAAGGTTTTAAAGGCTTTAACATTGCCCACCTAGTGACGAGTGACGGCATTGGTGTTGAAATGTTTGAAATGGTCGATCGCCAAGAACGTCATGAAGTTGATTTCACACGTCTTGGTATCTTCCACTTTTGTTTGCAAACAGATGACTTTGAAGGGGCCATTGCGCGTACTGAACAATATGGCGGTAAAGTGCGTATGGATATTATGCGCTACCATCCAGAAGACGACAGTAATCTAGCGCAAATGGTGTACTTGGAAGACCCATTTGGCAACTTGTTTGAGCTTTACTCACACACTTATGAAGAAACTTACGCTACTGATTACGAGTAAGTTTATCTGGTTACACATTAATTGAAAGCTACCTAAATGGTAGCTTTTTATGTCTGGCGATACATTTTCTAGGTTGCTTTGCGTGACCTTTCTGCTTTAGACACTCAGTTCACTTTAGCCCATCAAACACCTTAGAAAGCTTAGTCAAGTAACGCTTAGCTTCCAGTCAGTCGCATACGAAATTCCCGTTGTTAGCTCTATGGTTTATTGCTCGGTTGTTTGGTCACGATTTGCCTATACACGTTGGTGTATCCGTAATTCAATTGATTGGTTGTGCACTCAAATGAATACGATGAATAATTTACTAGATGCATAGTGGTTCAAGGGATTTTGCTGGTTATTTAGCACTATCTTTATTGTTTGTTGTTTAGGCGTAGACTTAAATTAGTCTATTGGTGGTTTTTTAGCTTGACTTAGGATGCAGTTAAACTAGTATATGGACATATAGACGTCCAAACGGCTAAATTACTTAAGTTAAGTGAGTTAAATTAGTTGATTGGTATAGACTCCGCAGTTTTACAGAAGTTGAAGGAATACATTATGGCTTTTCATCATGCGCAACATGCCCAGTCGTTAAATCAGAGCTTGTCTGAGCTGAATGATATTAATGTATCTTTTGAGTTTTTCCCGCCTTCAACTCCAGCAATGGAAGAGATCTTGTGGAATTCTGTTCGTCGTTTAGAGCCATTAAACCCTAAATTTGTCTCAGTGACTTATGGTGCTAACTCAGGAGTGCGAGATCGTACTCATAGCGTGATTGAACGTATCCAGAAGGAGACCAATCTAGTTGCTGCGCCGCATTTAACCTTGGTTGATGCCAGTGATGAAGAGTTAGTTGAACTGGCAAAGCATTATTGGAATTCAGGCGTAAGAGACATAGTGGCTTTACGTGGTGACTTACCTGATGGCAGCCCAAAGCCGACTCGGTTTGCTAATGATTTAGTGCGTTTATTACGCTCAGTTGCCGACTTTGATATTTCGGTTGCGGCTTATCCTGAAGTACATCCCGATGCGCGTAATGCTCAAGCGGATTTAATCAACTTAAAGAAAAAGATTGATGCGGGAGCTAATCGCGCCATTACCCAGTTTTTCTTTGATGTTGAATCATACTTACGTTTTCGTGATCGCTGCGTGACAGCAGGCATTGATGTTGAGATTATTCCGGGGATTTTACCCGTGACTAACTTTAAGCAGACTAAACGTTTTGCTGACATGACCAATGTGGCTATTCCGCATTGGTTACATCGCCAGTTTGAAGGTTTAGATGATGACCCCGCGACACGTCAGTTAGTGGGCGCAAACGTTGCTATTGATATGGTGAAAGTATTGTCCCGTGAAGGCGTTAAAGATTTCCATTTTTACACCCTTAACCGTGCAGAATTAACCTATGCGATTTGCCATACTTTAGGTGTGCGTCCAAAGTAAAAAACACCAAATAGTTACCACCTAAAAAAACCATTAATGAATATTTTAATGGTTTTTTTGTTTAACGATTCGACGTTTTGGGTATTCTTTTTTGAACATTTTAGGTCTATGGTGGTAGAACAATAATTAATCAATAAAGAGGTGTGATGATGAAAACATCCTTTTATATGCTCAGTGTATTGGCAGGCCTAACAATGTGTAATGTTATGGCAGCTGAAGCCGCAGAAATATCGCCCCCACAACAAGCTACTCCAGCCGCCGCTCAGCTATGTACATCCTGTCATGGTGCTCAAGGTCAAGGCATTGGTATTACCGGCCCTCGTTTAGCGGGGCTATCAGCCGAGTATATCAACAATCAACTTAAGTTATTTCACGTAGGTAAACGTCAAAACCCTACCATGTCAGCAATGGCTGCTACGGTTCAGGGAGACAATATTGCTGTGGTTTCACAATATTTTAGTCAACAGCCAGTTGCAGATATTCCGCTACAATTTCGTGGTGACAAGGTTGCCATTAGCGATCCTTTCGAAGCATTAGCCTTTCAAGGTGATTGGTCGCGTACCATTCCAGCTTGTACTAGTTGCCATGGTCCATCCGGAGTAGGTGGTGGTCAATTTCCTCGTTTAGCGGGCCAAGAAGTCAGTTACCTTAAAACCCAATTATTATCATGGCAAAATGGGACTCGAAAAGGCGATGTTGATAACATGATGGGCAATATAGCGGTGAAATTAACGGCTGCTGAAATTGATGGTTTATCTCAGTTTTTTGCCAATATAAAATAAGGACATAGCGATGAAATTATTATCGATATTGAGCATTGGTATCCTGTGTAGCTTGCCCTTACAGGCCAATGAATTATTAACTGACATTTCGCCTAAGCCTGCTTCGGTAAAATCGTCTGACTCTTCAACGACACTCCCCGATCGTCAAGCTGCGTTGCCCTCAGTCGAGAAAAAAACAACTGATGAATATTTACAACTTGCGTCATTAACTGATATTCCCGCGGGCGCGTTTGGCGATAAAGTTCGTTTAGGTTATCAACTGTTTGTGAATACTCAACAACTTCGAGATAAGTATGTTGGCAATGATCTTAATTGTGTCAATTGTCATATGAATGCCGGAATGAAAGCGAATGCATCGCCTTTATGGGCTGCATATTTTGCTTATCCTGCTTATCGCAAGAAAAACGATAAAGTAAATTCTTTTCAGGAGCGGATTCAAGGCTGTTTTACTTATTCGATGAATGGTAAAGCGCCAGCATCAGGCTCACCTGAGTTAGTGGCAATATCTGCGTATTCATACTGGTTAGGTATGAGTGGATTAATGACGCAATATAATGTTGCAGGTCCAGTGCCTGAATTGTCAGATGTTGAGTTAGTTAAAGGTGCAAAGCGAGATGATTTTCCTATGCCTGCAGCCATCGCCAAACATCAAGATATTACAGCATTAAGTCAGCTTCCTGGACGTGGTTATCCGAAAACTCCGCAACCAGAATTAGCATATTCACCAGTTCGTGGTATGACCGTGTATCAAACACATTGCCAAGTGTGTCATGGTGAAGATGGCGAGGGACAAATGATTGCTGGTGTCGCCGCATTACCACCATTATGGGGACCACAAAGTTTTAATTGGGGGGCGGGAATGCACCGAGTGAATACCGCTACTGACTTTATCTATGAAAATATGCCGTTTGGTAAAAGTATCCAGCTCACTGTTCAGCAAGCTTGGGATGTCGCAGCATACATTAATTCGTTTGATCGCCCGCAAGATCCTCGTTTTGAAGGTGATGTCAGCAAAACACAGGCAACCTATCATAAGCATCAAGGGTATTATGGTCAGTCTGTAGCGGGTAAACCTATTTTAGGTTCTGAGTCTTATCCGGTTTTTCCGCTTAAAAATACCGTTAAACAGTGATGTTTTTTCTATAAAAGTAATGTGATTAAAAATACCCATCGAGTTATTGCTTAATGGGTATTTTTTTAAGATTATTTGGTTTTTATTACAATATAGAGCTTATTTAAGATGGTGAAGAATGTCGGATCTCGGAGTTAAATTCGGGATTATCTTTATATATTAACTTTGTCTTTTATTTACCATCTGTTAATTAGAGTAAATTTAGTGACGATATTGACTCATCTATTTATTTTATTAGAGGCTAGGCTATGACACTACTAATCTCCACAGCACAAACTTGTCCACTCTGCCAACAAGCGAATGATTGTGCCATGGTACAAGGATTAGACATAAGTGCATGCTGGTGTGCTAAGCAACCATTGCACATGCCATCAGTTATTGCACAGAACAAAACCATAAATTTTTTGGCAGGCTTTCCCGACAACCAATGTATCTGCCAGTCATGTATGCTGAAATTGATGCAACAATCTGATATAGATCCCGTCGAAATATATATGCCATAACTAAGGGCCTAAATTAGAACCATAGCCATCATTTATTAGGGAAGTTTCTATGCCAGCGAAAGTCATCAATTTCAACGATAAGTTTACGCAGTTCAGCGATCATTGGTCTCCTCGTGTTATTGCGGAAATGAATGATTATCAATTTAAATTGGTCAAGGTTGAGGGTGAGTTTGTTTGGCATGATCATCCCGACACTGACGAAGTGTTTATTGTCATTGAAGGAACCTTAACAATAGCTTTTCGTGATAAGGAGGTTACGCTGCGAACAGGTGAAATGGTGGTTATTCCTAAAGGTGTTGAGCATAAACCAATGGCGAATGAGCAATGTAACATTATGATTATTGAACCTCGAGGTGTGGTCAATACCGGCGAGATTGGTAGCGACCTCACTGCATTAAATGATCAGTGGATATAGTGGTGACTGATACAATTATTGGAGACGGGCTTTGACTAACATGATTGCAATTTAGCGCGACTGCTTGTTGGTACTTAAGCGTGTTGTTTTATAGGACATTACTGTTAATTCTATGTTAATTTTTTATTGTTAGCCTGTCGTTAGTCGGTATACTGAGAATATTGTTTTTTGGCAAGTAAGCCTAAAGCACGAGTAGATACCTTATCTATACCAGAGGATAGTAATGTTAAGAAAAATTCTTGTTGTCGTGGTCGCTATTATTGCGATCCCTTTTGTTGTGGCTCTTTTTGTTCAAAAAGACTATTCAGTCACCCGCACGATTACCATAGATAAACCCGTTACTGAGGTTTTTGATTATATTAAACATCTAAAAAATCAAGATGACTTTAGCAAGTGGGCACTAATGGATCCCGACATGGTGAAAACCTATCGTGGTACCGATGCGACAGTGGGGTTTGTATCTGCATGGGCAAGTGAAAATCCCGATGTAGGTGTAGGCGAGCAAGAAATTATCGCCATAGATGAAGGCAAACGGATCGACTTTGAATTACGGTTTATTTCACCTTTTGAAGCGAATGAACCTGCTTATATGACCACAGCAACAATTAACTCTAATCAAACAAAAGTGGATTGGGGTTTTAGCGGTCATTTTGACTACCCTGCAAATTTAATGTTTCTCTTTTTCGACTTTGAAACCATGATAGGTGCTGACTTACAGCAAGGTTTGGATACGTTAAAAGTAGTATTAGAAAAGTAGTCTATTTTACGTTGGTGAGGATAATTTATCGAGGAGATGAATTATTAGGTCTTAGCTTGTCTTGCCATGATTGACTTAATCGGGGTAACCTAAAAATTAAATAGTTGCAATGGAGTTGGGCTGTTACAGCTGTAATAAAAATAACCAAAATTATAATAATAACTAAACATTTAATAATAACTTCGACATTAGTCATTACTCATTATGAGGTTTTACATGGAAGCAGTCACAAATTTTGTTAGCATGATCAACAGTATAGTGTGGGGCGTCCCCATGTTGGTTATGATTCTAGGCGTCGGACTGTTTCTGTCCGTTGGCTTAAAGTTCATGCCTATTTTAAAGCTAAATAGAGGCTTTAAATTATTATGGTCGGGTCGTCAGGTTAATGATGAAACAGAAAAAGGTGATGTCAGTCCGTTTAATGCCTTAATGACATCGTTATCAGCGACCATAGGTACGGGTAACATTGCGGGTGTGGCGACCGCGATTTTTATTGGTGGTCCAGGAGCGCTATTTTGGATGTGGTGTACTGCATTAGTCGGTATGGCAACCAAATTTTCCGAAGCTGTACTGGCAGTGAGATTTCGAGAAAACGATGCTAACGGTAATCATGTTGGCGGCCCGATGTATTATATCAAAAATGGCTTAGGCAGTAAGTGGGCATGGTTAGGCACTGCATTTGCTATTTTTGGTTCGATTGCTGGTTTCGGTATTGGTAATACCGTGCAAGCTAACTCAGTTGCTGATGCTATGAGCAGTAACTTTGGGGTACCCAATTGGGTGACTGGCGTGGTGTTGATGGTGTTGGTTGGCGCGGTGTTAATGGGCGGGATTAAGCGTATTGCTGAAGTGGCTGGTAAATTAGTGCCATTGATGACAGTGTTTTATATTACCGCGGGTTTAGCTGTATTGATTGTTAATGCCGCACAAGTACCTGCTGCTTTTATGTTGATTATTGAAAGTGCCTTTAATCCAGTTGCAGCCCAAGGTGGTTTTGCTGGTGCGGCGGTTTGGGCTGCAATTCGTTTTGGTGTGGCTCGTGGGGTGTTTTCAAATGAAGCGGGTTTGGGTAGCGCGCCCATTGCTCACGCTGCCGCGCAAACTAATAATCCGGTTAAGCAAGGTTTAGTGGCCATGTTAGGTACGTTTATTGACACGCTTATCGTCTGTTCTATTACTGGTTTGGCTATTGTGGTTTCCGGTGCGTGGACCTCTGGCGAAAACGGCGCGTCATTAACCTCTCTGGCGTTTTCTCATGCTTTACCTATGGGTAATTACATTGTGGCCATAGCATTAGCCGTGTTCGCCTTTACCACTATTTTAGGTTGGAGTTTTTACAGTGAAAAGTGTGTTCAGTATTTATTAGGTGATAAAGCTGTAAAACCATTCCGTCTTATTTGGACCTTGGTTGTGCCTATTGGCGCAGTGAGCTCATTAGAATTTATTTGGTTATTAGCCGACACATTGAATGCGATGATGGCGATTCCAAACTTAATTGCCTTAGTGCTATTAAGCCCAGTGGTCTTTAGCTTAACCCGTGAGTATTTTATTAAGCAGCGGGCATTAAAAGTCAAAGCTTAATTCTGGAAGTAGCTTACTAGTCTAGTAAGCAGTAACGATGTTAAGCATGTTCATCTATATAGATGAACATGCTTTTTAATTTCAAGAGATTAATCCGTTTATTATTCTATTTACCAATGATGATGAATGCCAATATGGCTCCAATCATCAAGCTTACGACGTTTGTTATTTTTAACCTATTGGGTTCCGACAGTTTATTCGAAGTTGTTATCAAACTCTGAATCTTCAAATAAATCGACCGCAAAGGTTGGGGTAACATGTTTGAATTGGCGAGCAAAATGACGCTGCACGCCTTTAAGATCGATATTGCCAATCCCTGATGCAAAGCCAAACCAAGCATAAAGACCGCTAATATCTGCAAACATTGGAGGCAAATATTTGGGTTGAGCAATAATGCCTTCTTGGCAGGCCTGATACAGTACAGGAATATCTTCAATGGCTAATTTTCCGAGAAATAGCATTGGGATTAGCTCAGGTAACCCAGTGCTGATGGCACTACGAATAAAGTTAATGTTTTCTACATAACCGCGCACATAAGAAATGTCTTTGGTAAAAAAGCTACCTCCACCCACCATGCCACCACGAAATACTCGTTGAGTAACACGATAGCTTTCTTTTGAGCTGAGATTAAGGTTTCTAAAGTAGCGATAGACTTCAATAAAATCGGCACCTTGTTCAGCCATATCAACCGCGGATACTCGGTCGCTAATACGCCGAGCACGTCCTGGATTAGAGCTTAAGGTGAGCATTTCCATTAACACTGCTAATCCTTCTTGTGAAGCGGTCACTCGTGGTGAGCCAACACTAAGCCAAGTTGCATGGGGTTGGGCACGACCATTGAGTGTGGTGCCCACATGGACCCAACCTTCATGTACTTCATAGACGTTAAGATCGGATTCACTGAACATGGCACGGGTGTTAATTTTGACAGTATCTCCACCTACGGCGGCGTCTGACACAATACCATCGCTTAACTTCACGTGAATTTCATCGTTATGAAAATACTTCACTAAGCGCTCGCTGAGTACATTTACCGCTTCTGGAGCGGTGATAATCTTAGGATGACGGTGACTCATGTGGCGCGCTGCGGGCAATGAAAATATATGACTTAAACGATCGCCAAGTTGGCGTAGCGTATGACGATCACCGTGTAATTTGTGGCTTGCACTGCCGTAAAGTTCTTGGCTGAGTTGACCAAACATGGGTTTACCGCGATTGTGGAGCATGTCTATCACGATCCGATATTGATCAATGTTTGCCAGTAGAATTTTAGCTAATTTATCGCGTTTACCTAAGCCTCGCTCAATGGCACTTTTTAAGCTTAGTAGGTCGGTTTGGGTTTGCTGTGGGTTAAATGATAAAGGAATAGATTGATAAAAGTCATTACTAATACTGGGAAGCTGTTTGTTCTGCTTTGCTAAAAAATCCTCTTCAATTTGCCTAGGCCACTTTATCGAGTCTAGGATTTTAATCGGAGCTTGAATACGGATTAATTCATCAGAAAAACGACGAATATCTTGTTGATAACGCGATAAAGAGTCAGACATTGTTTTCCCTAATCTAGATAATGTTGTCAGCAGCACTGGCATTCATGTTAGCAGATGTTGAGCATAAAACAGCAATGAAAAAATGCAGTGTTATAAGCACTTTTTTAGTGCAACGCATCACTTTACATCGCAATTCTTCATAAGTATTTTATTTAAGTGACTTAAAATGTTGACTTATTTTCTTGGCATTAAAACTGCTTTGTCTAAAGTAGGTATATTTGAAAGGAGCATTTATGGCAGCGATGAGCTATTTAAGTGTGATTGAGCGTTATCATGAATATGAACACTTAGTGCATGAATTATTAGAATCTATTTTGATTGGTGTGGGTGATATTAATTTATTTGAGCAACCTATTTCAGCAAAAGTTTTTGAAGACATGGCAATAAGCTATCCTTTTGTGGAGCTCATTTATTTGCTTGATGAACAAGGAACTCAGGTTTGTCCAAATATCAGCGTTGTTAATCAACAAGTAAAGTTATTAGCCTGTGGTCATCATGCAGATCGAAGTCAGCGACCTTATTTTACTCAATTAACTGCACTCGATAAAGTCCACATTACTCGACCGTATTTGTCTAATTCCGGTGGGGGCTTGTGTTTGTCTGCATCGCAAATGATTAAATCGACCTCTGGGCAAGTTGTTATTGTGGTTATTGATGTCAACCTAACCCGATTGATCGAGTTTATGATGGGTGACAGTGCTAGGCGTAAAATGTCTCCCTTTTTTAAAAGTATTTATGCTGTAATTGTCATCTGCCTTTTTGTGTTAGTGAGCGTATTAATGTCGACCGTCATTCGTGATATTTATACTTTATTTAGCCAAATAACCGAGACTCCTAATCCGCTACAGCCGTTTGGTATTATCATTTTTCTTACGCTAGCATTAGCGATTTTTGATTTGGGCAAAACCATTTTGGAAGAAGAGGTGCTAATGCATAAAGATATCTTCCGTCACAGTTCGACCCGTAGAACTATTACTCGATTTATTTCGACTATCTTGATTGCGATTTCAATTGAAGCTCTTTTAACCATGTTTAAAGCATCGCTTGGAGAGAAACAATACATTGAACCGGCAATTTTAATGATGTTAGCCGTGGTGGGATTATTAGTGGGTTTGGGGGTATATGTTTATTTAGGCGCTAAAGCAGAGCTACTGCTCACGCAAGCACAAGCAGGTAAGCACACTCGAATAGGACAAGGTAAAAGCGAGTAACAGTGACTTTAAACGCTTAACAATCACTTTAGACAACTGATTTTAACTAGACAGGGATAAACGATATGTTCGTTTATCCCTATTTTTAGAAAAAGTCGTCGTCGCCAATTGCTTTACGTAATTGAGCTTGCTCGAGAAAGTCTTCTAATCTTCGTTTTACTTGACGTTTATGTAGCAATGTTTCTGCGGATTTAACGTTTCTAGGCGCTGTCATCGCGTCAATTTCTGTGTCATCAGGCACTCTATCTGTAAGATTAGCCATAACGAAACCCTCATGTTGAATAAAAACGTGGAATTAATTCAATGAGCATTTTTTAACTAAAAACTGATCAATTGGAAAGCAAAATATTTTGTCTCTATTGGACAGCTATTTTTACCTTTCTACTTTAGCTTAGCAGTAAATATATTTCTTGCTAGTAAAGCCGTAAACCCGTGACTTAGAGTGTGTTTGGTATCAGATATCATTGATGTTTTGATGTGGTGAACGTTATAAATTCAAATAAAAAATGCCACCTTTCAAATAGGTGGCATTAATAAAGTTATCTCTAACTTGAGGTTGTGTTAATTGTTATAGACTAAATCCATATGAATAGCCTAAAACAATTTTTGCATCACTGTCTGGTAAGTCTGTGTCAGACGCCATAAATGATACGGTACCCAAATCTGTTTCAGCGCTTAATGTAACGTTGTAGTCTGCATAAGTATCACCAAATAAATCTTCTACAACATCACCTTGTGAATAACCATAATGTAGTGCAAGGCTAAGTTTTTCTGTTAACGGAAAGCTGGCGTTGGCTTGAATATAGTTCCAGTCTGTTTCGTCACTTGCACCAGAGACATCAGAGTCAGCATTGATTACTTGAGAATAACCAACATCCAACCATTTCCATCCAAGTACTAACGCAACTTCACCAAAATCAATGCTGCCACCTGCATCTGGGTAAGCATAATAAAGATAGCTAATGTCGTAAGTGAAATCTTCATTAAAATTACCACCGTAACCACCATAAAGGTCTAATTCGTAGCTAGTCTCGTCACCGAAATCGACATTAGATGCCCAAGTACCCGCATAAAAACCAGATTCATGAGCATAATCAATACCACCTTGAATGGCTGCTTCATTACTGGTTTGCGTAGTACCACGCCATAAATAGTTTGATGTCGCGCCAATATTGCCAGTGACTTCTGCAAGGGCTGAGGCACTTAGTAGTAAGCCGGTTGATAATGCAATTGCTTGATATAGTGATTTTTTCATCTTCATCCCTTAACGTTTTATTATCACTGAACATTCATTTAGAAAATGAACTCAATGTTAGTTTGTTTGGAGAATAATTAGCGAAACTCATGCCAGTTTGGTTTTTTCTTAATAATTAAGTGCTTATATATATCTAGAACATTTTGTTATGGTTTTGTTGCCGCTTTATGATGCATGGCTGCACTTTTTTTGTGCAACAGTAATGTATGCTGAGATATTGGCTTAAGAGACGGTCAGGCTTTTATTGGCTTGATACACTTAAGGTAAAGTTATTGTTAATTTAAGTGTCAGAAGAAGATTAAAATACAGATATAAAAAAACCTCCACAGAGGAGGTTTTTATCAAAAAAGATTATGCGCAATAATTAGTTAACGCTATCTTTTAGGGTTTTACCCGCTTTAAACTTAGGCACTGTCGCTGCTGCGATTTGGATTTCTTTGCCAGTTTGCGGATTACGGCCAGTACGTGCAGCACGTTGAGTGGTTTCAAATGAACCAAAACCAACGATAGAAATTTTGTCACCGTTTTTCATGGCTTCAGTTACCGTTTCTTCAAAAGATTTTAGTGCGCGGCCAGCTTCAGCTTTGGTTAGTTCTGCATTTTCTGCGATTTTTGCAATTAATTCACTTTTGTTCATATTGATATTCTCTGCTTTCCATAGAAGTGTTTTTAACATGATTAACATGCCACAAGCCATGCAGGTTTAAAAGCACTTTATCTTATAAATTCAGTATCAGTACTAGTTTTAAAGCAAAAACAGTACAAATATTGCCTTTATTAGTGCTTTATTTACTCTTCTAATAGTTGGTAAAGAATTTTCTTTACTAACTGTGGTTCGAAAGGTTTATCACATAAGGCGTTAACCCCCGCACTAAATACATTACTTAGGTGGGTGTCGTTAGCTTCAGAAGAAACCATCAAAATAGGAATATGCGATTGCTGACTATGATTTCGGATATATTGAGTTAATGCTAATCCATCTACCGACGGCATGTTGTAGTCGGTAATCACTAAATCGTACATGTTTTCTTTCATCAGGTTTATCGCTTGTTCACCATCAACAGCTTCTGTAATCAGTTGCATCCCTAAATTGCTAATAGTGCGTTTAATCACATTACGTGCCATGCGGCTATCGTCAACAACTAATACTCTAATGTTATGCACGTCAAAATGGCTTAAATCCATTTCGTCATTGCTGAGGAAGTCAATTGTTGAGTTAAGTGCCGTGGCTAAGTGATCGGCATTAAATGGCTTAGGTAAAATAGCAACAACGCCAGATTGCCTGAATATTTCGAGTTGTTCACGACGGCATTCACTAGACACTAGCATAAATTGAATGTCGCTTAATGAGGGTGTGCTTTTGATGTACTGCAGTAGCTCTGTCGCTTCACCATCTACAAAATGCAACGCACTGGCAATTAAGTCAGGTTTATGGCGTTGAATTATTTGTTTTGCTTCAGCAATCGTTGCGGCAGTTTGGATGCTTGTTACACCTTCTTGCTGAAGACGAGTAATAATAATTTTACGTTGAGTTTCAGAAGGCTCAAGTAATAAGATTGATAATTCACTTGGAGATAAACTAGTCATAATTCTCGTTCCACAGATGTGTTGATTTTTTTGTTATTTAAATGTTGCACATTGTCAGATTATACACTAAAAAATACTTTAAAAATCACATACCGACCGCGTAATAGTGGCATATGTTTATTTTTCAATAAGATAATCTCTAGTGGCGCTTGATAACCCTACCCACCATTGAAATACCACCAGGCTTAGCAGCAATAACCATAACGGGAACAGTGGAATGTTATAACCCTGAAAGACAAGTTTGACGTCATCAGGAGTGATTTGATAGGCAATCATGGCTGTTGTAGTGATGGCGGCAAACCCAAGAGTTTGTAATCCTGCATAGCTGAGTAATAACACTTTTGTCCATGGGGCACGTTTAACTAAACCAATTAAGGCAGGTATAACCCCCAGCGTTATTAAATCAAACGCTTGAAAGGTGCTTGCTCGCCAAATTGCAATAACGGAGACTACAACATAGAGTGATATAAGAAGCATCACTCTAATTGGCATATTGGGATCAGTGTTTTGATTCATATTGGTCATCGAGCCGGATAATTTGAGGTAGAATATCTCACAAAATCGAATGATGGGTATATTTTGATGACAGAAACACATTTTTGGACGTTAGTGACACGTGATAAGCCCGAGCAGTCTTCTGCTGAGCTTGAATTGCGTTTACGTGAAACATTGCAAACTTTAGACGATGAGGCACTCAAAGCATTTGATAAAATGCTAGGCCAACAATTACGCCGCAGTTATTTATGGTCGATTTGGGGGGCGGCATACATTGTTACAGGCTGCGATTCCGATTATGGTTTTGCTGAGTTTAGATGTTTTTTATTGTCACTAGGTCAACAATGGTACGACAAAATTATTGCCAACCCTGATTGTTTGGCTGAGTTAGAACAATGGCCGTTAGTGGATGATTACGCTTACCCATTTGTGGAAGACTATGATTTGATTGCTGGTAAAATTTACGAAGACCGCACCGGACACGAACTGCCATTCGTACCCTCAGGGCTAAACTCGCCAGTTGGCAAAAAATTTAGCACCAAACCGAAGGTGATGCGCCAAACTTATCCATTACTGAGTGCACGGTTTCCTTTTTAGTTGTATGAAACATATACTACTGGGAGGGTTAAGCGTTGTTTTAGCTTCAGAGCGTTATAATCATTGCATAGGATGTAGTACTGATGATTATTTTTTATTTTACGACAATGTATTTCGCGGCATGAAAAATTGCTCGAACAACTAGTCACTACCGACATCACGGTTTGATTAGGTAGCACTGCAGGTATTTTAAACCCTTTGGAGGTGTATTATGAACGTAAAATATTTACTGTTAGCGTCAATCTTTTTTTGTTGTGTAGCCAATGCAGAGGAAGAGGTAACAGCTAATCCTGTTATCGAAGTTGGGGTGGTTAAAATTGAATGGCAAAACCCAAAAGATTTCAGTGATATCAAGACCTCTAATGAACTCCAATCACGTTTTGAAACTCGGTTATTTGAAACTTTAACCAATAATATTAACAAACAAGCTGAAAAAATCTTAAAACCAAATCAAAAACTGGAAATGATTGTGACCAACTTTGATTTGGCAGGTGATATGCGTCCGACCTTTGGTGCTACACCAAGCGATCTTCGTGTGGTTAAAGATCTCTACCCACCCAGAGCGACATTTAGTTATACCATTACTGAGAACGGCAACGTTATTATTGCCGGGGACGAAAAAATAACCGACATGAGTTTTATGTACAACACTCGTCGTTTAAACAATAAACCGTTTCAATATGAAACGACTTTGTTTGATGATTGGTTGAACAAGACCATAGCGCCTAAATTATAAAATCGCGTCTAATACCAATCCTTATTAGAATATGATCTATTTTAGGCTGCGTCACTAGGCCCAGTACAATGAAAATGACTGTAGGTGTAGTCTTCTACATCAAAGTCATTTGAAACAGTAATGGGGGTTGTGACACCGCCCCGAAGGGCGAATTTATCAGAGTGGTCTTCTTTGTTAGCCTTTCTTAACGTACGACTGCATGGTCTATTTTTTTCCATAAAAAATAAGACATTCCCACCATCCATGGCGGTCAGATACAGGAGGTAGAGCAACGCAGGAGCAGTTGCCGAGAACGACTATGTCTTCAAAAGGCTGCCTCGAATACCTCACTGATAATTTTCGCTAAAAGAGCAAATTCTAATGCGGGTTGGTATAAATTATTAATTAGTGTTTTATTTTTCGTCAAGTAGGTAAAACCCATTCAACGCAAGTTTTGCCTGTTTTTTTGCTTGAGAACTCAGGGTTGATAATTGGTATTCTGTTGCTTGTTGTTTCACTTGTGGTGGTAAAGAATGCCGATGGAAAACAACCCAAAGGATACTGCTTTTATAGACTCTTTTTCGATAATACTGTCAAGTTCGCTTACGAGCTGTATAGCCGTAATTTATTGTTTTAGTTAGACCAATTATCCAGCAATATTACGTTCGGTATTGTTGCTACAAAGAAACAAGTCTATGACGAAATAATGACAAGATTATGCCATATTAAGCAAAGCCCTCATCTTCAAGTATTGGAGGGCTGAGCATGTCATTATTTGGCAAGTTTAAATATTTGCAGGGTTTGCAGTAATGTTGCTAGCTTTTTAACAAAGGCTTCAAGTGTTTCTGGGGCAACATGAGTGCTGTTTTGCATTTCATCGAATTCTGCTACTAGTTCCTGAACATAAGGTAGAAAGCGGTTGCTCTGTTGAGTAAAACCTTGTTCTTCAGTAAAAATCGCGACAAATTTCCCGTGACCCGCTTTACGCAGTTCATCTAGGCGAGCGTCTGAATCAATGGCTTGTCTATAGGCTATTTGCAGGTTTTCTTTTATTTGTAGAAAAACATTAGTGTACGGCATAATTGCCTCATAGTGCATGTATTAAGAATAAGGCTAATTATAAGGAGCTGTTATGCCGGCAACAAGGAAAAGTCCGCTTATTTTCAATATCAGTTTGATTTATCGTCATTTACAACGTGATTGCTACGGGTTAGTGGCACTTGCATTGTGTTTTGTCTCCGCCCCTGCAGCAGCTGTTGACTCTCCAGTATTTTATAAAATTCAATATCAGCAACAGCAGGCTTATTTATTAGGTTCCATACACATTGGTCGTCAAGATTTTTACCCATTAGCGCAGCATATTGAATCAGCATTTACACAATCGGACGCATTGGTGGTTGAAGCTGATGTTAGCCAAGGTGATACTGGCGCATTATTGCAGCAATATGGAGGTTTATCTGCTCATATTGCCGCAGACGTAGATGCGACTAGAGGTATTTTTTGTCAAAGTAATCAGGCCTTGTGTCAAACGTTAGCACCTTATGCACCTTGGTTGCAGTCAGCGCAAATTAGTATAGGCCGTTTTGCGCAATTAGGTTACAGCGCCGAGCAAGGGGTGGATGCTTATTTTATGGCAAATCGCGGTGATAAGGCTTTGATTGAACTTGAGAGTATTCAGTTTCAGTTTGAATTGATTTCGTCATTTTCAACGGCGACTCAGTTACAAATGCTCGACGAATCGATAAATGCGAGCGATGCTGAAATGCTAGATTTAATCTATGCATGGCGACAAGGGGATGACAGTGCGCTGGCGACTATTATGGAAGCACAAGCAGGCGACACTGATGAATTACTTGAAAAGTTACTTTGGCAACGTAATCAAACCATGACACACAAAATCATCCAGTTGTTACAAAATAAAACCCAAAAGCAATTATTTATAGTTGTAGGAGCGGGCCACATTGTGGGTCGACAAGCCATTCCTGATTTACTGATACAACAAGGTGCAACTGTCACTCGTTGTACTATCTTGCAGTGCTAATGTCGGTTCGCTTAGGTGTGGTTTTAGTGTAACAACTTGATTTTTGTTGATAATTTTCACCCGTGTCAGCAATGCATATTGTGATTTGCAAGATTGTTTTTGCAGCGAATTGCTGGCCATTTGTACAAGGCAGAGACTTTGAGGTGTAGTTATTCTACATAAAAAGTCGATAACGCCGTAAAAATGGCCAACAAACGCTGCCCGAAGGGTTCTGCTAAAAACGTTTTACTCTTTGTTGAATGCATCTTTGCGAATAAAGGGTTGCTTAGATGACTAGGCATCAATCCATTCGCCTCGATTAAAACGTTTTTAACTCGAACGAAATTTAACCAGCAAAGATCAACAGGCCCTAGTAGAAACATAATTATTGTGCAAAATTTTTTGATTGAAATTATCAACATTTCTATGTTGCATCAGATTGGCTAGGAAAGTTAAGTTAGCCGTTTTATATCAGTTGCCGGGATAGTTGCGTCGAGCAATGATGTGCTGGTTTAAGCAATCTCATTGGTAACGACATACTGTTTTAAACGTATTCAACAATTAGCGGTTTAGCAATACCAAGACTCTAAGGTATAATGATCTACTAACCGTTTTGCAGCACATGCTTTTTGCTGCCTATTTAAGGTACAACATTGTGAGCCACGACTACGCTATCGAATTAAAAGCGATGCCTTCGCTTTTGTCTTTGTATCGCAAAATCCTGTTTGGGCGTAAACCGGGATGGGATCATCAACCGCTTCCTAATATTTATGTACAAGCACCAAATGTGATCTTGTCTCAAGATAAAATTAGCCAATATGCTGAAGTGTGTGGTTTCGAATACGATGGTGTAGTGTTGCCGCCAACGTATTTGTATGTCTGGGCATTTCGTTTACATGCAATGATATTTATACATAAAGCAGTTACTTTTCCGTTGCTTGGAATGATCCACTTAAAAAATAGTATCAGTGTATTTCGCCCCGTGAGAGCGGATGAAACCTTGACTGTACAATGTGAGCTTGCTGCAAGCCGCACCACTGATGCCGGACTTGAGTTTGAGTTAGTCTCTAAAGTGTTTGTCGGCGAAGAATTGGTGTGGCAAGCGCTATCAACTTACTTATATCGCATTGGGTCAGCTGGACGTCGAACTCGTCCACCTAAAGCCTCTGAGATGGCATGGGAAAACGTACAGCAATGGCGTTTAACTGATGATTTAGGTCGTCGTTATGCTAAAGCATCGGGTGATTATAACTTAATTCACTTACACCCTTTATTATCAAAACGCTTTGGTTTTGATCGAGTGTTGGCGCATGGTATGTGGTCTAAGGCGCGTGCATTATCTCACTTAATGCCGTCTATCGGTGAGAGACCTTTTCAAGTGGATGTTGAATTTAAGCTGCCGGTATTTATGCCGTCTGAAGTGACATTTGCATTCGAAAGCATTGAAAATGGTAAGCGTTTTGAAATGCGTGATGTTAAAGGTCGTAGACCACATTTACAGGGCAACATGACTTACTTATAAGCATACTACCCTCAGTTCTGGAATCAATAACCTTTGTTTCGCCATCAGCTTAGTGCCGACTGACAATAGGCATATTGACGCGTTAATATGCCTATTGGGTAAAACATATGACAAGCTTGATATTGTAGACTTGAATTAACTCTATTTTTAATGAGTGACTCTATCTCATTTAGAATGAAAATGAGTTAAATTGCAGTGACAGAACCGCTCAGGTTAGTTACCTGAGCTTTTTTTATGGCTGTTTAAGGTACCGCATGGCCCATTGCTGCTTGCCAAATACTAAACCATTGTTGGCGGTCTAAGTGGATGTTGGCTGAATTTACTGCGCTGGTTATGCGTTCTAGATTACCACTGCCGATAATAGGCGCAGGGCAACTAGGATGCATACGAATCCAAGCGTAGATCACTTGGCTAATGTCTTCTGTTCCGACTTTTTGTGCGACATCGTGTAAGGTGTTGCGAATGCGCAGTGCTTGAGGTGTGTTCGAGGACAATAATTCCCCACCGCCCAAACAAGACCATGCCATAGGTGTTATACGGTGTTGTTGACATTGGTCGAGCACTCCATCATGCAAGCTTTGCATGGCCAAAGGCGATATTTCAACTTGATTTGTGATCAGCGGAGCTTGGAGTCGTGATTGTAATAAATTAAATTGGTTAGTGGTAAAGTTAGATACACCAAAATGGCTGACTTTACCTTGGGCATGCAATAGCTCAAAAGCTTCTGCTATCTCGTCTGCGTTCATCAATGGATCGGGACGATGAATCAGTAGCACATCTAAATATTCGGTTTTTAATTTGGTGAGAGAATTTTCAACACTTTGAATAATGTTTATTTTACTGGTGTCATAATGATTGACGTAGCGACCATCATAGCCATTAAATTCTGGTTTAATACCACACTTACTGATTAGCTGCATTTGTTGACGTAATTGCGGTTTTAGCGCTAAAGCTTCACCAAATAGGGTTTCACATTGATACACCCCATAAATATCGGCATGATCCATGCTGGTTACACCAAGTTCAAGATAATGCTCTATTAAGCCAAGGCGTTGTTGTAATGACATATTCCAAGAATCAATCCGCCAAAAGCCGGCTATAAAATCTGAAAACATAAATGCAGGTGAAGTCATGATTAGTTACTTATTATCGAAGGTCATAATACTTTAGCAGATAAGAAAAGCTAAGCCAGATAACATACGAATGCATTTGACTTAACTCGATAACCCCTTGAATTATTTTTGGTAAATATGCACATCGCGTTGCGGGAATGGAATACTAATACCTTCAGCATCAAAGCGCATTTTAACTGAACGAGTGATATCCCAATAGACTTCCCAATAATCATCTGGATTAACCCAAGGTCTAACAACAAAGTCGACAGACGATTCGCCCAATGTATGTAGTTTTACAATGGGCAGAGGCTCTGCATGTACTTTTGGATGTTGCTCGACAATACTTTGTAAAATAGTTTCAGCATGTTCAATATTGTCGCTGTAACTAATGCCAAAAATCATATCAACTCGTCGCTGGTGTTCAGCTGTGATGTTGTTGATGGTATCACCCCAAATCTTATTGTTTGGTACGATAAGGCGTTGGTTATCTAATGTTTTAATGGTGGTTGATACAAGACTCATGTGGCTGACTCGGCCAGTCACTCCTGCAGCATTAATCAAATTGCCCACATCAAATGGACGATAGACTAAGATCATCATTCCCGATGCGAAATTTGACAAAGTATCTTGTAGCGCAAAACCAATAATGACACCAGCAATACCAAAACCAGCAAGTAGCGGGCCGAGTTCAAAACCGAGCTGCGACAATGCGATTAACAAACCTACAGCAAAAACAATTTTAGCGGACAACGAGATGAAAAAATCTTGCAGTAGTTGGCTAAATTGTAATTTTGATGCTCTTACTGTTTTCGCGATAATTTTAGTGGCAACTTTTGCGGCTAAACTGGTGACAAATAGGATTAACAAAAACACCAGAATTTTAAATGTCAGGCTAGGGCCATTATTGATGGTTTGATCTTTAAGCGTTTTCCCCCAACCTTGTAGCAAGTTAGACGCAACGCTGAAATTCAATACATCTTGAGTAATATCACCCGATACACTAAACAATGTTTGTTTAAACTGCGATACATCTTGGTCTAGTGTTTCGAGTATTTCAGCAGAAACCGCTAAGCTCGAGCTGCTTTGCTCTAAGCGCTCTTTTAATGCTACCACCTGGGATTTTTGTTCAGCGCTAATATCTGCTCCAGCACTTTCGGCTTCAGCAACGGCTTTTTGTAACTCATCTTGAGTGTAATGCACAAAACTATTGAATTGGTCGGCTCGTTTGAGCATAAATTCAGTCAGTTTTTGCTTCTGGACACTGACATCCATACTCAGATTTTCAGCCCATTGCAGCGTGGTAAATTGCGCCTTGAGATAATGATCGCGTTCAACTTCACGTTGTGAGATAGCTAAGATAATCTTATTGCTATCTTCTTGGCTTACGCCAAGACGCATGTTCATAATTTGCTGGTCTAAGTAGTGGCTAACATTTCCCAAAAATGTCATTCGGTTTTGCACTAAGTTCTTTAGGTATTGCTTATCAGCATCAGGTGAAGCAATTAATTGGCCAATTTTATCACCTAATTCAGATGACTTGTTCTTAATGCGATATTCAGTAAATGTACGAAGCTCACCTTTCTCCTTTAACAATAATTGAGTCTCTTGCTCGATAGTATGTTGCAAGCGAGTAATTTGCTTTTGAGTCTCTGTTAGCTCATTACTAACAATAATCGGGTCCACAGAATCTTGTTCAGCATGAAGTGATGGCGATATAAATGTCGCGGTAACTAATATTAAGGTAAGTAAAATTCGGAGCATGTAAGGCCATCCTGTAGTCCTAAGTTGGGCATATGATAGTGGAAAACCCCTGTAAGCACCAAATACAGCAATCTGTAGGGTAATTTGTTACACTTGTCGTCATTACGGAACCGAGGAAATAACCATGTCGCTGCAATGTGCCCATTGCTATAAATCTTTTTCAATTGCCAAGGTGGCTGATAGTCGCGGTAAAGGTTTGTCAGTAGAAGTGCAATGCCCTCATTGTGCAGCGTGGCTTGGACATAATAAATTTCTATCATTTGCCAAAATGATTGGGTTTTATGGTGGTGTAACCGCCGCAGCAATAGGTTACTTTGCTGAGGATGTGACGTTTATTACCACTCCTGTGGTTATATTAGCCGTTATAATGATTGGTTTATCGCACATTATGGATCATTTACAGCTTGTAGAATCCCCTGAAAATGATCCAACTACAGAAACTAACGTTAAATAACTATTGTTACTTAACTTCAATAACTTGGCCTGCTAGTGACGTTTCAACGTAGTAAATCCCGCCTAGTACGACAATAGCAACGATGATCATCACTAAAATAACCCCGATATTTTCACGAATAAATTGTGGCATGTTTTACGTCCTGTACTGATGGAACACTAATGTTGTATAGACTAATGTTGCCATAATATAAATGACAACTTAAGCCTAGCTTAAAACGAGTTTAATTGATTGTCATGTATGCGTTGTTCTTAATTCATTTTAATGTTTCATAAAAAATTCATGAATTGTCACAATCTATTGATTGCATTTCAGCTACGGTCTTTTACACTTATGCTCACTTTTATTAACTTACTGGAATAGTGTACTTGAAAGCCCGCATCCAAATAAGACAAACGATAGCAATCTGGCTAAGTGCCATTTTGATTGTATTGTCTATTGCTGCGTCTGCGCATTCTGTACGACATCTTAATGATGGTGTACAAAATCATTGTGCCCTGTGCTTTCATCAACACCAGCTTAATAAAACGATTCATTCTTCCAATATTGTGTTTGTTGTTACTAAACAAACCTTTGAGCGTCAGCAATATACGCTGCCTTTTTCACTTAGCGTATTTAAAGCTTATTACCAAAGTCGTGCCCCTCCTTTATCTCGTTAGTCCAACACATTAATTAATTATTTTTCCGTTATCTGTTGGTTGATATCAACCCCAGGTAAACGGCTACTTGTTGTATTTTGGAGATATCATGTCTGCGTTAAACACACGTGTTTCGTTATTGGCACTGGCTTGTGCTGTAAGTTCGTATTCTGCAATGGCGGAAGATTCTAGTTTAACTAATCCCAGCATTAGTGCGGTACTCGATGGTTATTATCAAACAGGCGATCGCCCTATGGCTGAAAGAGAAGAGGGTTTTGGCTTAGGCGAAACAGAATTGGCATTAAGTGCCAATATTGATGAAATGTTTTACGGTAAAGTCACTGCAGTTATTGAGTTGGAGGATGGTGAGACAGAATTGAATTTGGAAGAAGCCTTTATCCAAACCCTGGCGTTACCAAATGGGCTTTCTGTTCGTGCTGGCCGGTTTTTATCTGATATTGGTTATTTAAATAATCAACATAAACATACTGATTCGTTTACTGAGCGACCTGCGGTATACCGTGCATTTTTAGGTAATCACTATTTTGATGATGGTATCCGCTTAAGCTATGTTGCACCAACAGATCTTTATTGGACTATGGGTGTTGAAGCGTTTGGTGGGGATAGCTTACGTGCTGCAGATGAACACGGTGAGCGTGATTTTGATGATGTTGGCGTGTATACCGCGTTAACCAAGATTGGTGGTGATATTGGTATTGAGAGTTCTTGGCAACTCGGGTTCAGCTATTTACGTAATGAAAATGGTTTAGCATATGCCGAAGAGCACGAAGATGAAGAAGAAACGGCTGATGAACATGCTGAACACAGTCACAGCGCATCATACACAGGCGAAAATACTTACATTGCTGACTTTGTTTATAAGTGGGCCCCTAATGGTAACTACAAATATCAAAACCTTACCTTAAGTGGTGAATACTTTAGAGTGACAGATATTTTTGGCGAAGAACCTGGGCACGTTGATGAAGTCGATGACATGGATGATCATGAAATTAGTGATGATTATCATGAAGGTTGGTACTTAAGCAGTGTTTATCAATTCTCTCCTAGCTGGTCTGCAGGGTTGCGTTATGGCCAAATAGATACGTTTGAGATCCATGAAGATCACCTTGATCCTCAAAAGTTAAAAGAAACCGAATTCAGCCTTGCTTGGCACAGCAGCCATTTCTCGACAGTGCGTTTGCAATACACTCATCAAACCGGAACCAATTTTGATGGTTTTGAAGATGATAATATTTTCACTTTACAATATGTTATGTCATTAGGAGCTCACGGTGCGCATCAATTCTAAATTGCTTTTAGCAGTGACTTCAATGTCGTTGCTGTTTACCGCGACAGCCAAAGCGGAACTGAATGTATTTGCCTGTGAACCTGAATATGCCGCATTAGCGCAAACCTTAGCACCTGATGCGAGAGTGTATTCGGCAACTACAGCGATGCAAGATCCACATCAAGTGCAAGCACGACCTAGTTTGATTGCTAAAATGCGTCAAGCAGATTTGGTTGTCTGTGCTGGGGCTGATTTAGAAATCGGTTGGTTACCTATGCTACAAATGAAGTCGTCTAACCCTAAGGTTAATTCGACCGATAAAGGACTGTTTTTTGCGGCCGACCAAATCGATACGCTAGACAAGCTAAGCCATGTCGATCGTTCAATGGGTGATGTGCATGCAAAAGGTAACCCTCATATTCATTTAGACCCACAACGTATGTTAAAAGTGGCCAAAGCCCTGACATTGAAACTGACCGAGATTGATCCAAACAATAGTGGTGAGTATCAACAGGCTTTAGCTGATTTTAGCCAACGCTGGGAAGCTAAAATTCCTCAGTGGCAAGCGGAGGCGAAAGGCTTAGCGGGTAAAAAGGTCATTGCTTATCATTCTAGTTTCCGTTATTTATTTAATTGGATTGGAATTGAACAAGTGGCAGATCTTGAGCCAAAACCAGGTTTAGCACCAACCAGTAGTCATTTAGCATCATTACTTACACGCGCTGAAAAAGGTGATGTGATGGCGGTGATAGTGGCGTCATATCAAGATGAACGCGGTGCTAAATGGCTTGGCGAACGTGCAAATTTACCAGTATTAGTTTTACCTATGTCAGTGGGTGGCAACGAACAGAGTAAAGACTTATTTAGTCTATACGATAGCTTGCTTAGCTTGTTGAATGGAGTGAAATAATCCTATGTTTGATGTCGAGCTATTGTCGATTTTGCTGCCAGCATTAGCGGCAGGGTTATTGGTGTTATCAACCCATGTGTTGTTAGGCCGACAAGTCCTTAAACGTGGAATTATCTTTATTGATTTAGCCATTGCTCAAGTTGCTGCGTTAGGAGCGATAGTTTCGCACATTGATCATAGGGTAGACAATTTACCGTATGCCCACGTGTGGATGCCAGCATTATTTGCATTGGCCGGTGCAGGCGTTATTGCTTGGATGGCAAAGCGATTAGTGGGTGAACTTGAAGCCTTTATTGGTTGTTTTTATGTACTCAGTGCAGTAGCTGCAATGCTATTGTTAGCCAATGATCCTCATGGTGCTGAGTTATTAAAGCAATTAATGTCTGGTCAAATATTATGGGTAAGTTGGTCTCAATTGGTATTACCTGCAGTCGTTTCTGCTGCAATTATTGGGATCATTGTCTTTAGACCAAGTGTGTTAGATGGCGGAGGTTTTTACTTCTTATTTGCATTAGTCATTACTTTGTCGGTAGAGCTTGTTGGAGTGTATTTAGTGTTTAGCACCCTAATTTTACCGGCTTTGGCATTAAACAAATATCAAGGAAAAGCTAAGCTTGCTTGGGGTTATGCGGTAGGAGTGGTTGGTTATATCGCTGGGTTAGTGTTATCTGCTAGCTTTGATTTGCCCAGTGGTGCTGCCATCGTAGCAACATTAGCGCTAAGTGCTTTGTTATTCAGAGTGTTACTTAAACTGCGCTCATCTGCTTCAGCTTATCAATCTACTAATCACTAAGCTGTCACATAAACTATGTTATTCTGCCCCATATCATAGGGGCAGAATATTTCAGCGTACATATGTAAACAAAACGTTGAGTCCATAGACCTGCATCGTTATACTATCGCCAATTTTATTGCAGGAGTATGCTGTGCTGCTTATCGCTCGTTCAATCATTCTCGCCGTGCTTTTGTTTTTACTCTTTGTATTTTCAATTGTTTTTTGCCTTATACGCCCAATGCATCGTAACAATGTACACGTAATTGCCAATATCTTTGGTTCTGTTGCACCAATATTAGGCATTAAGGTCATTAAACGTGTTCATCCGGTAAGTACTTCGTCGAAGCCTTGCATTTATCTTGCGAATCATCAGAATAATTTTGATTTATTTACTCATACGTCAGTGGTACCAAAAGCGACGGTTAGTTTAGGTAAAAAGAGCCTAGCGTGGATGCCGTTATTTGGTCAAATTTATTGGTTATCTGGCAACATTCTTATTGATCGTAAAAATCGTCACAGTGCCTTTGATACAATGGCTAAAACCGTAGAGAAAATGAAAAATAAAGGACTGTCGGTATGGATATTTCCTGAAGGAACTCGTTCTCGCGGTCGCGGATTGTTACCGTTTAAAGTGGGGGCATTTCATACTGCAATAGCCGCTCAAGCTCCGATAGTACCTGTATTAGCTTCGTGTCAGAGCCACATTAATCTTAATCGTTGGAACAACGGTGTAGTGATTGTGGAGATGATGGAACCGATCCCAACAGCTGGCTTAGATAAAAATGATGTAAAAGCCTTAAACAATAAGGTACATCAATTGATGTCGGCCCGTTTGGTTGAGTTAAATAAAGAAGCTGAAGCGTTAACCCTGAAAGCTCGAACATAACCACTAATCACTAAACATCCTAGCAAGCTCGCAACTTGTGTCAGTTTGGGTATAATTGATTAAATTTTTTGAGTCCTATTTACGGAGTTATCCATGTCTGTTGAGCGTCAGTTAAAAGAGCAATTTGCTGAGAATCTCGAAATTGTTGATGCCTTACTTGCTGATGGTTCAGAGCCTGATGCGGAATATACTTTTGAACATCATTTTTCGGCGACTAATTTTGATCGCTTAGAAAAAGCAGCTGTTGATGCATTTAAGCTCGGTTTTGAAGTGAACGATGCTGAAGAAATGGAGCTTGAAGATGGCTCGATTATTTTCTGCTTTGATGCCATTGCTCAGCATAAGTTAGAAGCTCCTTTATTGGATAAAGCCTGTGAACAGTTGATTTTATTAGCCTCCAAGCAAAAAGTCGATTATGACGGTTGGGGAACTTATTTTGTCGGTGACGATGTTGAAGGCGAAGAAGATGATGAAGATGCTGAAGATGCTGATGATGAAGATGATACATTTCACTAATTCATAGGCAGTCTATCGACCATAAAAAAACGCTCATCAATGATGAGCGTTTTTTTATGGTCGATAGAATGTGCTTGGTCGCCGGTTATTGATGAATAACGCTTTTGTTACGGCCTTCTTGCTTAGCGATATATAGTGCTTTATCTGCACCAGATAACCAAGTAGAGATATTGTCTATTTGGGAGTCTAAATCGTTAATTCCAATGCTTACAGTGACTTTTATAAGGCGATTTTCGAATGAGACTTCAGATGCTTCAATACGTTTTCTCAACCGCTCAGTAAAGTTAAGCGCATCTTCTGCTGTTGTTTTTGATAATACTACGCCAAATTCTTCACCGCCATAACGGCCAGCAAAGTCGGTGTCGCGCAATGCTTGCTTTAATAAATAGGCTGTATGTTGAATGACTTTATCACCTGCAGAGTGACCATATTTATCGTTGATAACTTTAAAGTTATCAATATCAATCATCACCAATGATGCGGTATCACCATAACGAGCATAGCGATCAAACTCTTTTTCCATGCAATCTTGCCAATGGCGACGATTATATAACTGGGTTAACCCATCTGTTTGGCTGAGCAGCTCTAGTTGTTCGTTAGCGGCTTTTAGTTGTAGTTTGTTGACGGCTATATCAGTCACATCGTACACAATAATACTAATATGAGTGATTTTACCCGTTAGCGAGGCTAATGGTAATAAGGTGATATTTTGATACATATAATCGGCTCGACCCGTTACTGGTCGATAATTTTTAAACTGGAACACGTATGGACGTTGCTCCCAACTAATAAAAGTACGGTTTTTAAGTAAAAAAACCGATTCCATTTTTTGTTTTAACCATTTAGCAGGTAAGTCTGGAAACTTTTCAAACAGATTATCACCTTTAATTGAATTGGGTGACACACCACTGTGGTTTTCCATAAAACCATTCCAAAGTTGGATATTATAGTCGCTATCAATCACGACTAAGCCCACTTCTATGGTTTGTACCATATCGATTAGCCAGTGTAGTTCGTTCATCGCACTTTGGTCATTTGACATAAAGGGTTATCCAACGTTAGTCGAGTAAGTAGCCAAGCTTGTAATTCAGCGTTGCAATAGATTCTTCAGTAAACAGCAGCAAAAGATCACATTGAATATTGTAATCCTCTATTCGATAGTTAATTTCCATCGCGAGTGTGCGTTGCCATTTTGCTGAGTTGTCGTGAATGAGTTCATTGACACTACAGTGTCTGCCCAGCACGACCGGGTGAGATTGACTGAATTTCATATCGAGTTGTTCAGAAATACCATTTAAAAATGCACCAATGAGCACATTACCTGTGTCCATCATCACTTCTATTTCAGTATTATTGTCTTCTGGATTTTCTAATCCCATTAGTTTTGCCATATCCTCAAAACTAGAGTCATGGAACAGTAATAACGCTTCACCAGCGATACCCGCACCAATAAATCCTTGGCAAAGTCCTGAGACTGTTGAATTTCGTTCAGTGGCTTTTAGGGCCATGGTCAATTCACTGACTTCAAGTACATTAACGTTGGGAATAGGTAATAGTACAAATACATCAAGGAGTTTAGCGAGTAAATCAGCTGCTCTGCCCATTGCGACGTTGGCGATTTCTTGGCATGCGTCACGCATATCAACTCTCATCATTGGAGTGTCGTTTACTTTATTACCCTGAGTAAGGGTTAAAATGCCGTACTCTTGCAAAATATGACTGATAGCATCTGCACTCACTGGTTTTTGAATAAAATCCAGAGCACCTAAAGCTTTGACTCGTTCGTGGGCTTTAATTTGAATATCGCCAGACACGACAATAATTAATGCGGGCAAATCTTGTTGCTGTACAGCTTGGAGGACCTCATAACCATCCATAACGGGCATATTGAGATCAAGGAAGACAATCTCTCCTTTACCAGCACGAATAACATCAAGCCCTTCAGCACCATTGGTGGCGTAGCTGATTTCAACATCCCAATCTTTGGGGAGAGTTCTTGCCATTTGTTTTCTGGCGAGTGCTGAATCGTCGCATATTAATATTGGAATGGTCATTGTTGCTAGTCTTCCTTAGTTTGCCTTTAAGAAAACACACTCATTAATGCAACCGCGAGTGGTACTAGGCGGATAGTAATGATAAGACTTTTTACAGCGATTTTTGTTTGTTAGTACATTATACGTATTTGCTTACAATATTGGTAACTTGGATTTTGATCACTTTGTTTTCTACATTTTAGTCATGTGTAAATGTCTTGATACTGATCTAACCATTTGTGAAAAATCAGTAAGTCAAGGTCGTTATATTGATAATAGGTAATATATGAGGCTAACACCCAATTATATTTTGTTCAAAAATTAGATAACAAAATTTTGACCTATAACGATTTTTTGTCGTGTTATGTCTGTTAGACAGAGAATGTAGATATGTTAGTCTACATTCTGGACAGACCAGTAGCGGGTGTATCATGGAAACAGAATTAATCAAGTTCACTGTAGACAATGGTATTGCCCATGTTTGCTTAAATCGACCGAGTAAAATAAACGCACTTAATGTTGAGATGTTTACCGAGATAGATCGGGTGATTAAGCAAATTCATGTGAATAAGCACATTAATGCCGTCATTTTATCCGGTGCCGATGGAAATTTTTGCTCAGGTTTAGACGTTAAGAGTGTGGCTAATTCACCCATTAATGCATTAAAACTGTTATTCAAATGGTTGCCTGGCAATGCAAACTTAGCTCAACGAGTGTCTTTGGGGTGGCAGCGTCTACCTATTCCGGTCATTGCTGTGTTAGAGGGCTGTTGTTATGGCGGTGGAACTCAAATCGCCTTGGGCGCTGATATTCGTATTGCAACGCCTAGTTGTAAATTATCGATAATGGAAGCCAAATGGGGGCTGGTACCCGATATGGCGGGGCTTGTTGCGTTAAGGCAAATCATGTCAAAAGACAAAGCATTGATGCTGACTTATACCGCGGATATTTTAACAGCTGAACATGCACTTGAGCTGGGCTTAGTGACTGAAATAAGTGAAACAGCCTATGAGCGTGCCACCGTGCTGGCGCAAAAAATAATTCGAACTTCACCGGATGCCAACGCAGCAATTAAACGCAGTATTAATCAGAATTGGACCGCTTCCGTGCGCAGTTTATTGGCCCGTGAGTCGCTGAGCCAAGTTAGGTTGTTATTAGGCAAAAACCGTGTAATAGCGACAATAAGACAAACCAAAAATCCAGATAAAGCCTATCGTTCTCGTCAATCTTGGTGGTAAACAAACGGCTTACTGCAATGGTATAGACGCATCCCACTATCTACCGATAACCGTTCTGGAAAAGCCTTCGATTTGATTGAGGGCTTCTTCCCATCCGCTCGGACTGCTTAAATCTAAGCTCATTTGGTATTGGCGGTAATATCGAGCGGGTTTAACTTGATTGTAATTAAGCCGAGTTGATGCTTGTTCAATAGAATTTGGATTCGCATCAGCAGATTGAATATCAAGAATGGGAATAGACATAGTGACTAATTGTTCGGCAATTGATTTACGCTGACTTTGTGGATCAATTAAATACTCAAACTCACGATAAGGATTGACGATGACCAACACATCAGGCGTCGGAATTTTTTTGTCATAAAGAAGATTAGTGACCATACCGGCACTATCATCAATAACAATCAGGATGTTTCCACCAGGGAATAAACTGATGGTTGAGGTTAATTGATTCAGCGCTTCACTTAGATTACTTTGTTGAAAATTTCTCAGTTCAAGTAACTGAGGTGAATCATATTTTGGCGTACTTTTATTGCTACTTAATTGCAGTTGTTCGGTACCTGCTTTAGTGATTTCTTCAGGCTTTGTTGCATAGTTAGGGCGGTATAGTCCTTTTGCCGGCGTTAAGCTAATACTCGCCCAGCCACGTTGATTAATATTGGTTCTGAGGTAACTGGCTAAGCCTGCAGCATCTGCATCGGTGTCAGAAGCGGCAATAATAACGGCGGAACCAAAGTGTTTTTTGCTCTCCCAAGACCTAACGAGAACTTCGGTTTGTTTACCATCAATAGTGATAAATTTGATTTCATCAGCAGGCAGGTAAGCATAGGGTTGCTGCGCTTTTACGCTAGGCGCTGCCAGCAATATGCTTACCGTTACGATTAATAACTGACTAAGTCGTCCTAATTGCACTCTAACCCCTAAGTGAAATACATCATAATGTGATTAGCTTAATGTATAACGATGACTAAAAACAATGCCCTGATATACAGGGCATTATTTATTCAACATTATTCACATTACTTATTAGCCGTTATACGTGACTGACAAGCACCATACGTATTGCATCAAGCTGCAATTGACTGTTGTCCATGTAGCCTGTTAACTCAGCCATTTGATTACGAATATGCTCTAGCTCATCTTCACGAATGTTTGGATTGACCGCTTTTAAGGCTTCTAGTCGTTCCAATTCGCTAGTTAATTGTTGAGTCATTTTGGCGCGAGCCTCCACGACTAACTGCGTTAGCGATTGTTTTGCATATTCTTCACCTTTAGCCAATAACGGGTGCAAAATAGGTTGAGAGGCGTTTACAAGCTTGCTGGCGATATGACGGTTAACTGCACTGAGCTGTTTATCAAAACTGGCATAATCGACTTTATCAGCCATATTTAACCCGTTTTTATCCAGCAATACTCGAATAGGTGTTGGTGGTAAATAACGGTATAACTGAGTCGATTTTGGTGCAGAGGCATCGGCCATGTAAATCAACTCTAAAAACAAAGTACCAGCAGGTAGCGCCTTATTTTTTAGAATCGCCACACTAGTGGTGCCTGTTTCTGAACCCGTGATTAAATCTAAACCTGTTTGTACCAAAGGATGTTCTTGGGTGATAAATGCAATGTCATCACGAGACAAAGCCGTTTCACGATCAAACGTCACAGTAATACCGTCTTCATTTAACCCTGGATAAGTAGGGAACATCATGTGTTCACTAGGGCGCAGGATAATCGAATTTTCACCACGATCTTCTTGATCTACACCAATAATGTCCCATAAACGAATGACTGAACCGATGAGATGAGTATCGTTATCGCTTTCTGACAAACGCTTAATTAAGGCATCGGCACGTTCGCCGCCGTGAGAGTTTATCTCTAACAGTTTATCTCGGCCTTGCTCCATTGCCTGTTTGAGTTCTTTGTAGCGATGCTGGGTATGATTCAATAGTTGAGTCATCAGATCTTCATCAGCATTACACAGTACGTTAATCAGTTCGTCAGCAAATTCGTTAAACAACACATGGCCACTTGGGCAGGTGAGTTCGAACGCATTGAGTCCTTGATGATACCAACGCATTAATCTTTCTTGAGCGGTATCGCGCAGATAAGGTAAATGAATTTGAATGTCGTTTTGTTGGCCAATGCGATCTAAACGCCCTATCCGCTGCTCTAATAAGTCAGGGTTAAGTGGTAAATCGAATAATACTAAGTGGCTCGCAAACTGGAAGTTACGCCCTTCAGAGCCAATTTCAGAACAAATTAATGCCTGGGCACCGCCTTCTTCTTGAGCAAAATAAGCACCCGCTTTATCGCGCTCAATAATCGACATATCTTCATGGAATACCGTTGCTTGAATACCTTCGCGGGTACGTAGTGCTTCTTCAAGGCTTAACGCTGTTTCTGCTTGGCTGGCAATAATCAGTACTTTTTTACTGCGATGAGACTTTAAAAACTCAATTAACCAATCCACTCGTGGATCAAATTTCCACCAACTAGCACTGTCGCTTTCAAAGGCTTGATACAGTTTTTCAGGGCTTAATGCCTGTGCAGCTTTTGCCAATGGTGGTTTAGATCCACCCATCATGCTGTTAACACGATCTGCGGTAATATATTGATCAGGCATTTCTTGTGGGTATGTATTAAAGAAACGCTTCGGAAAGCCTTTTACTGATGCGCGACTATTACGATATAGCACTCGGCCTGTACCGTGACGATCGAGTAGTTCTTGAAGTAATTCTTGGCGTGCAGCCTGCTGTGCTTCGGCATCTACATCTTTTGACTGGATCAAGCGAATGCTTGGTTCTATGTCTTTTTCACTAAGCAACTCGGTTAAACTGTTAATGGCACTGTCGGGTAACTTTTTATCCTGACTCAATGCTTCAGCTGCTTCTGCCACATCTTTGTAGCTTGCTTCTTCAGCTAAAAAGGCATCGTAATCATAAAAACGATCCGGATCGAGTAAACGTAAACGGGCAAAGTGACTTTGATGACCGAGTTGATCTGGTGTAGCTGTTAATAGCAATACACCAGGGACCACTTTACTTAAGGCATCAACGATTTGATAAGCTCGACTTGGTGCATCTTCAGACCATTCTAAATGATGTGCTTCGTCGACAACCATTAAGTCCCAATCAGCATCTAAAGCTTGTTCAAGACGTTTTTTCTTTCGCAATAAATCAAGTGAGCAAATGATCAATTGTTCGGTGTAAAACGGGTTGTCATTGTCGGCATACGCTTCGACACAACGATCTTCATCAAACACGGAGAAACGCAGGTTAAAGCGGCGCAACATTTCAACTAACCACTGGTGGCGTAAGGTGTCAGGCACTATTACTAAAATCCGTTCTGCACGACCAGTCAGTAACTGTTGATGAATAATTAAGCCTGCTTCAATAGTTTTACCTAGACCAACTTCATCAGCAAGTAATACTCGTGGCGCATAACGACGACCAACTTCGTGAGCAATCCATTGTTGATGGGCAATCAAACCGACGCGCGGGCCTTGTTGACCGAGTAAATCTGAGGTGGCTAATTTGTGGCGCAATAACTGACATTGATAACGCACACCAAAGCGTTCTAAGCGGTCAATTTGTCCAGCAAATAAACGATCTTGTGGCTTGTTAAAGCGAATATTGTGGCTCAGCATTGTCTCACGAAGACTGACTTTTTCTTGAGTTTCGCTATGGATACCATGATAAATCACCAATTGATTTTTTTCTTCAAGCTCTTCAATGGTAATACTCCAACCTTCACCGCTTTCGACAGTGTCACCTGGGTTAAAGATAACCCGAGTTAAGGGAGCTTCACTGCGGGAAAACATCCGGTTTTCTCCAGTGGCAGGAAATAGCAGCGTAACCATGCGGCCTTCAACTTGAACGACTGTCCCTAATCCGAGTTCTGACTCGGTATCACTAATCCAGCGTTGACCTAAGGCAAACGGCATTTTCGACTCTCATTTATTTCGTGAAACAAAAAAAGGGGGCGTATGTTAAACCAAACCCATCCAGATTGAAATTCTAGCATTGATTTATCGTTCACATGGTCGTTTTTACACCATATTGACATGTGAATGTCACATTGACCCCATAGTGTGAAACAAAGGCGATGAAGATGGCATTGAATTTTGTTCGACTTGTGCCATATTTTATTGAGCAAAGCATTGCTAAATGCAATGGCTTGTTATCAATAGAGACTTTGTTTATCCCTTTAATGTTATACGTGTAGCTAAGAGATACTGACATCTAATCATTGAGAGCACTCTGGAGGCGCCATGCAACAAAACGACAAAAAGTTGTTTGTACTGGATACCAACGTGTTACTACATGAACCTTTAGCGATATATTCGTTTAAAGAGCATGACGTAATTATTCCCATGACTGTGTTAGAAGAACTCGACAGTATTAAGGATCGTAAACGGGATGTGAGTCGCGATGCACGAGTAGCCATACGAGGATTAGAAGATATTCTTGGTGGCCCCACAACACCAGAGCAAATCTTAAAAGGCGTTGCACTACCGACACACCAAGAACATTCTGAAGTCTCTGGCCATTTGTCGATTTTCCCAGATCACCAAATTGACTTTATTATCGGCTCCCTGCCTGGCGATAATAACGATAACCGCATCATCAACACCGCCCTACATTTACAAAAAATCCATTTTCCTCGTACCGTCGTGTTAGTCACTAAAGACATTAATATGCGCTTAAAAGCCAAAGGTGCAGGTATTGAGCGAGTAGAAGATTATCGTACCGATCAACTGATTGATGATGTGCGTTTTCTTGCCAAAGGCTTTTATCAATTCCCCGGTGATTTTTGGCAAAATGTTGACAAGGTATCAACTGACCGCAAAGGTTTGCATACCGTTCATCAAGTGCCACTGGAGCATCTTGGTAATGAAAAATTCTATCTTAACCAGTATTTGATTGATGATAGTTCTGACTTTTGTGGTCGTGTTATGAGTACAACGGATCAACATTTAGAGATGATCGATCGCGGACGTGATCGTTTATTGCATCATGACGCATGGGGCGTTACCCCTAAGAATATTTATCAAGGTATGGCGCTCGATGCTTTGCTAGACCCTGATATTGAACTGATTATTCTGACCGGTCCTGCTGGGTGTGGTAAAACACTATTAGCCATGGCTGCAGCATTAGAGTTGGTAGTTGAACGTAAGTTGTATGACAAAATCATTGTTACTCGTAACACACCCGAAATTGCAGAATCGATAGGTTTTTTACCGGGTAGCGAAGAGGAAAAAATGACACCTTGGCTCGCTGCGATTACTGATACGTTAGAAGTGCTGCATAAAAATGATGTTAACCCTACAGGCAGTGTTAATTACATTATGGAAAAAGCTAACATTCAGTTTAAGTCGATAAACTTTATGCGTGGCCGTTCTATTCAAAATTCCGTGGTCATTTTAGATGAATGCCAAAACTTAACCGCATCACAAATTAAAACCATGATCACTCGTATGGGTGAGGGCACTAAGTTGATTTGTAGCGGTAACTTAGCCCAAATTGATTCAACCTACCTAACGGCTGTAACTTCTGGATTAACCTATATAGTAGAGCGTTTTAAAGACTTTGAAGGCAGTGCCAACATTTATCTTAATGGGGTGGTGCGTTCTCGGTTAGCAGAATTTGCTGAGGAACATTTGTAGTATGTTCACTGCTTAAGCGAGTACGCACAAGGGCATATATATCCCGTTACATAAATAAGGTTACATTGCGTAACCTTATTTATTATTCATTGACTAGAATAAGTTTGTATCTTGGTTTTATGTATCTTGCTTTTACATATTAGGCAGGTTGGACAAGTGCCTTTGATTCTATTAATACATGTGCTTGAGCTTATCTTCCTGATATCATAATCATTACTGTTTTTACTGCCGATTTTTTTTGGTGTTAATTGTTCGACAGCGAGTTAGTTTTACGCTGTATCAAGGGTGTTAATGAAACCGACTGAGCCAGATTTACAACTAAAATCTCCTATTCAACGCAATTATAACCGTGCGGTGTTTTACACCTATATTGGCGTTATTGTGATGGCTCTTTTGTCGGCAGGCATAATGTTCGAACGCCAAAAAGAACAGCAAATTCAACAGCGTGAAGAGCAAGTGGCTCGTCATGTGATGCAAATCGATTTATTGCTTGAGTCAAGTATTCGTGCGGTGAAAAGTTTGCGTGATGTGGCTGTTGACCATTTACGTTTAGGTGAATTGGTTCGTAAAGACAGATTGCCTGAGTATGAAAAATTTAACGAAGATGGTCAATATTTTACCCTTGAGCCCAACTACGCCAAAAGTGGCATTCCGTTTACCAACATGGGGCGGATTACTGGAGCTGGCTCATTAGATAACCGCAGCGAGAGTTTCTATCAAGAGCTAGAAATGTTGTTTGAGCTGTCATTGTCTTTTCCTGTCGCTAAAGAAGCAGCGCCCAAAGCCTCGTCGATTTATTATATTTCTAAGCGTCGAATGATGTCGTTTTATCCTTGGGAAGATAACGATCTGCGTTTTAGAGATGAACTGCTTAATAAAAAACAGTTTCAGTTAGCAACGCCTTCAATGAACCCGCAACGTAGCGTATTTTGGAGCGAAGCATATATTGATTCTGCTCATCAAGGCTTGATTACCACGCTTGGCTTACCTGTCTATTTAGAGGACGAGTTTATTGGTGCGATTAATTTAGACATGACCTTGTCGTCATTGGATAAACAAATTCGTACCTATTTTAAAATGCCGGGTACAGTGATTTTGCTTGATCAGCAAAATAATATCTTATCCCACAGCGATTTTGATTCCAGCGAAATGAATAAGGTGTATCACATTAGCCAGCGTATTCCGGCTGAGTTACATTCATTATCTGAATCTGAATTGTTCGATGCCCACGACGGCATGTTACGTAACGGTTATTATATTCATAGTGTTGCGCTACATAACGCGCCTTGGCGGTTACTGTATCTACAAGATGAAGATGATTTATTTAAGGATTCGTGGGACAAGCTACAACTGAGCTTTGTATTAGTGGTTTTGGCCTTATCACTGCTAGTGACCATTGTGCATTGGCAGACTCGCCGTGCGTTCGTCAGCCCTGCTTCACGCTTGTTAACGCATCTAGAGGCGTGTTCACAAACACCTATTCGACCACCAGAAAAAATTACCCATGGTTGGGAGCCTTGGTTTGCGTTAGTTAGCCGTATTTTTGAAGAGAACCTCCAATATACACATCATCTTGCTGAGCAGAATAAACGCCTCGACAACTTAGTTGCCCGGCGTACTCAACGATTGCGTGAAACCACTGAGCGTCGCGAACGAGAATTTGCGCTATTACGTTCATTGATCGATTCGATCCCAGAAGCCATTGTGTTTAAAGATAAAGAAGGTAAATACTTGGGCTGCAATAAGTCAGCAGAAAGAATGCTGGGTTATAACGAAAATGAGATTATTGGCTTAACGTCATCAGAAGTCGTGAGTCCAGAAAAAGGTGAACGCATTGGTGAAGAAGACAAGAAAGTACTGACCCAACAGCATTCGTTACGCTATCAAGAACGGGTGAATGTTGAAGGTAAAGTGGTATTGCTTGATACCTTTAAACTGCCTTTTTACAATCGCCGTGGTGAACTCTTAGGCTTAATTTCTGTATGGAGAGATATCACTCGAGAATTCGATGCCGCAGAACAATTACGTTTATCTGAGCAGCGTTACCACCTTGCTATGGATGCAGTAGAAGATGGTTTATGGGATTGGTATATCGATTCAGAGCAAATTATTTGTAATCCCGCTTTTTATTCCATGTTGGGTTATCAAGCCAATGAGTTTCCACCGTTAATAGAATCATTTGATGAATTGTGTCATCCAGATGATCGTGATCGGATGCAAGAATATCGTTCTCAATATGTTCACGATCCAGTAGGAACATATGAGATAGAATTTAGAATGCGCGGGAAAAATGGCGAGTATTATTGGGTACTATCTCGTGGCCGAGCGGTCGAATTTTCTGATGATGGTAGCAGTAAGCGGATGCTCGGTACTCATAAAGATATTACCCGCCAGAAAAGTAACGAAGTGGCCTTACTTGAAGCTAAGCAAGAAGCTGAATTAGCCAACATGTATAAAAGCGAATTTTTGGCCAATATGAGCCATGAAATTCGCACTCCAATGAACGCTATTATTGGTATGGTGCAATTGGCTCAGCGGACTAACTTAACCGCACAACAACAGGATTATCTTAGTAAAGCTGGGTTTTCAGCACAATCCTTGCTGCGAATTATCAATGATATTTTGGATTTTTCTAAAATTGAAGCTGGCAAGTTAGAGTTAGAGCGTGTTGCATTTCCACTCGACAAAGTGCTTGATCATGTTATTGATATTAATGCTATTAAAGCGCAAGAAAAAGGCGTTGAGCTACTGCTTTATGCCCCAGTAACAGCAGGGTTGATCTTAAATGGTGATCCACTGCGTTTAGGCCAAGTATTGGTTAATTTATTGTCTAACGCTGTCAAGTTTACCCAAATTGGTGAAGTTGAACTTGGCTGCGAAGATGTGGGTGAGCGCGATGACCGCATTACCCTGAAATTCTGGGTACGTGATACTGGTATTGGTATTAATAAAGATCATCAAGCCATGTTGTTTGATGCATTTTCCCAAGCCGATGGTTCAACTACGCGTAAATATGGCGGCACAGGTTTAGGCCTGTCAATTAGTAAGCATTTGGTGTCAATGATGGGCGGCACCATGCATGTTGAGTCGCAGCCGGATGCTGGGAGTACCTTTAGTTTTACGATTAGTTTTGAAATTGCAGAAGAACAAGTGGTCGAGCCGTTAGTGGTGCCAGATCAATTAAATAATCTCACCACACTAGTGGTTGATGACAATCCAAGCGCATTACAAATTTATTCTACATTGATGAAAGACTTTAGCTTTGGTGTGAACACCGCTGACAGTGGTCCAAAAGCACTGGCGATGTTACGTAACAAACCAGTAGATCTATTGTTGTTAGATTGGATGATGCCAGAAATGAATGGCTGCGAAGTGATTAAAGCTATTGATGAGATGGTTAAAGATGGCAGTTTAGCCAAACGTCCTATCATTATCTTAATGACCGCTTATGCCGCAGGGCCGTTAGATAATGAACTAGAGCGAACATCTGTTCATGCTGTGTTACAAAAGCCATTTAAAGCGTCGGCATTATTTGATGAAATTATTAGTGCCTTTGCCAAAGCACCTAAACTAAATGTTATGCCAGTTGTTGTTGAAGCAGAACCCACAAAGGCATCTGGTTTGGTCCTACTGGTTGAAGATAATTTTATTAATCAACAAGTGGCAGCTGAATTACTGAAAAGTGCAGGATATGAAGTGGTGATAGCCGATAATGGCCAAATCGCATTAGATTTGATTGATACTAAACCGTTTGATGCGGTGTTAATGGACATTCAGATGCCGGTAATGGATGGCTTAACCGCCACCGCCGAACTACGCAAACGTTACAATACTGAACAGATGCCAATTATAGCCATGACTGCGCATGCCATGTCGGGTGATAAAGAAAAAAGCTTAGCCGCAGGCATGAATGCACACATTACTAAGCCAATTGTGCTTACTGAATTATTTGAAACGTTGTCTTATTGGATTACCTATAAAAATAATCATAAAGACAGTAATACTCCAGCTAGCTGAATCCTGAATTTTTAGGCGGTTTGGTTATAGTATTTATCGATAATAGGATATTAACAACAGGGAGATTAATTATGATCCGCCGTAGTATTTCATTGGCATTGTTGCTGGTAATTACGCCCGCAACATTACTTTCTAATGCAGCATTAGCCGCAAGCGATCCAGCCCAAAAAATAATTAACAATGCTGAAGCAGCCAAAGGCTTTATTAATCTGTTTTATGACACAAAATCCGCAAACTTATACCTGCAAGCCAATAAGCTTAACCAACCCTTTTTATTACTTACAAGTTTACCTCATGGTGTCGGTTCAAATGATATAGGCTTGGATCGTGGCCAGTTAGGCCAAACTCGAATGGTACAGTTTGAGCAACACGGTCCCTACTTAATGTTGAAGCAGCTTAATACTCAGTATCGAGCGACCAGCAATAATGTTGCAGAGCGTCAAGCGGTAACACAGGCCTTTGCCGAGTCGATTTTATGGCAGGGTAAATTGGTCGAAGGTAAAACGGCAATAGTCGCAATTAATGATTTGGTAATTAATGATTTACATGGGGTTTCTGCGGTATTAGCGGCAACCAAGCAAGGTCAGTACAGTTTAGATAGTCATCGTTCGGTTATTTTACCGCTAGGAATTAAATCCTTTGAACGCAATGCCGACATAGATGTTAATTTAACATTTAACGCTGACAAAGCGGGCAAGCAAGTTGCAGAGGTCACCCCTGACGGTACAGCTATGTCTGTTCGTGTGCGTTATTCGTTTGTACAACTTCCCGACGACGGCTATGAGCCCCGCAGTTATCATCCCATGAGCGGTTATCTTTCCGATCAGTATGCCGATTATTCTACCTCGGTTGATCAACCACTGACTCAACGTCATTTATTGCGCCACAGATTAGAAAAAGTGACTCCAGGTGACGCCCCCAGTAAAGTGGTTAACCCTATTGTGTATTATCTTGACCCCGGGGTGCCAGAGCCTATTCGAAGTGCATTATTAGCTGGCGCTCGCTGGTGGGAAAGTGCATTTACCGATGCGGGCTTTATTGATGGCTTTAAAGTAGAATTATTACCCGAGGGCGCAGACCCTCAAGATATGCGTTACAACATGATCCAATGGGTACATCGTGCCACAAGAGGCTGGTCATATGGCGCTGCAGTTACCGATCCTCGTACTGGTGAAATAATTAAAGGCAATGTCACGCTTGGTAGCTTAAGAGTTCGTCAAGATCATCTCATCGCTCGCGGACTGACTGCTGGTTGGCCAGACAGAAAAGCCGCAGATGATGCAGCGATGGCGTTATCACTTGCACGTATTCGCCAACTGGCGGCGCATGAGGTTGGCCATACGTTAGGGCTAGATCATAATTTTGCCGCCTCAACAAACGACAACGCTTCAGTGATGGATTATCCACATCCATATGCCAGTATTGAAGGTAATTATATTGATATCAGTCATCCATATCGTGAAGGCATTGGCGAGTGGGACAAATACACCATAGCGTATGGTTATGGTGATGCTAAGCAGGCTGATGCATTGTTAACATCGACCATAAGCAAGGGCTTTCGTTATATTGGTGAATCCGATTCACGTAGTGCAAGCGCCAGTAATGCGTACGCCAGTTTATGGGATCGCGGTAATGACGCTGTCGCAGAATTAGTGCGCTTAGAAACGGTGCGCCGTAAAGCCATTGACGATTTCAATTCAGATGCCTTATTGGCAGGTGAACCTAATGGTGAACTAGCCGATGTGTTTGTGCCTATTTACTTGCTTACACGTTTTCAAATAACCGCGGCAGCTAAATGGATTGGTGGCACGGATTATAGCTACCAACAAGTTGGCGCAGGCGTTCGTTGGAATTATGTTCGCCCTAAAATGCAACTTGCTGCAGTTGATGCCCTTCTGGCAAGTTTGCAAACTGAAAGCTTGTTAGTGCCCAATAACGTGTTACAAGCGTTAGTGCCTAAAGCAGGAAATTATCGTAAAACTCGCGAAAGCTTTGGCTCTAATTTAGGGGTAATTACTGATCCTGTCGCGATGGGTGAAGTGATGAGTCGTCATATTGTGTCACAGTTATTAGCTCCAGAGCGTTTAAACAGAGTCAGTCAGGAATATATGGAAGACAGTCAGCAGCTGTCGGTGGTTAAATTAATCGATAAACTTGCTGCTGCCACCTTATATCAAGATTTACCCAGTGGCCAAGGTCTAGCATTGCAAATGCGAGTCAACACTGTGGTTGTTGATAGCTTATTAGCGGCTTATCATAATCCTACAACGGCTCCTGAAGTAAAAGCACAGTTGGCTGCAAGAGTTGATTATATTATTAAGCAACTTAAACGCCGCAGTAATCGTGGTAGTGATTATCAATCAGCACATTATGATTGGTTGTTCCAAGGCATTACCAAAGGCATGGATGATGCAATTTATCGGTTAATCACCAAACCGATTGAAATGCCACCCGGTTCACCAATATAAATGCAACTTATGTTCAGCTCATTAGATTGAAAATACGCGACCTTAATAGGTCGCGTATTACTTTGTATCGAACAGCGGGCATCGTTATCATTTGAGCATTGGAAGGACTGTATTTCTATCTTGGTTCACTACTCATGATTTTAGGATTTTTTGGATAAAAATGATCTGCTTTGCGATCGATATGATTAAATTGACGGGTGTTTTTGTAAGGCAACTTCATAAATCCTGAAATGCCATAACCTTGAATTTTATTCGCGTGAGCAATAATGCGATCCAAACTCGCTCTAAATGAAGCCTGTTTACGTGGGTTTAATAAACGTAAGTAACTGTGAATTTTTAAGTGATTAGGTAGAGCTTCAAAAATAATACAACCGGTGTGATGGATTTGATTTAACGAAGCCAGTTCAGTCATTATTTCTGCTGGGAGTTCTAGGTTTTCTTCCGGATCCTTACCATCTTCAAAATATGAATGTAAGCGAGATTTATCTTCTAAATTGGGTACATCACCGACTTCAAATGGCAGTTGTAACTCACCGGTTATTTCATATTGGTGTTCAGTACTTTTTCGTTCGAGATGTAATGTGTCTTTGGCATTAAAGAAGCAAGCTTTAAATACCCCAATTCGTTTAATGCCCCGTGCCATAGTGACCATATTATTAACCGCTAATATTAACGGTGCTTTACTGTCTGGATCGTAAATCGCTAAGTTTGAGTCAATAAACACCCCTGACTCTCGCCAATGGATCACCAGTCCGCCGACGATAGGGTATTGTGCCAAACGACCTACTGCGGCAATAAAGCCTTTTTCCGTGTCAGCCATACCCACCATAAAATTACGGTAATATTTTTCTAGTTGCACATCATCCATTTTGGCGATGGGATCTTGAGTGTTGTGCTCTTTTAAAAATGATTTACGCGAGCTGTAACTCACGGTTTCGACGGTTTTAGATCGCGGTTGCGCCCACACTGGAATGTCGGGTTTCAATGGTGAGGTATGCAGAATAGGTAAATGCATCCTATGGCTGTGCCGAAAGCTTTTAAGAAAATAATCACCAGCAAGGTTACGTTTTTCAACATCATCACTAAGCATTGCGTCGAGTGTTCTTGCCAACTCAATGGGTAAGCCGATGCTGGTGGCTGGAATGACTTTTGTGCCGAAACGACTGATTTGTCCAGATGCAAGTGCATATAAGGTAGCAGCAGCACCTTGCTCGTCAAATCTTGGGCTTGATAACGCACCGCTCAGTTGTTCATCACCAATAAAATACACATCGCCCATACGCGCATTAGTGTGTTGTTGATCGCTTGATAATAAAGACATGACATTGTCATCAACTGCGCGGTTGTGTTCATCTCGTTGAGCAAATACTGCCGACCCCCAATCGATCAATGATAACTTGTCGGCATCAATATCATAAACTAAGTTGGAGGGCTTAATATCGCCATGTACTAAAGGTTTTCCCTTGCGAAGATAATATAGAATATTCGCCAATTGCCTCGCTATACTCACTATCATTACTGGTGGTAAAGCGCCTAATCGTTGGCAAATTTTGTCGAGATCTTCACCTTGAGCTCGCTCCATCACTAAAATACCTTGCTTACCAACGCGCTCAAATTTAATTGCCTCTGGGATGTTAGGGTGCTTCACTTGACTAAGCATGTAGGCTTCTTCTTCAAGCCTATCCTGGACACTTTGGGGTAAATTAATTCTGGAAAATTTAAACACATGTGATTGGTTAAATTCATTGATACCCGCAAATACAAAACCATAGGCTCCTTTACCAATAAATTCTATTTGTTGATATCCCAGCTTACTTAACTGCTGCTTACACAAGCGGATCCAAGCTTTATGCTTACGTGCATCATTGGCACTTAGCAAGTAGATAGACTGCTCTTGATTGATATAAAAGTGTTGCAGCTGCGGTGTTTGCAAAGGTAAGTCTCCGTTTGTTAAGTTCATTAAACCTTGATTAACCTTACTGCGGCAAGTGCTTCTTATTTAAAATAAACCATTTTATTCATGCATCAACGTGATTTATTTAAATGTGATATCTGTTTCGCTAAAAATCACCCTAATATCTCTTTCTAATCAGCACATATTATAAGCAAATGATAGCTTCCTATCGAAAAAAATCTGATATGTAAACCTTGACCTATATCAAATCAAAATGAATCAACACTCGGTACTATGACAGTAAGAGTTATTTAATGGTTTAACCAGAGGTTATTATGCCCAATGTCAATAAAGCTGATTTAATTCCGCTATTTAGGTTCCCGCGGCAGCGAATTTTACAATCAATGGAAGTGACCCATTGCCCACATGCGGTGTTTTTTAACAGTAGTGATGAAGAATGCATTACTTGTCATCAAGGGGAAGAATGTTTATGGATTAATCGTAATGATGAAATGGTTGCTCTTGAGATGAAATCTGTTGATGAGTTAAAACAGCAATTATTAATTGCTGTAGATTATATCGATTCTAATTTAAGTCCGCATCATATGTCACGTCGACAGTGTCAATGTGAAAATTGTCGTTGGTTAAGGCTGGTACAAATGACCTTGGACGGTAAAGCCTAGTCGGCTAAACAGCAAATCTTTATCGGAGGTTGCATCCATTTTTTTTAGTCTTTAAAGTAGCTTGTATCTCAATAGCAATTAGACTGAAGAATAGCATTATGGAACCCAGCTTTTGGCATGAAAAATGGCAATTACAACAAATCGGTTTTCATTTAAACCAAGTGAACCCTTTTTTAGTAAAATATTGGCCGCAGTTAGGCTTAACTGAAAATAGCGAGGTGTTCGTTCCTCTATGTGGTAAATCGTTAGATATGTTTTATTTGGCCGAACAACGTCATACTGTGTTGGGCTGTGAATTAAGCGCTATTGCTGTTGAAGATTTTTTTACAGATAATGAACTTGCTTATCAAGTGACTCATATTGATGATCACGCGGTATTTTCTGCCGATCAAGTTGCCTTATATCAAGGTGATATCTTTACTTTACCTTCCAGTTTAACATCCTCTATTAGTGGTTTTTACGATCGTGCGGCGTTGATTGCGTGGCCTGAAGAAATGCGTCAACAGTATGTTCACGCGCTAGCTGCGCTGGTTCCTGCTAACGTGAGCGGATTATTAATTACCCTTGATTACCCACAAGAAACCCTAAAAGGCCCACCATTTGCTGTCAGCCCAACTTGGATTGAAACCTATCTAACGTCATATTTTAACGTCGAATTACTTGAATGTGTCGATGTGTTGGCTGATAACCCAAGGTTTGTGAATAAACAAGTTCCTTGGCTTAATGAAGCTGTTTATAAATTAACTCGAAAGTCATAAATTGAATCTAAAGCTTACTGAGGAAATAAGTAGATTTTTATAAAATATCATAAGGTTGAATGGCTTTTTTAGACTTCTAATGAGATTCTCTAAGGGTTATTTTGGGGCGTAAATCGACTTCTCCGTCGGCATAAATAGCAGCAATATCATCTTGCTGGCAAATGACGGCCACTGGCCCTTTAAGCATATGGCGAACAAACAATAATCGATACCCATAGCGATGCAAGTCATATAATGCGAGTTTTTGATCTGCTGTGGTTAAATCCCAATACTCATCATGATGAAGTACATCCTTGTTACGTCGATTATTTATTTGGTATGCAACTTGAGTCATAAGTCTTTTCACCTAAATCTTTTGAATTGTATATTTATTGTTAACTACATGACTATAACAATAATACTTTTGAATGATAGTTTTTTGAACATTTTTTGTAGTAAAAAAAATCGAATTTCGTTAACTAACTCACATTATCATCAATTTGGACACTCGGATGCTTAATTACATTGAACCAGTATTTCGCCCTCCTTCAGAGGGGAAGTCATTAATTTTACAGGTTAGCAATGGCTGCAGCTGGAATCAGTGTAGTTTTTGCGATATGTACACCCAACCGCAAAAGCAGTTTAGAGCACAGAAACTTGATAAAATTGAAGATGATATTATTACTGCTGCAGCTTCTGGTTATCCGTTTCGTCGTGTTTTTTTAGCTGACGGTGATGCAATGACATTACCCTTTAATCGTTTGAAAGCTATTTGCGAATTGATTAATACTCATCTGCCTCATGTCACTCGGATCAGCAGTTATTGTTTGCCGCGCAATCTTAATAATAAAACCATTGAGCAACTTTCTGAATTACAAAAAATGGGTTTATCCATTTTGTATATTGGCTGTGAAAGCGGTGATGATGAAGTGCTTGGACGAATTAAAAAAGGCGAAACGTTCGTCTCATCTTTAGCTGCGCTACAGAAGATTAGCCAAGCAGGCATAAAATCATCAGTGATGATTTTAATGGGATTAGGTGGTGTGCAGCTATCTCATCAACATGCTATAGCGTCGGCTGAATTAATGAATGCTGCTAAACCGGATTATCTATCAACACTGGTGGTAACGTTACCATTGGGAACTGAGCGAATGGACAATGTTTTTGATGGTAAGTTTGTATTGCCTGATCAAACCGGTTTACTGACAGAGATGCACACTTTATTGAGCCACCTTGAACTCGATAAAACGATCTTTCGTTCTGATCACGCATCAAATTACCTAGTGTTAAAAGGTGTGTTAGGTAAAGATAAACCAGCATTAGTCGCTCAAGTAGAACATGCATTACAAGGTATTATCCCACTAAGGCAAGAATGGCAACGCGGCTTATAGTTACCTTTAAAATATACATCTGACACGTTACTCTAATGGGTTAATTAACAGGCCTGGGTTAATGTTGAATAATGACAGACTGTGTTTTATTGCTCATCTTCAAAGATACTTTCAATCGGTAACTTAAATAAACGTGCGGCTTTAAAAGCCAATGGCAGACTGGGATCAAATTTACCTGTTTCGATCGCATTGATTGTCTGCCTAGACACATCAAGTAAGTCTGCTAGTTGTGCTTGAGTCAGGCCTTGTTCTGCCCTGAGTATTTTTAGACGATTTTTCATTGGTACTTCCTATGACCCAAAATAATGCCAACTAGGTAAGTCAATCCCATGATGATGACCAAGTGTGAAATTTCAGCATGACCTGTTATTAGGTTAGTTGTGTCTAAATTTGAATAACTCAAGCCAACAATTAATCCTACGCCTAAGCTTAATCCCATGGCGTTTAATTGAATTTTTTGCTGCAGCTCATCTAAACCAAGTAGTTGGCGTCGGTTAGCTAAAATCATCCCTATACCAAGAATAAAATTAATGCAAATTGTCACTATGGTGAGCACATCTTGTTGCCAAATAAACAGGGGACCAAAGTTAGCGATAGCCATACTTATCAACCAAGCTAAGGTCCATTTTGCTAAACGAGCAGTATTGTGTTTGTTGGTATTTTTCCAGTTTTGATTGCGTGTTAGTGGCGACATTATCAATATTCCCTTAGTCGTGATTAGTCAGGTTTAGTTGTCATTATGTCAACTAAGCTTGACTTTAAGTTATAACAATCTATTAATGCTTGTCAAGTAAGCTTTACTTTTTCGAGATGTTGTAAATTAACCTCAACTCGGTTTAGGAGGTGGGATATGTAAGGCTAAATGACAATGTTGGGTCTATTTTATAACCGTTTATTATCCCGAACTGAGGATAAATTAATGACTGAGACAAAATGATTGTACTAGTGCATTGCTTTGCAATTAATAAACTAACTTATTGAGCTAGTTTAGGTGAGTGAATGTAAATGATGGCAAGACTAAGCTGTAGAGTGAATTCATTCATTGAATGCTGAAATGAGCATCTTTGGTTGTTTAATAATGCCCCGTTATCGCTGATGTATTCGCCATAGTCAGTTGCACACGTGTAAGTGAACCATTATGTTCACTTACAGATAAAAGTTTGATGAACAATCACACTTCTGTCGGTGCTATTTTTGTATAGTGCCAAGGGCTTTAATGAGTCTCAGTTTGTTTGTAGCAGTTGCTAATCATCTTTGAAAATCTTGTAGATTTACTTCGAAGGGTCTGTGAGTATCGCCGCAGGATATTTAGGAAAACCTTATAGTGTACCGATTCACTAAATTAAGTAGGACAGTGAACCCCATGAAAACTAAAATTATATTAGATACCGATCCCGGAATTGATGACGTATTTGCCATTTTGTTTGCCGAAGCGCATCCAGACATTGAGCTAAAGGCCATTACAACTGTTTATGGCAATGCAACCATCGAAAATGCGACCCGTAACGCCCTCTATATTAAGCAGAAATATCAATTACAAGCCGATGTCGTTACTGGTGCGAGTCAGCCCATTATTCGACCTCCAGTCGGACCAACGGTGGTTGTTCATGGTGAAGGAGGTCTTGGTGATGTTATTGTACCTGCAAATGTTGAGGGCCAAGCAGACCTTCGTCCTGCATATCAATACATCATCGATGCTGTGAAGGCTGAGCCTGGGGAAATCACTTTGGTGGCTATTGGTCCGTTAACTAACCTTGCTCTAGCGCTTCAGGCCGATCCCAGTATTGTCGATTTGGTTAAAGACGTCGTTATTATGGGCGGCGCCTTTGGTGAGAATAATCACCACGGTAATGTGACTCCGTTTGCAGAAGCAAATATTCATGATGATCCTCATGCTGCAGACATTGTGCTCACTGCCTCTTGGCCTGTGGTGGTAATTGGTTTGGATGTGACCGAGCAAAGCTTTTTTACCCGCGAGTACCTTGACCAATTGCGTGATGATGCAGGCGAAGTTGGGCAATTTATCTGGAATATCAGTCGTTATTATTTGAGGTTTTATAGTGAGACAGTGGGCTTAGAAGCTTGCCATGTGCATGACCCATCGGCTATTGCCTATGTGATTAATCCTGCATTGTTCACTCTTAGAGAAGGACCAATAAGGGTTGTTACCGATGGCGTAGCTGAAGGAATGACTATTCAGAAATGTGGTAGCCGTATTTATCCGCATGATGCATGGAAGGATAAAACACCACAAAAAGTTGGCGTTGCGGTGAACGATACTGAGTTACTAGCATTATATCGAAGCAGTATTATTGAATATGCTGCTAGTTTAAAATAGTCAAAATTAGGCAGAATAACGACAAATTTACTCATAACAGTATGTTTGATGATGGTTTTATGCTTAAGGTAGCTGCCGTTAAAGGACCGTGATAGATTTTACTGCCCCCCATATAAGCTAACGTTATGAGGGCAGGACTATTAACACTAGAAATATTACACCCTTGAAGATTAGTGTTGTAAATGAATTTCCTTTACTGGACAAGGAATAGTTATGTTTGCTGCCGTTAGCGCTTTAATAATAGCTAGGTTGGTTTGATACTTTTCCTCAAAATAACTTGTTGTAGGCACCCAATAACGCACGCCTATTTCCATGCCGATAGAATTAAACCCATTGATTCCTACCAATGGTTTCTTGTCTTTATAAATTGCAGGAGCTGCAGCAAGTACGTCATTAACTAATTGGATAACATGATCAGCATCAGTTTGATAATCAATATTAAATTTGTTTTCAACCAGTTTATAAGCAAATGAGTTATGTAAAATCTCCCCGACAATGTGCTTATTGGGGATACTGATTTGTTCGCCTTCTTCATTGGTTAAAATGGTTTGCCCTAGTTTAATGACTTCCACTACGCCGCTGACATCCTTTACTTCAATGGTGTTTCCAACCACAAACGGACGAGTCACAATAATCGTTATACCAGCTGCATAGTTAGATAACATACCTTGTAATGCTAAGCCTGCACCGAGTGAAGCGGCGCCAATAGCGGCAACCATAGGTGTCACGCTAATACCAAGTTTACCTAAACAGATCACTACGACCATCACAATAATAATGATTTTAATTAAGTTGGAGGCAAAGTTACTGAGGGTGATATCAATGTTATGCTTTTTTAGTTGTGCGGCGACAATGTTGGCGGCTTTGTTAGCAACCCAAAGCCCCAATAAGAAAATAATAAGTGCACCAGCAATTTGAAAGCTGTACTCAACAACAAACTCAGTGATGACGCTATAGACATTTTGTAGTTGTTGGAGCTCTTGATCTAAACTGGGTTCGTTCATCTATATTCCTTGTTGAAGCATTTTTAGTTGTTATCAATTTGGATGATAACAACTTTTTACACATAGGGGAAAATCTTAGCCTGCAGTTAAGAGTCATTAAGCTGAAAATATTTTTTATCAACTTAACGCGCATTTTTATTGTTGATGTCTATACTTTATTGCGGATAGGCGAATTATTGATACGGGTAATTAAGTAGATAATATGCAGAACGTCACAGAATTTTATTGAAGAATAAAAAAGTAAACTTTTTGCATAAAAACTCATTGCGTATTGTTTGAAAATATCGTTTACTGCGCGTGTTCTTACAGATTCGTAATAACACTTTTATCACCCCACTAACTGGAGGCACCGGCCTAATGAGCCAATTTCAATCGATTGATGTTGCAGATTATTATGACAAGGACACGTTTGACCGCATTGAAGCATTTGCTAAAGATAAGCCAACACCATTTGTAGTTATTGACACCCAAATCGTTGCGAAACAATACGATGATATGGTTAACAATTTTCCTTTCGCCAATATCTATTATGCGGTTAAGGCAAATCCGGCCAAAGAGATTTTAACCTTATTGCGAGATAAAGGTTCAAACTTTGACATAGCCTCTATTTACGAACTTGAAATGGTAACGTCTATAGGTGTTTCAACTGATCGTGTTAGCTATGGTAACACCATCAAGAAACGTGTAGATGTGCGTTCGTTCTATCAACAAGGTGTGCGCATGTATGCTTCAGATTCTGAAGCTGATTTACGCATGATTGCTGAAGAAGCTCCAGGTTCAAAAGTGTACTTACGTATTTTAACTGAAGGCACACATACCGCTGATTGGCCTTTATCACGTAAGTTTGGCTGTCAAAATGAAATGGCATACGACTTATTAGTATTGGCTAAAGAGTTAGGCTTACAACCACATGGTATTTCATTCCATGTCGGTTCACAGCAACGTGATATCGGTGCGTGGGATTCTGCCATCGGTAAAGTGAAAAGTATTTACGACCGTTTAAAAGAAGAACATGGCATTGTGTTAAAGATGATCAATCTAGGTGGTGGTTTTCCTGCCAACTATATAGACAAAACCAATGAACTGGGTGTTTATGCACAGCAGATTAAACATTTCTTGGAAGAAGATTTTGGTGATGAATTACCTGAAATCATTCTAGAACCTGGTCGTTCATTACTTTCAAATGCCGGTGTACTTGTATCTGAAGTGGTATTAATTTCGCGTAAATCACACACAGCGTTAGAGCGCTGGGTATTTACTGATGTAGGTAAGTTCTCAGGTTTGATTGAAACCATGGATGAAGCGATTAAGTTTCCTATCTACACTGAGCGTAAAGGCGAGTTAGATAAGTGTGTTATTGCCGGCCCAACCTGCGACAGCGCTGATATTATGTATGAACATTACAGCTATGGTTTGCCGGTCGATTTAGCCATTGGCGATCGTTTGTACTGGTTAACTGCTGGTGCTTATACCACTACATACTCAGCAGTATGTTTTAATGGTTTCCCACCGTTAAAAGATTATTACTTGTAATTCATCAGTATTGAGTAAAAAAGGACGCTTAGCGTCCTTTTTTGTTATTAACGGTATGACTAATACCCCACCCAAATTTGTTAAGGTTAATTTGATGTAAATCACGTTAATCGTTTTTGATTTAGATAAATAGCTTGTTGTTTTTACTCCCTCTCAACTATGCTGAAAGCTGTGTATTTGGTGGGATTTTGACATATATTAGTAATAATTTAACGAAAGCATATTAACTATTATGAATTTATATGTGATCAAGTTAACCTTATGCGCCTAAAGACTCAGTTAAAGTCTGGATTATAAGAATTTAATATTCAAAACTGAAAGGGGTTTTCATAATGTCCGATGTATTTCACTTAGGATTAACTAAAAAAATGTTAGATGGCGCTACCTTAGCAATCGTACCTGGTGATCCAGAACGTGTTAAGCGTATTGCCGAGCTAATGGACAACGCAACGTTCTTAGCCAGCCATCGTGAATACACCAGCTATTTAGCTTATATCGATGGCAAACCTGTTGTTGTTTGTTCAACGGGGATCGGCGGACCATCAACATCTATTGCAGTAGAAGAGTTAGCACAACTGGGTGTGCGAACTTTTTTGCGTGTCGGTACAACGGGTTCAATTCAACCACATGTGAATGTGGGTGATGTCATTGTCACTCACGCATCAGTGCGTTTAGACGGTGCCAGTTTGCACTTTGCTCCGTTAGAGTTTCCTGCTGCTGCTGATTTTGTTTGTACTACAGCAATGGTTGCTGCGTGTAGAGATGCAGGCATAGAGCCACATATCGGTATTACTGCCTCTTCTGACACCTTCTATCCAGGCCAAGAACGTTACGATACTGTTTCTGGTCGCGTAACTCAGCGCTTTGTTGGTTCAATGAAAGAATGGCAAGCAATGGGCGTGCTGAACTATGAAATGGAATCATCAACACTATTTACTATGTGTGCAACTCAAGGTTGGCGTGCAGCGTGTGTAGCGGGTGTTATTGTAAACCGTACCGAGCAAGAAATTCCTGATGAAGCTACAATGAAGAAAACTGAAGTTAGTGCAGTGTCTATTGTTGTCGCAGCAGCGAAAAAATTGCTAGCGTAAACTCATGCTGTTGGCCATCATATTTTAACAAGCGATTTTGTTATAACAGATTGAGTTAACACGTAAACATTAAAAAAGGTGCCTAGGCACCTTTTTTGTTATCTAATTTTTATAAGGGGCAGCCTAGATTAGAAATGATATTTCGCAATGATTGAGTAGGTACTTTGGTCAATGCCCGCAACACCATATTTACTTTGCCAATAATCATATTCAATACCCACTAACAGCTTGTTTTGTTTGTGATCGCCAAATAATGATTTGCCTAAGTCATATTTTATTTGCGGATTAAAGTGTAGGTTTTCGTCATAGCCGTTGTTGTCTGCAGAAAATACCCAATCAATATAGCCATCGATAATAATATTGGCATTGCCCACTGGCACGTCGATTCTAAATACTGGAGTAAACTGCCAACCATCGCTGTTGTTGCCACTACTAATAGCGTCACGACGGTATGTGTTCAGTTGTAAGTAGCTAAAAAATGGCACGTCAAAGTCTAAACCGATACCATAAAGCATACTGTTAACAGGGCCTTCACCTTCTTCGTAAGTGAGTGCTAAAGAGACATCTTTTACCGCACCAAAGCTAACAGGCTGACCCAATATTTTACTCGCACTAAACCGAGGTGAAATTTCACCATAATTTGTGCTATCAACACCGTTATTATTACCATTAAAATTAATAAAATCTTGAAATACAAACCAATCGCCATACTTCCAGGCACCAGCTGTTTCTAGGGTAATCGTTGTTTGTCTTTCTGATGGTGCTAAGTCATAGTTTTCACCATGCAAGACAGTCGCGCTAACATCCCACCATTGAACTAAATCGTCAGCAAAAACATTTGGTGAGAGGATAAGTGTCGCTAAAAGGTAGATTCTTTTCATGTTTCTTCCGGTTAATTAAGTATTCAGGTTGATCAGTAGTGACAGTTTAGGCGTAAATTTTAAATCGATCGAGTACAACTTTGCGATCTATTATTCTGGATCATGCACAATGGGCGCAATATATTCAATATTTTGCTAGATCACAATTAAAACTGTTAAGAATGTGACGATTTCATTGTTTTCATGGTCGATATAATCGCTAACGCGAGTATATAAATTGTCAATGTGATGCAATGCATAACGACTAATGCTGGCTCTGTTATGTTATAAATGTGGGTAAATATCCTGTATCACTTAACGAAAATGTCGGCGTCATTAATAATGACGCACTGTTTAGATCATGTAAGTCGATCAAGCGTTTATAACGCAGAACATAATGTGCATGTTTGACATAATATGTCGCATTAATAAATAAAGATGTTATAGTGAATTAAAGGACATTCTCATATTATGGGGGAGTATATGGAGCTTTCAAACCCGCTCACTGTTTGGCTAGTGCTAGGACTGTTGTTGATGTTAGCGGAAATAATTATTCCGGGTGGTATTGTGATTTTATTAGGTGCAGCATGCCTTCTTGTCGCATCTGCACTGGCTGTTGGCATTATCGATGGATTGGTACAAAGCCTGACATTATGGTTTATGGCCTCAATGGTACTATTACTGAGTTTTCGTCATATAACCCAACGGTTAGTGGGCGGCGACTCCCATGTTGATAATACCGACGAAGAAACCGATTTGTATAACCAAGTCGCCATCGTTAAACAAACCATTGGTCCTGGACAACAAACGGGGCGAATTAGTTGTTTAGGTTCAGATTGGACCGCTTTGGGTGATGGATCAGTAATAAAAGAGGGCACTAAAGTGAGAATTATTTGTCGGGATAATATTGCTTTTGTTGTTGAACCCATTATTGATTCGGTATAGTGATAATCTGGTATTATTATAAAAACAATTTATTATCAATGCTTTAAAATAGTTTTATTAGAATATTAGGTAGTGATTACCGTCCAATGTTATTTAGGAAAGTCAGTTTAAAAGGGAGTAGATATGTTTGTGTTAACAATCGTTTTTTTATTTGTAATGTTTATTTTGTACAAACTCATGTTAATTGTGCCAATGCGTGAAGTGCATGTGATTGAGCGTCTGGGTAAGTTTCGTGTTGTGTTACAGCCAGGTTTTCATTTTCTGGTTCCTTTTGTTGATCGTGTTTCTTATCGACACGACACTCGTGAAGAAGTGCTTGATGTTCCGCCACAGAGTTGTATTTCAAAGGATAACACCCAATTAGAAGTTGACGGTTTAGTCTACCTTAAAGTGATGGATGGTAAATTGGCCAGTTATGGTATCGAAAATTATCGTCGTGCGGCGGTAAATCTGGCTCAAACAACAATGCGCTCTGAAATTGGTAAATTGACCTTATCACAAACATTTTCAGAACGTGACAGTTTGAATGAGTCGATAGTCCGTGAGATTGATAAAGCCTCTGATCCATGGGGAATTAAGGTGTTACGTTACGAAATTAAAAATATTACGCCATCGCGTAATGTTATTCACACCTTAGAAAAACAAATGGAAGCTGAGCGTCGTAAACGTGCGGAAATTACCTTAGCTAATGCAGAAAAAGCCGCGATGATTAATATGTCACAAGGTGAGCGTCAAGAGGCGATTAATCTATCTGAAGGCCAAAAGCAAAAACGAATTAACGAAGCAATCGGTACCGGACAACAAATTTCAATAGTTGCTAATGCCAAAGCAGAAGGCATGGCAATGATTTGTAAGGCATTGACCATCAATGGTGGTAATGATGCGATGAACATGTTGCTCAAAGAACAGTTTATTGGGCAAGTGGGCAAAATTCTATCCGAATCTCAAGTGTCTGTGGTGCCAGCTGAAATGGCTAAGCTGGAAGGTTTTTTTGAAGGAATGGAACAAGTGACTCACGCCGTAACCAATTCATCAGTAAAAGGAGCACGCTAATGTTGATTAACGGAATTGATACTGATTTTATTGTTATGGTTATTTGGGGCGCTATTTTTGCCATTTTTGTGCTCAAATTATTTCAGTCTATTCGCCTCGTTCCAACTAAGTCTGCTTATATCGTTGAACGGTTAGGCAAATATCACAATACCTTAGATGCTGGCTTTCATGCGCTGATCCCTTTTGTTGATAAAGTCGCTTATATTCATGACTTAAAAGAAGAAACTATCGATGTGCCACCGCAAGAGTGTTTTTCAAGTGATGAAGTGAATGTCGAAGTTGATGGCGTGATTTATATTTCGGTAACCGATCCAGTAAAAGCCAGTTATGGCATAACGGATTACCGTTATGCAGCCATTCAATTGGCGCAAACTACCACTCGTTCAGTGATTGGCACGTTAGACCTTGACCGTACTTTTGAAGAGCGTGATTTAATTTCGGCCAAAGTGGTTGAGGTGCTTGATGAAGCGGGTTCAATGTGGGGTATTAGGGTTCACCGCTACGAAATTAAAAACATCACCCCTCCTGAAACGGTTAAAAACGCCATGGAAATGCAGGTTAATGCCGAACGTGAACGTCGGGCATTATTAGCCAAAAGTGAAGGTGATAAACAAAGTAAAATTAACCGTTCAGAAGGTGTCATGGCGGAAACCATCAATCGTTCTGAAGGTGAAATGCAGCGTCGTATTAATGAGGCCGAAGGTAAGGCTCAGGAAATTCTAACGATAGCTAAAGCGACATCTGAATCAATAGAACGATTGGCTGTGGTTATTTCGTCAGAAGGTGGACAAAGTGCTCTGCGGATGCAACTTGGTGAACAATACATGAAGCAGTTAGATGGTTTAAGCAAACCTGATAGTCGTATTGTGTTACCTGGTAATTTAGTTAATTTTGAATATTGGATGGACAGCATTGGTTTAAAAGACGATAAGAAATAAATCGACTTTTATCCAACCTGTTTTTCTGGGTTGAGGTTAATCATTAAATAGGCCAGCATTGCTGGCCTAAATGTTACTTACTTATCCCGAGTTCAGGTTACTTAACCATTTGGGTTAAGTGTTCAATAAATGCTTTAGTCGCCGCCGATATGATGTGGTCTTTAGGATAAATGATATTAATATCTTTGAATCCGGCACTTAGTTCGGGTAATACATTGATTAATTGTTGGTTTTCAACAGCCGCGATTGCAATGACTTGAGGCAATAACGTAATCCCAGCACCGCCTAAACAAAAGTGGTACAAAGAGTTGTAATCACTGCAAATGACTTTATGATTTGCGCTGATTTCTGTATGTTGAAATATCCAGTTATCTTCTAATATACCTTCTGCAGACCGATAGCCCAAAAGTGAGTGATAATGTAAATCATCAATGGTTTCAATAACCGATGAATTTTCAAGATAAAGTGTACTAGCATACAATTTTCGTTCAAAGGTCATCAGCTTTTGGCTATGGATATTCCCTTTACTGACCTCACCGACATTGAGCATGAAATCTAAATCTAAACGTTTTAGATCTTGAATTTGCCCCGGCACAATAAACACTTCTAACTGTACTTGTGGGTAAGCATGAATAAAATTGGCAATGTGTTTATCCATCAGCTTATCAACAAAGGGTTGTAAGCCTATTCTTAACTTACCTTGTACATCGTCGTGACGATGTTTAAATACGTCTCCAGCATGTTTGAGTTGGTTAACTAACGGTGTTATTTGGCTAAGGTAACGTTGGCCAGAAGTGGTTAATTTCATTACTCGGGTCGTACGGGTAAACAGCGGTGCGCCGAGCTGTTTTTCTAAATCTGCAATGCGGCGACTTACTAGTGCTCGGCGGGTATCAAGTGATTTAGCCGCTTTGGAGAAGCTGCCTAGTTTTGCTACGGCAATAAACAGCTCTAAATCTTTGATATTCAATATGACAACCTAAGTAACTATCTTAATTTGTATAGTAATTTTCATGCGTATCTTTGTCAATTTAGGCTGATAGGGCCACTAAGACATTCAAAATATGCTGTTGTTATTCTAGCGAACCCCTCTACCTCTCAGCAAACGTATACGGTAAACCTAGCAAGGATCTCAATTAAACTTGTTTTGCTCTTTATTGTATGGAATATGGCTAAAAGTTGCATGATATATTCTTAAAATACCAGGTGTCACATATTGCACCATGATTAATAAGTGTTTATTTAGAACCATATCGGCCCACGAAAGGTAAACAGACCCTCGCTATTTGATATATAATGCAATGCAGATTTCTGGGAGGAAAAATGGACGTATCATCATTATTAGACGGCCTAAACGATAAGCAGCGTGAGGCAGTTGGCGCACCACTTTCAAATATGTTGGTGTTAGCGGGTGCCGGCAGTGGTAAAACCCGAGTATTAACCCACCGTATAGCGTGGTTAATGCAAGTTGAACAACAAAGTCCATATTCTATTTTGGCAGTCACCTTTACCAATAAAGCCGCGGCAGAAATGCGTGAACGGGTGGAAAAGGTCGTGGGTACTAACATGGGACGCATGTGGATTGGTACCTTCCACGGTTTAGCCCATCGGTTATTACGCACTCATTATCAAGATGCCAATTTACCGCAAAGCTTCCAGATTATCGATTCTGACGATCAGTTGCGTTTGTTAAAACGTATTCTAAAAAGCCTTAATTTAGATGAGAAGCAGTATCCTCCGCGTCAAGCTCAGGGTTATATCAATGGTAAGAAAGATCAAGGTCTTCGCCCTAAGCATATCGATGCAGGCGGGTTTCCGATTGAGCAAAACTTACTGAATATTTATAAAATCTACCAAGAATCTTGTGATCGTGCAGGTTTGGTCGATTTTGCTGAAATCCTATTACGTGCGCATGAGTTATGGTTGAATAAACCGCATTTATTGGCACATTATCAAGAGCGTTTTCGTCATATTTTAGTAGACGAGTTTCAAGATACTAACGCGATACAATATGCGTGGATCCGTGTGTTAGCGGGCAAAACGGCTAATGTGATGATTGTCGGTGATGACGATCAATCCATTTATGGCTGGCGTGGTGCGCAAATTGAAAACCTCCATCGTTTCTTAAAAGATTTTGACGGTGCAACAACGATTCGTTTAGAACAAAATTACCGTTCAACGGCGAATATTTTGAATGCCTCTAACGCTGTGATTTCTAATAACCCAGATCGCTTGGGCAAAGAGTTATGGACTGAAGACAAAGATGGCGAGCCCATTTCTGTTTATTGCGCCTTTAATGAGACGGACGAAGCCAAGTTCATTGTGGGTCGCATTAGCGATTGGCAGGAAAAAGGCGGTAGTTTGAGCGAGTGCGCGATTTTATATCGTTCAAATGCGCAATCGCGAGTATTAGAAGAAGCCTTTTTACACAAAGGGTTAGCTTACCGTATTTACGGTGGTCTGCGCTTCTTCGAGCGTCAAGAAATTAAAGATGCAATGGGCTATATGCGTCTTATCAATAATAAAGATGATGATGCCGCATTCGAACGTGTGGTGAATACCCCAGCTCGTGGTATTGGTGATCGCACTTTAGATATTGTGCGCTCAACAGCCAGACAGCAACAGCTAACACTTTGGCAAGCCTGTGTGCATTTAGTTGAAGAAAAAGTACTAGCTGGGCGTGCAGCTAATGCCATCAATGGCTTTATGGAACTGATTATCTCGATGCGTACTGATACTGCAGATATGTTGTTGTATCGGATGGCTGATGATGTGATTGACCGTTCAGGTTTGCGTACCATGTACGAGGCTGAAAAGGGCGAAAAAGCCCAAGCGCGAATTGAAAACTTAAATGAGTTAGTCACTGCAGCGCGCAGTTTCGAAATGCCTGAAGAACTTGAAGACATGGGCGAGCTTAATGCCTTTTTATCTCATGCAGCATTAGAAGCTGGCGAAGGTCAGGCTGATGCCTTTACCGATGCTGTGCAATTGATGACGTTACATTCGGCCAAAGGACTTGAGTTTCCAATGGTGTTTATGGCGGGTGTTGAGGAAGGATTATTCCCGAGCAAGATGGCACTAGATGAAGGCGATCGTTTAGATGAAGAGCGTCGTTTATGTTATGTCGGAATGACCCGTGCAATGCAGAAACTGTACATCAGTTATGCTGAGTCCCGTCGTATTTATGGCCGTGAAGATTATGCTAGCCCATCACGATTTATTAACGAAATTCCTGAAAAATTCGTTGAACAAATTCGCATACGTGCTCAGGTGAAGCCATCGATCAGCAAACGCTTTGCTGCTCGTCCTGCGACGGTCACTACCAAGCCGAATGGTTTTAATGATACTGGTTATAGAGTTGGCTCTAAAGTGAAGCATTTTAAGTTTGGTGAAGGCAAGGTGATTAACTTTGAAGGCTCTGGTGAAAAAGGCCGTGTGCAGGTTGATTTTGTCGATTTTGGCTGCAAATGGTTGTTGGTGTCGTTAGCAAAATTAGAGCACTGTTAATCTGTATAACTTGCTAAATCATGGAGATACGACACCAATGTCATTGCAAGATAAGTTGCGTGCATATGCACGATTAATGCGGATTGACAGACCCATTGGCACCTTACTTCTGTTATGGCCTTGTTTAATGGCATTGGTGTTAGCCGCTCATGGTATGCCTGATATCAAGGTGTTACTCATTTTCATCGTGGGAGTGATTATTATGCGGGCTAATGGCTGCATAATTAATGACTTTGCTGACCGTAAATTAGATGCTCATGTCGAGCGTACGAGTATGCGACCGTTGGTGTCGGGTGAAGTGTCTGTTAAAGAGGCACTGACTCTATTTACTCTTTTAGGGTTGGCTGCTTTTAGTTTAGTGTTATGGCTTAATCCTCTCGTGGTGCAGTTATCTGTAGTCGGGATAGTATTAACTGTGATGTACCCGTTTATGAAACGGGTGACCAACATGCCACAAATGTTTTTGGGTATTGTGTGGAGTTGGTCAATTCCGATGGCCTATGCTGCTCAACTTGGTGAAGTGCCAGTTGAAGCTTGGTGGTTATTTATGGCTAATTGGTGTTGGACGGTAGCGTACGACACCATGTATGCCATAGTCGATCGTGACGATGACTTAAAAGTTGGCATTAAATCAACCGCTATCTTATTTGGCCGCTTTGACCGACAGATTATCGGCCTATTTCAACTTGCTGCGTTAGGGTGTTTTGTGATGGCTGGGCTGCTGGCCGATCGAGGGGTTATTTATGGCTTGGGTATTATCAGCTTTATCGGGTTTGCGATGTATCAGCAACGATTAATTTTCCATCATGAACGTGCCCCATGCTTTAAAGCCTTTTTAAATAATAACTGGGCAGGGATGATACTGTTTATCGCACTCGCACTGGATTATATGATTTAACGTTTGTGGTTTATTACCATAGGGCAGGGATGCATGAAAACAACTTATTGGTTGTGCTGCGCGATAATATGTTGTTGGTTCCCCATAACCAATGTGTCAGCTAACCATGATGCTGTAATAGCTAGTTTACCAAGCAGCACTGTCGATGTGTATTCTACAGCTGCGGTTGTCAACATTCCTCGTACCCGTCAATTTATACTCAAAGATGGCGATCGTGACTATCAAGTGATGATCAAACTCCCCAAAAAATACCAGCAAAGTAGTTCACATCAATATCCAGTGATATACATGACTGATAGCATGTACAGTTTGCAAGTGGTGTCTGGTGCAACGCGATTTCTGATGAACAGCAACATAATGCAACAAGCTATTTTAGTCGCTATTGGCTATCAAAAGCCAAGTAAAGGCTCTGCGAGTCGGATTAGAGATTTCACTCCAAGTCACGATCCGAGTTGGACATTACCGACGGGTGAGGCTAAACGACATGTTAGCTTTATCAGTAATATTGTTATGCCCTTTGTTGAAACGAATTTTCGGGTAAATAAGCAATATGATACTTTTATGGGAAATTCGTTAGGCGGCTTGCTGGGTGCATATATATTGTTAGAACGACCAAGGCTATTTGATTATTATGTATTGGGTAGCCCATCTCTGTGGTTCGATAATAAGCAATTGTTGCAGCAGTTTTCTCAGCGTTTTAGTCACACACCAGCAATATCTGCCAAGGTTTTTATTGGTATTGGCGAATTAGAAAAGCCACCTCATACTAATGATAATCATCATATGGTGGCAGACGCTCAAGCTTTTTATCAAATACTTCAATCTCATCCATCTGCTAAAACCGGCGCTTTACAACTCAAGCTGCTGGTGATCCCAGAGGCCGATCATTCGATGGCTTTCCCAACTACTGCAATTCATGGTTTAACTTGGTTGTTTAAACGCAGTATTTAACTCAAATCACCTATTAGCCCTATAAAGTCGCTTAATTATAGTGCAACTCTTTGTCGTGTTGCGTGATAAAGCTATATCAATCATTTCCTGTAACAACTTTTGAGCTAATCAATTTCCATAAGACGTATTTTTGCTGATATGTTAATAACTTGTTTTATTTTTATCTGCCCCCACATCCATTTCTACAGCGCGTCAATAATTGAATAGAGATTACCCAAGGAAGAGTATTGAATGAGAGCAACAGTTAAATATCGGTTAGTCTTTTTAGTCTTAATGATATTCAGTTTTGTTATCGGTGTTCAGTGTACGCCTGAGTCGTTAACGAGCGATGCTGATAAGTGGTCGTTATACCTTATTTGTGTAGTGTATTTTTTGTTACTGCCTCTGAGCTACTGGTATTGTATTATCAAAATGGGCGCCCAGAAACTGTGGAAATTGATTATCGTTTTCAGTTTAAGCAGCCTGGTTGCTCGGTTAAGTTTCCCTGCCGAAGTCGCGCACTATTTTGAGTTTGTTGCATGGTTACGATATCCGATTATTGCAGTGTTGCTGGTTATTGAATTGTACTTGGTGGTGAGTGTTGTTCGTGGCTTGATTAAGGTGCGAAAGCTTAAGGGCGATCCTAGAGTTGGTGCGGTAGAAACGTATCGGGATGGCGATGAAAAAAGTTTAACTATCGCACTTATTCTGGCCAGTGAAGCGACCAACTGGTTTTATTCAATCCCTTGGTTTTCACGTCATCATCCGGCGGCCATCGCTAATATCAATCTCAATAGTGCAACGCGCTGGCATGTATGGCTAATGCTAATAGGTTGTATCACCGCATCTTGTAGCAGTTATTTATTATTGGTCTCATGGAGCGAGTGGTTGGCAATTATTGTCTCGAGCATTATTGCCTATACCTTGATGTCTATTGTGGCTAATCATCGGTTATCACGTTATTACTCTTTGTATTTAATCAGAGATAACTTAGTGATCAATAATTCATTGTGGGGATTTATGGTCGTGAACATTGCGGATATTGCCAGTGTTGATAATCAAGAATCAGCTGAATTAAATAAAGATGAACCAGAAACCATTATTATTGGTCGTGGGCAGAGTAATGTCACTATTACGCTAAATCGTCCGGTCATTTATCATGGTGGTATGGGCCAGTTACCGGAACCCATGAAAGTGATTCATTTGAGTGTGGATGAACCGCAGCGGTTAATTCAGGCGCTGAACAATAGCAAAATTTCGGTGGTTGAATAACTGAAAGCAGTCATAAAAAAATGCGCTAATGAAAGCGCATTTTTTTATGAGTAAACCAGTACTACTAAGTAAAAATCGAGTAGCTGATTTACTGATTAATCTCGCACTAACGTGGTTAAGTCTGCAGGGCGATAGTAAACGGATTTTAAGACTTTGCCTTGGCGTACCACTTTACCTGCCATATCAACATCTTTAGCGCACTTGGCAATAATAAACTCACCTTTAGTGCTACCGACTATTTCAACACCTTGTTTAGCGTAAAAGGCGATGGTTTCATCTAACTCTTGTTGATTTCGGCACACTTTACTCATGTTGCTTGAGTGCACCTCATCCCAGCATTGGATAAAGTCTATTTCGCGGTTTTTAGCCACGTTTAGCAATAAATCGATAAGGTAGCTGATCTCTAGACTATCACTTATCTGGGCTGCACCTAAGTGCACTAAGCGGCCCATTAACACATAAACTGAGTCAACAATGGCATCAGCTTGTTCAATACGCGAGTCGGCTTCTGCAAGCTCGGTCATTTCTTCAATAATTAATGATGTATGCAAAGTGTCTGCTTTATCGTCTAGGCTAGCACTATCGTTAACGGGCAGGTCAAAGGTGTTGCGAAACTCAAAAATGTCGCGGTATAAATGATCGTAAATGGATTGGGTTAATTGACTGAGTTTCATTGGAATACCTTAATAATAAATGTGGGTTAATTTTAAAGAAATGAGCCATGGAATACAAAGCAATCAATCGATTTACCTATAAAAAAACCGGCAAGATAGCCGGTTTTAATCGTTTTTATTGAGAGAGCTTATTTAATAAATGCGAAGGCATCACCATATAGGTGGTCCTCTTCTACTCCAAGTTCACGGAACAACTCTCGTGCAGCTCCAACCATGTCAAAACGACCAGCTATATAGATGTCGTAACCATTTAAGCTGACAAAATCCTGCTTAATTTGCTCTAGTAAATTAGCTTGTTTACCTTTCCAAGTGCTATCTGCAAGTTCAACGACAGGAATAAACTCTAACCACGAATGATCGTTATGCCATTGCTTGGCGATGTCTTGGTAGTACATTGCGTCTTCATTGCGACAACCCCAATACAGTTTAGTGTGGATGGTTTCACCATTAGCAATTTGTGCTTCAACGATACTTTTTATGTATGAGAAACCTGTGCCACCCGCAATCAAAATACGGGGTCTGTGGCTATCGCTACGCAAAAAGGCATCACCTGCGGGCGCTTCTATATCGATATGCTTTGAGGTTTGTAGACGTTCCACAACCTGCATAGGGTAGCTTTCGCTGACCGCTGCACCAATGTGTAACTCAATCAATGCTGCATTAGGAGCTGAAGCGATAGAGAAAGGACGTTTGTCTTTTTCACCCATGACCACAGATAAGTATTGGCCGGCTTTAAAATCGAAAGCTGCTTCGGGTTTAAGAAACACTTGATACACAGCGTCATTAAACGGGGTGATTTTTTCAATCTGGCAACGAATGGTTTTCATCTAACGTCCTTTAAGGCCTTTTTATTTTTATCAATGAGCTAATTATAGTGACTTGCGTCCTAATTTGATCATCGTGGTTATAATGTTGGAATATCGTCTATGCCGAGATCATCCCAAATTTGATCAATTTTTTGTTTAACTTCGGGATCCATCACAATAGGTGTTCCCCATTCGCGAGTGGTTTCGCCTGGCCATTTGTTAGTGGCATCTAAACCCATCTTAGAGCCTAAACCGGCAACAGGTGAGGCAAAATCAAGATAATCAATCGGAGTATTATCTACCATCATGGTATCGCGAATAGGATCCATGCGGGTGGTAATTGCCCAAATAACATCTTGCCAATCACGGCAATTAACATCGTCATCAACAACAACGATAAATTTGGTATACATAAATTGGCGTAAGAATGACCATGCTCCCATCATTACGCGCTTAGCATGACCGGGATATTGCTTACGAATTGAAATCACTGCCATGCGATAAGAACAACCTTCAGGCGGCAGATAAAAATCAATAATTTCTGGATACTGCTTACGTAAAATGGGAACAAATACTTCGTTTAACGCCACGCCTAACATAGCTGGCTCATCGGGTGGACGGCCTGTGTAGGTGCTATGATAAATGGCATCTTTACGGTGAGTAATATGAGTCACAGTGAAAACTGGAAATGAGTCGGTTTCGTTATAGTAACCAGTATGATCGCCGTATGGGCCTTCTACTGCTGTTTCATCAGGGTCTATATAGCCTTCAAGAATAATTTCGCTGGTAGCTGGTACTTCAAGATCGCAGCTAATTGCTTTGCAGACTTCAGTGCGCTCACCACGCAATAAGCCAGCAAAAGCGTATTCACTCATTGAATCAGGTACGGGGGTCACAGCACCTAAAATGGTCACTGGATCGCTACCTAATGCTACCACGACTGGATAACGCTCACCTGGGTGAAGCTGTTTAAAATCTTTAAAATCTAAGGCTCCACCGCGATGATCAAGCCAGCGCATAATAAGCTTATTTTTGCCTAATAATTGTTGGCGATAAATGCCTAAGTTTTGTCTTTTCTGGCGAGGTCCTTTGGTGATGGTGAGTCCCCAAGTGACTAAAGGAGCAATATCTCCAGGCCAACAATGTTGGATAGGCAATGATGTTAAGTCAACTTCATCGCCCGTTTTAACCACTTGCTGACAAGGTGGATTACGCACTGTCTTTGGTGGCATATTTAATGCCTGCTTAAACATGGGTATTTTAGCAATGGCATCTTTAAAGCCACTCGGCGGCTCAGGTTCTTTCAAGAATGCCAACAACTCACCAACCTCACGCAGCGCTAGTGGGTCGTCTTTACCCAAGGCCATTGCCACACGCTTAGGTGTGCCAAACAGGTTAACCAGTACTGGCATAGTATTATTAGTAGGATTTTCAAATAGCAGAGCAGGGCCACCCGATCGTAAAACACGATCAGCGATCTCCGTCATTTCTAAGTGAGGATCAACAGGGTGCTTAATGCGCTTTAATTCGCCATTTACTTCTAAATGATCGATGAAGCTGCGTAAATCTTTAAAACTCATGCTTACCGCCTGTAAATCAAATCCAAACCCTTATGAGGCGCACTATAGCATTTTTCTAATATAGGGTTAAGCCATTTGATAGACCTATATTGTTGATATCGACTTTGACCTTGCTTAGCGTAAACTGATGGTTGAATACCATGTTGTGGAGGTAACTTATGCGAATAAATAAACACTGTGCTTTATTGCCAATTCTAGGGCTTAGCGGGGTTGTGGGTTTAACAATGGCGAGTTTTGTCAATGCTCAGCCGCCATTATCTAATGAGTATTCACATCGTGACTCACACTCTGTTGGCTCTC